>JBHIWT010000121.1:0-10562 GCA_041987265.1 Hyphomonadaceae bacterium
TCAAAAAGGCGATCGTCGCCGCAACCGAGCTCGACACTCGGCTGGTCATGCGCCCGCTGCGCAATACCGAGCGTGTGCTCAACAACGCCGCGGTCGAGAAGATTCTCGAGATGGAAGCCGAAAAAGGCGCCGAAGTGAAGTTCGAGGACATCATCGCCATGGTTGGTGGCGTCTATCCCAAGATCATGATCGACGGCGACATGGATGCAGGGGCGTGGTCGTGCGGCATGGTCGCCGGGCTCATCCACGATATCCCGACCTGCAAGGAACTGATCGACACGATCATGTCGGATGCTGAATCGATTATCAAACAGCGACTGGGCGGCATGATCGCCTGAAGCCAACTGAGGGGAGCGCGTCATGGGCGTCGCCAAGTGGATTGCGATTGGTCTGGGCGTCGGGGTAACTGGCGCGGTTGTCGGTTCGGCAGTCTATCTCTGGACGCCGTCCGGCGAGCGCTTCGATCCAGATGCGGCGCGGTCTGCAGCGCAGGCGTATGATGCGCGGGTCATCCGCGACAGTTATGGCGTTCCCCACATATACGGCCAGCGTAACGCCGATGTCGCGTTCGGGCTCGCCTACGCCCATGCCGAGGATGACTGGTACCACACCGAACAGGTGCTGGTGCAGAACCGTGGCCAGCTCGCCGCTATTTCCGGCGAGGAGGCGGTTGCATCGGACTACCTGATGCACGCGCTCGGCAATATCGAGAATGTCGCGGCGACATACGAAACAGGCGTTTCCGACGCCGCGCGCGCTGTGGCCGAAGCATACGCGGCGGGGCTCAACGTGTGGTGTGCGGACAATCCCGAAAGCGGATGCGCACGCACGCTTCCGGCCTCGGGCAAAGACATCATCACCGGCTTCGCCAACCGTCCGCCGTTCTTCTACGGGCTGGACGGCGAGATCGGGAGGATCCTGTCCGGATCGGGGCCGATCGACATGGCGACTGCGCCGGCCCGCGAGGCCTATCTGCGCACAAGCGCCGATGTCGAGCTCGGATCCAATGCGCTTGCGGTTGCGCCATCGCGATCCGAGGACGGGCATACGCGCATGGCCGTCAACTCGCACCAGCCCTACACCGGTACGGTCTCGTGGTATGAGGCGCGCCTGAAGTCCGAGGAGGGGATCGACGTTATCGGCGGCCTGTTCCCGGGCTCGCCGGTCATCTTCGGCGGCGTTGGCCCCTATTTCGGCTGGGCGGCGACGGTCAATCATCCCGACCTCTCCGACGTCTTCAAGCTGACGGTCGATGATGAAGAGAAGCCGACGCAATACATGATGGACGGCGAGTGGCGCGATCTTCAGGTCACGCCGATCAAGTTCCGGGTGAAGCTGTGGGGGCCGTTCTCGTTGCCGGTCACGCAACGCGGTCTGCGCTCCGAACACGGCCCGGTGTTCGTCACCGAACGCGGTGCCTTCGCCGTGTCCTATGTCGGCGATCGCGAAACCGGGCACATGGACCACTATCTCGCGATGAACACGGCGCGAACGGTGGACGACTGGCGGGCGGCGCAAATCAAGTACAACGCCATTCCCTCGATCAATTACGTCGTCGCCGACAGCCAGGGGAATATCGGCTATTTCTACAACGCGCACATGCCCAAGCGCGAGGAAGGCTGGGACCGCACCAAGGTGTTGCCGGGCGATACGTCCGCTACGATGTGGAAGGGATGGGAGCCGGTCGAACGCCTGCCCGCCGTGATCAATCCGGCTTCCGGTTATGTCATCTCAGCCAATCACTCGCCGCTGCTGGCGAGCGCGCCAGAGGATAATCCGAAGGCCGAGGATTTTCCGGCCAGCTTCGGTCTCGACACGCTCGTGACCAACCGTTCGCTGCGCGCGCAGGTTCTTTACTCGGAAGACGCGGCGATCAGCAGGGAGGAGTTCCTGACCTACAAGATGGATCACCGCTATGATCCGCGTTCCAACGTCATGAAGATGGTCGCCGAGCTGGCGGCCGCCGGTGCAGGAGACGACGCCGAGCTTCAGGCCGCGCTCGATGTGATTACGACATGGGATGGATCTGCCGATCGCACCAGCCGTCCCGCCGCGCTCGCTATTCTCACCGGCCAGCGCACCATGGGCGGACAGATCCACGGCGAGACGACGCTGGAAAAAGCGCAGGAGACGCTGAAGTCCGTCGCCGCCGAACTGCAGGCGACCTATGGCCGGATCGACCCGGAGTGGGGCGAGGTCTCACGCCTTGCGCGCGGCGATCAGAGCTGGCCGCTCGACGGCGGGCCGGACACGCTGCGCGCCGTCTACGCCAACGGCGACATGAAGGCTAACGGCCATCTCTCCGGCGTCGCAGGCGATACCTATGTCGCAGTCGCAGACTGGGCGCCGGATGGAACCTATACCATTGATACGATCCACCAGTTCGGCGCGGCGACGGTCGACGCCACATCTCCGCACTATGCCGACCAGGCGCCGCTGTTCGCGGAAGAGCAATACCGTCAACCGCCGATGACGCTGGAAGCGGTACTGGCGGAGGCGACACGCGATTACCGGCCAGGCAAGACTGCGGAGTAGGGCCGTCGCCTAGCTTGCTGTGGCTGCGTCGCACGCTACAACGCGGCGATGAAAGACATCCTGCTCCGCAAGCACACGTTCGACCGTATCAATGACCGGTTGCAGCCCTACAAGAACCAGATCCGGCCGATCACGCTGGACGACGATGGCGTCTTTGCTTCGCCGTGGGATGGAGAGAAAGTCGGCGCACCACAGCCGGCGATCGCGTTCGGCAATATCGACGTCTGGTTCAGGCCCAAGCGGCGGGAATACATCGAAGCCGTGATGGCGACGCCGCGGCTCGAGTGGTTCCAATCCGGGGCGGCGGGTATCGAAAATCCCGTCCTTGTCGCTTTCGGGCGCAAGGCGGAGATCTACACCACATGCCATGTCCAGTCAGAAGCGATGGCCGAGTGGGCGCTGTGGGCGGCGTTCGACTTCTTTCGCGAGGGGCCAGCGCACCGCGCGCAGCAGGCTGTGAAATCATGGGGCCGGATCGAAAGTCGCGAAATGCACGGTTCGCGGTGGCTGATCGTCGGCTTCGGTTCGATCGGCAAGGCGATCGGATGGCGCGTCCGCGCCCTCGGCGGGCATGTCACCGGCGTGCGCCGGTCCGGAGGCGAGGCAGCCGAAGCTGATCGCATCGTCACTTCGGTTTCTCCAGAAGAACTGGGACGCGCAGATGTCGTCTTGTTGTGCATGCCGCACACACCGGAAACCGAGCGCATGGCCGACGCGGCATTCTTTGCCGCGATGAATCCGGATTCGCTGTTCATGAATCTCGGGCGCGGCAAGCTGGTGGACGAAGCCGCGTTGCTCGCAGCCCTTGATCAGGGTCGTCCGGCCTTCGCCGCGTTGGATGTGGTTGTCAACGAACCGTTGCCGGCGGACAGCCCGATCTGGTCGCACCCGAAAATCATGCTGACACCGCACAACTCGCCAGCCACGCCGGGAAGCATCGTGCGTTCGGATGAGGTCTTTCTCGATAATCTGGGTCGCTTTCTTGCGGGCGAACCCCTGTTGCACGTGGCCGATCGCGCGCAGTTCGAGTGATCGTGCTCGTCACGTAGGGATGGTTGCGTATCGCTCGCGCAGGCCGAGCGTGCGTATTGACGACGACAAGGTCAGTTGCTAATGCGAATACTTCGCATTTGCAAAAAAGGCTGGCTGCATGTCTGTTTTACGCTGGATCACGCCTTTTGCGCTGATCGCGACCGTACTGGCGCCGCCAGCCCTGGCGCATGTTTCGTTTCTGTTGCCCAACGTCTTCCAGCTCGATGAGAGCGAAGAGATCACGGTCCAGGCCGGGTTCAGCGAGACGTTCTCGCGTCCTGAGGTCGCGCTGAGGTCTCACGCCTTCACGATCGTGACGCCTGCCGGCTCGCAGCAGGTCTTCGACGCGATCGAGACGGTCGGCACGCTGACCGTGCTCGCTGGCAAGTTGACGGAAGAGGGCACCTATCGCCTGAGTTCCGGCGAGCGGATCGGCCGCAAGGGCGTGCAGGTCAAGATCGGCGAGGACTGGCGCCCGCTTGAGCCCGGGTCGCCGGTCGCGGACGGCGTTGAAACGCGGGAAAGCCAGACAGCGACGGTCGCGGATGTCTATGTCACACGCGGCGCGCCAACGGATCAGGTCCTGTCGACCGCGATCGGGCGTCTGGCGCTGCAGCCGGTCACACATCCCAACAAGATCTCTACCGCCGAGGGGTTCAGGTTCCGCGTTCTGTTCGACGGCGCGCCGCTATCCGGACAGCAGGTCCAGATCCAGCGCGAGAACGGCCAGTACGAAACGCCAGCCTATTCCGCACTCGTTACGACTGACGCTGAGGGATACGCCACATTCGCGATGGAACGCGCTGGCGCCTACCTGATGATGACTCGGATGTCCGCGGATGCGCCGGCCGGATCGGAAACCAGAATCCGCTCCTACACGACTTCTCTTGTCATCGAGGCGCGCGACGAGTGATGGGTGCGGGGGCGTCTCAATTGCTGTTGATTTCGTTGGGCCTTGTGGCCTGTGCTGGCGGCGTGGCCGGCCTGAGGTATTCCTGGTCGCTGCGGGGAAACGGTCCGGGCCAACGCCGGATCTGGCTGGCCGCGGCATGGGGCGGACTGGCGCTATGCGTAGTCTTCCTGTCGCTCGCATTCGGGTTTGAACGCGGCGCCGCGCTGGCGCTGGTTTTGCTGGCGCTGCTTGCCTTCGTCGCCGTGGCTGCGGGTCTCACACGTCGGCCCGAACGGGCGGAAAGAGACGGCGTCGCACTAGCGCCGTCGCTGCGCGGCGCGCGCATCTGGCGCGGCGCATTCCGCTTCCTGCTCGCCGGGCCGATTTCGGGGGTCGCTGCAATCGGCATTGCGCTCGCCTTCACGCTGAAAGCGCCGGTGGGAGAAGTCGACAAGCTGATTTTCGGCGGTTCGCTGGTTCCCATACTCTGGGGCGCCGGCATGGCTTGGACACTCGCGGACGATCGCATCCTGCGTGCCGCCGCGGCGCTGCTCGGCGCAGGCGCCGTCGGCTTCGCTATCGGCATGGTTTGAGGACAGTCCCATGTGGCCAAAAATTCCCCCCGGTTTCGTCAAGGCGGTTCTTGCCGGGCACTCAGCGCTTGGTCTGTTCTTCGCGGCGCTGCTCTACATTGTCTGTCTGACAGGGACGCTGGTTGTCTTCCATCAGGAAACCGGAACGTGGGAGCAGCCCGGCGCGCCGACCGGCCAGCCATCCGACGCGGCGTTCGGCATCGCGCTCAACCAGATGGCGGAACAGGCGCCGGTGGCGGAAGGCGATGAACTCCATTCCGTGTCACTGTTCGCCAACCGGCAGCAGCCGGGCCGGGTCACGGCGCACTATTATACCGATGGCGGTGATTACGGCGCTCACATCGTCGATGTCGGAACTGGCGACCTGCTCGAACGCGAGCATGTTCCATACGCGGAATTCCTGGAAAACCTGCACATCTATCTGCGTTTGCCATCACCATGGGGGATTTATCTCGTTGGCCTGATCGGCGTCGCGATGCTGTCGCTGGTCGTCTCCGGCGTGTTGTCTCACCCGCGTATCTTCCGTGATGCGTTCCAGTTTCGCCGCGGCGGATCGAAACGCCTGCAGGAAGCTGACCTGCACAACCGGCTCAGCGTGTGGGCTTTGCCGTTCCACATTGTGGTTTCCTTCACCGGAGCGTTTCTCGGCCTCTCGTTCTTTGTTGTCGGCATCCTCGCGTTCGTCGCCTACGACGGTGACCAGGACGCCGCCATCGCCGCCGTCCTGGGCCCGCAGGCGCAGGAGATCCACACGCCCGCTCCGATCCCCGATGTTCCGTCGCTGATCGCGGACGCGCGTGAACGCTCCGGCCTTGAGAAGGTCAATTACATCCTGCTCGATCATGCAGGCACCGAAGGGCAGGTGCTTACGCTGGAGCTCGCGGCGCCCGACGATCTCGCGACGGGTGAATTGTTCTACTACGACAGCACCGGCGCATTCCTCGAGTCGCCGGGCGCCACCGACGGATCGCTCGGCGCGCAGACATTCGCAGCGATGGCGCCTCTGCATTTCGGCTGGTTCGGCGGTTATTGGGTGAAGTTCGCGTATCTCGTATTCGGCGCCTCCTCGACGCTGGTGACCGCGACAGGCGTCAGTATCTGGATGGCTCGCCGACGAGAGCAGGGTAGACCGGCGCCTAAGTGGGAGCGGGTGTGGATCGCCTCCGTCTGGGGCGGCGCGATTGGTTGTTTCGTTCCCGCACTGACGATGCCGCTCGGTGAGGCCTTCGCCACGCCGGCTTTTCTTGTGTCGATCATCGCGGCGCTGGGCGCAGCGTTTGTTGTCGCCGACCCGGTGCGTCTAGCTGGGCTGCTTCGCATGGTGCTGGGCGGCGTGCTGGTCATGGTGGTTGTCGCCAACCTCATCCAGAACGGTTCTGTCGCTGCGACGGGTGTGCCGCTGGCGGTCAATGCCGCGCTGCTGGTTTCCGCCCTGACCGCGCTTACCAGTCCGCTATGGTATCTGCGCAAGCAGGAGAGCAGCTCGGAAACAGTCGCTGCGCCGGCGCCCGCCGAGTAGAGCGGCGCTCCTCGCGGTGGTCCGTAGTCACCGAAAGCAGAAGCTGCTTCCGCAACCAACGTCCCATGCGCAAAAGTAAGCCGCCGCTCCCGTTAAAGAGCGGCGGCTTGTTGTTTCTGCAAGGCAGAGCGCCCTATTCGGCGTCTTCCTTCTTGCGGCGCGGTCCGCGACCACGGCCGCCACGATCCTTGCGCGGGCCCGGATCGGGATCTTCCGGCTCACCTTCGGCGCGCGGGATTTCCTCACCGGTCTCCTGGTTCACGACCTTCATCGACAGGCGAACCTTGCCGCGATCATCGAAGCCAAGCAGCTTGACCCACACTTCGTCGTCTTCCTTGACCACGGAGGAGGGGCTCTCGACCCGTTCCTTGGCCAGTTGCGAGACGTGGACGAGGCCGTCCTTCGGACCGAAGAAGTTCACGAAAGCGCCGAAGTCCATGACCTTCACGACCTTGCCCTTGTAGATCGCACCGACTTCCGGCTCGGCCGTCAGCGAGTGGATCCAGGTGCGGGCGGCTTCGATGGATTCCTTGTCGGCAGAGGCGATCTTCACCGTGCCGTCGTCTTCCACGTTCACCTTGGCGCCGGTTTCCTCCACGATCTGGCGGATGACTTTGCCGCCCGTGCCGATGACGTCGCGGATCTTGTCGACCGGGATCTGCATGGTGACGATGCGCGGGGCGTTGCCCGACACTTCTTCACGCGCGCCGGTCAGCGCCTTGTTCATCTCGGCCAGGATGTGCGTACGCCCGCCCTTGGCCTGCTCCAGGGCCGTCGCCATGATCTCTTTCGTGATCCCGGCGATCTTGATGTCCATCTGGAGCGAGGTGATGCCTTCTTCGGTACCGGCGACCTTGAAGTCCATGTCGCCAAGATGGTCCTCGTCCCCGAGAATGTCGGAGAGAACCGCAACGCCTTCGGGGTCCTTGATCAGGCCCATGGCGATGCCCGAAACCGGACGGGTGATCGGCACGCCAGCGTCCATCAGCGAGAGAGACGAACCGCAGACCGTCGCCATCGACGACGAACCGTTGGATTCGAAGATCTCCGAAACGATGCGCAGGGTGTAGGGGAAGTCTTCCTTCTTCGGCAGCACCGCCTTCATCGCTCGCCAGGCCAGTTTGCCGTGACCGATCTCGCGACGGCCCGCGCCGCCCATGCGGCCCGTTTCACCAACCGAGAAGGGCGGGAAGTTGTAGTGCAGGAGGAAGGTTTCCTTGCGGGTGCCTTCCAGCGCGTCGATGAACTGCTCGTCTTCGCCTGTACCCAGCGTAGCGACGCAGAGCGCCTGCGTCTCGCCGCGGGTGAACAGGGCCGAACCGTGCGTGCGCGGCAGGACCGAGACTTCCGAGACGATCTGGCGGACCTGATCGAGCTTGCGGCCGTCAATGCGTTCGCCGGTCTTGATGATGTCGCCGCGAACAACCTTGGCTTCGGCTTCCTTGAACACGCCCTTGAAGACGAGGCTGTCCATGCCGTCCGGCTTTTCTTCCGTTGCGACGAGCGCGGCGGCGGCTTTCTCACGGGCTTCGCCCACGGCGGCCAGGCGATCGCCCTTGTCCTTGATCTTGTAGGCGGCGGACAGGTCCGCGCCGACGAGGTCCTGAACGGCCTTGAGCTCGGCGGAGTGATCCGGCGGCTCGTACGGGAAGGGTTCCTTGGCGGCCTGTTCGGCGAGATCGATGATCGCGTCGATGACCTGCTGGAAGCTTTCATGGCCGGCCATGACGGCGCCAAGCATGACGTCTTCGGAGAGTTCCTTGGCTTCGGACTCAACCATCATCACCGCATCGGCCGTGCCGGCGACGACGAGGTCGAGCTGGAAGTCCTCGAGATCATCGAAGGTCGGGTTGATCTGGTATTCGCCGTCCTTGTAGCCGACGCGCGCCGCGCCGATCGGGCCCATGAACGGAGCGCCGGACAGGGTAAGGGCGGCGGAGGCCGCGACCATGCCCACCACGTCGGGATCATTCTCGCCGTCAAACGACAGGACGGTGATGACGACCTGGGTGTCGTGCTTGAAGCCTTTTGCGAACAGCGGGCGGATCGGGCGGTCGATCAGGCGCGAGGTCAGCGTCTCTTTCTCGGTCGGGCGGCCTTCGCGCTTGAAGTATCCGCCGGGCACCTTGCCGGCTGCGTAGTATTTTTCCTGGTAGTTCACGGTGAGGGGGAAGAAATCGAGCCCCTCTTTCGGTTTCTTCTCGTAGACGACGGTCGCAAGCACGCTTGTCTCGCCATAGGTCGCCAGAACCGCGCCGTCTGCCTGGCGCGCCATCCGTCCGGTCTCGAGCGTCAGCGGGCGTCCCGCCCAGTCGATCGTGACCCGTTTAATGTCAAACATCTATTCTCTTCTCTTTCCTGCATACGAAAACCCGCCGGACCCCATGGACCGGCGGGCGTTGGTGGGCGGCCCTAGCGGCGCAACCCAAGGTCCGCGATGATGGCCTGATAGCGGCCTTCGTCGCGGGATTTCAGGTAGTCGAGCAATCGGCGGCGCTGGGAGACCATCTTCAGAAGGCCGCGGCGCGAGTGATTGTCTTTCTTGTGGTCCTTGAAGTGCTCGGTCAGCGTGTTGATCCGGCTGGTCAGGATTGCGACCTGCACTTCCGGAGAGCCTGTGTCTCCCTTGGTGCGGGCGTATTTCGAAATGAGTTCGGCTTTCGCCTCAGGCGTAATCGACATCGGGTGCTCCTAAAGCTAGCGGTTGAAAACGCGCACCGGCATGAACCGGCCCGCGCGGACCTCGCCAAGGGCCACCGCCATCTCCCCCTCTTTCGCCAGACAAATGCGGGAGGCGTCCTCCCCGTTCACTGTCCGAGGACGGCGCATCTCCCGAAACGCCTCGATTTGATGGGGCAGAAGGACGATTTCACGACCCTGCCGAAGCCTGGATGCATCGTCCCCCTTGATGGCCAGCGCCGGGATGTCGTCCAGCGCGGTCTCAATCGGGACCAGTAGTGCGTCCAGCGCGGGCTTATCGCTCATTTCCTGAACTTTGGCCAGTTCCACGGCGTCCTTTTCTGCAAACGCACCGACCCGTGTCCGGCGCAACGCGGCGACATGCCCTTCCGCCCCCAGAGCGCTAGCCAGGTCGCGCACTAGGGCCCTGATATAAAAGCCTTTTCCGCTGGTTACGGCGAAGACCGCGAGGTCTTCTGAGGGGACATCGACGAGTTCCGCGGCGTGCACCACAACGGTGCGGGGCTTCAGCTCCACCGTCTCGCCGTCGCGGGCGAGGTCGTAGGCGCGCTCGCCGTCCACCTTCACGGCGGAGAATTGCGGCGGGATCTGCTCGATCTCTCCGACGAACCTTTTCAGGGTCTCTTCGATCGCTTCGCGCGTCGGACGCACGTCGCTCGTCCCCGTCACTTCGCCTTCGCGGTCCTGCGTCGTGGTCGAGGATCCCCAGCGGATGGTGAAGACATAGTCCTTGTCCGCCTCCATGACGTAGCCGACCGTCTTGGTCGCCTCGCCAAAGGCCAGCGGCAGGATACCGGACGCCAGCGGGTCCAGCGTGCCGCCATGGCCGCACTTCTGGGCGTCAAACTGACGGCGGCAGATGCCAACCGCTTGAGTCGAGGTCACTTCTTCAGGCTTGTCGAGCACCAGCCACCCCGTAACGGGACGGCCGCGTTTCTTCTGTCTTCGGGACATGGGTCTTCCAACTGGCGCGGGCGGCGGATTGAACGCTCACCGGGCGGGTTTTGTGTGAGGCCGGCGGGGTAGGAGGAACGCGCGCGGAGGTCAAGGCATGACTGGCCTAGGCACTTGCCCACAAACCTAAGCGGATGCACAAAGCCTCAGGGTAAACGCATCAATCAGCAGGGGTCCGCCATGCCGGAAATCGTCAACATTTTTACCGCTTCCACCAGCCAGCCGAAATCGAACACGTTCGACACCGAGGCGCTCAAACGTTCGTTCAGCGAGCAGCGCTCGACCGACTGGACGATCGGCGAGGCCTTCATGGCGGCCGGCGGGGCGCTGGCCCAGT
>JBHIWT010000122.1:0-10551 GCA_041987265.1 Hyphomonadaceae bacterium
CTGCAGGCGTTTTTCCGTGTAGACGGGCTGGCTGTCGGGACCGGCGCCGCGCGGCGCCCAGACGTGCAGGTTGCAGTAGGCGGGTTCATCGCCGGATGCCGGGGCGACGCGGCCTTCCCATCTCGCGCCGCCGGGTAGTTCGAGCGCGCCATAGCCGCTGGGTTCGTTGTGCGCCCATTCGCCGATCCATATGCGTCCCGACGGATCGGCGCCGACGCCATAGCCGTGGCGCGCGCCATTATCGAAATCGCCGCGATAGAAGGGCGCGTCGTGTTCATCGCCGAACCGCATGACGCCGACGCCATGGGGGCGGCCGTCAGTCGTGTGGCCGACATAGTCGGCATTGTGGTCGCGCCAGGTGCGATGATCGACGCCGGCTTCTTCCGCGCGTTCGGCGGCGGCGGCTGCGGCGCGTGCGCGCCAGACGGCCTGGCGGGCGGATTCGACGAGCTGGCGTTTTTCGCCGCTGAGCGTTTCCGGCGACCAGGCGCTTTCTTCAAGATGGAGCCGCAGCGCTTCGTTCTGGAGTGTCATGCGCTGGGCCGCGTTCTGGGCGGCGACGGCTTTCTTCCTTGAGAGCTGGGCGTCGTGTTCGGCGGCCCTGCGCGCCGTGTCGCGTTCCAGCGCGGTCTGCTGTGCGAGCGCGAGCTGGTCGGTAAGGGAGGTGATGCGGGCGCTGAGATTTTCCGGCGTGAGGTCGGCGCGCATGGATTCCTCCAGCGGGTCTCCAGCGTGGCGGTCGGCCCATTCCTTCAGCCGCGCAGCGTCGCCGTGGGCGCTGACATAGGCGGCGAGGCCGGGGCGGGCGAGGGCCTTGCCGAGGGCTTCGAGCGTGGCGAGCCAGTTGCGGCTGGGGGTAGCAATTTCATCGGCGCGCAGCGCGAGCCAGCCTTTCGGCGCGGTTGCGGTTTTGTCGCTGACAAGCAGACAGGTCGCGCCGGCGCTTTCCGGCGTTGCGAATTGTTCGGTGGCTGGCGTTGCGATGCAGAGTGGAACGAGGCCGGCGTCGGTCGCATCGTCGTTGGCGTCGCTTGTCGTGCATTCAACAAGCAGCGCAGCGAGCGCGTCTTCAATGCGCTGGCGCACATCGGCGCTGACTTCGTCTGCGCACATAATCATGACGCGATGACGCGGTGTCATTGGCTTGGCCCGTCCTCCGGCGCAGGACACTGCATCGCGCAGGCAGGCAGGCCAAGACTGCTCGCGCAAGTTTGTGCTGCCGGGCGGTCAATCGCCGGGTTTGGCGTCGCCCGGTTTGCCGGAGAGGCTGTACTTGCGCAGCAGGCCGCGCATCTGATGGTAGGAGAGGCCCAGCGCGTCGGCGGCTTTCTTCTGGTGGCCGTCATTGGCGCGCAGGGCCTGTCTGAGCAGGCGCTGTTCCAGCGCGGCGACGGTTTCGGTGAAGTTGGCGTTGTTTTCCGGAGGGGGCTCGGGCGGGTCTGCGGTTTCGGCTTGTTGTTGTGCGTGCTGGGTATCGGTCGCCGGCGCCGGGGCGGCGGATGACTTCGCGATGTCGGCGCGCGGCCGCCATGGCGAGTCGAACGGATCGAGCATGCCAGGGCGCAACGTGACTGGTCCGAGGAAGCCGCCATCGGCGCCTTCGGCGAGCGCGTGGAAGGTTGCGCGTTCGGCGGTGTTCTTGAGTTCGCGGACGTTGCCGGGCCAGGGATGGTCGATCATCTTGTTGAGCGCGCCCTGCGACCAGCCGGGGAAGCCGTCGGCTTCGAGTTCGCGGGCGATGCGCGC
Organism: Hyphomonadaceae bacterium; assembly: GCA_041987265.1. GTDB lineage: Bacteria > Pseudomonadota > Alphaproteobacteria > Caulobacterales > Hyphomonadaceae > IH12. The sequence continues at coordinate 1,747 of JBHIWT010000122.1, forward strand.
ACCGAAATGCTCGGCGAGGAGTTCGATATCCTGCGGCCTGGCGCGCAGCGGGGCGACGGTGATGACGTCGAAGGCGAGGCGGTCGAGAAGGTCGGCGCGGAAGCGGCCGTCTTCGGCGCGCGCCGGCAGGTCGACGTTTGTGGCGGCGACGATGCGGACGTCGCAATTGAGGACCTGTTCGCCGCCGAGGCGTTGATATTCGCCGTATTCAACGACGCGCAGGAGTTTTTCCTGCACCGGGAGGGAGGCGGTGGCGATCTCGTCGAGGAAGAGCGTACCGCCGTCGGCCTGTTCGAAACGGCCCGCGCGCTTTCTTGTGGCGCCGGTGAAGGCGCCGGCTTCGTGGCCGAAGAGTTCGCTGTCGAGAAGATCGTCTGACAGTGCGGCGCAATTGACCTTGACGAACGGCTGGTCCCAGCGCGGGGATAGAAAGTGGAGGCGTTCGGCGATCAGCTCCTTGCCGGTGCCGCGTTCGCCGATGACAAGGATCGGGCGGTCGACCAGCGCGGCGCGCGAAACGTGTTCGAGGGTTTCGAGCCACGCCGGGGATTGTCCGACCAGTTCTGGAGGATTCGCCGCCATGGGGTGAAATATGCCATGTGATGGCGAAATGCGCCAGTTATTTCTGGCGACCTATGCCAAATTTGCAAAGATCAGTTCGACGATTGCTCGAAATCTACTGTAAAATCAGCCTCTTATTTGGTTATCGAAAAGTTGGCACGCTGGTTGCAAACAATGTTTCATGCCGGGACAACACCGGTGAAGTCAGGAGGCCAAGATGCGTGAAGATGAATACAGGAGCGAGAACAACACCCGCGACACACTCAAGCGGTTTGGCCGGTGGCTCACCACCCGTCCGGTCGAGAGCTGGGGCTTCTTTGTCGCCGGCGTCCTGATCGCACGCATCCTCTTCTGATCGAAGCAACAAGACGAAAGGTTCTGATATGGGCGTTTTCACCCGACTGTCCGACATCATCAACTCGAACATCAACGCGATGCTCGACAAGGCCGAAGATCCCGAAAAGATCGCGCGCCTGATCATCCAGGAGATGGAAGACACGCTCGTCGAGGTCCGCGCTGCCGCGGCCCGCTCGATGGCAGACAAGAAAGAATACGAACGCGACCTCGTAAGCCTCCAAGCAAAAAGAGAGGACTGGGCGTCGAAGGCAGAGCTCGCCGTGGAAAAGGGGCGTGAAGACCTCGCCCGCGGTGCGCTCGCCGCTAAACAGCGGGCCGAACGCGAGATCGAAAGCCTGAACCAGGCGCTGAAAGCGATCGACGATGTTTCGGCCAAGCGTCAGGACGACCTGGCGAAGCTGCAGGCCAAGCTGGACGAAGCGAAGACGAAACATCGCGCGCTTATCGTCCGCCGCGAGGCCGCCGAGCAGCGGATCTCGATGCGCTCGAAGATGGAGGTCAACAAGGTTGACGAAGCCATCCAGCGCTACGCCAAGGTCGAGCGCAAAGTCGACGAGATGGAGGCCTATGCCGACCTGATCAATGTCGGCGACCAGTCGCTCGAAGCGCAGTTCCAGGATCTGGCGGCCGAAGAGTCGGTGGAGAAGGAACTGGCCGAACTCAAGCGCAAGCGCGGCGGTTCGGCGCCGGCGAAGAAGTCTGCGAGCTCTGAAGGCGGAGCCTCGTGATGGAATGGGTCGCAACCCTTGCGATCGTCATCGGGCTGCCCTGGTTGTTCCTGCACTATCTGACCAAGAACCGGGCTTCAGGGCGGCTCGATGGAGATGAGGAGCGGATGCTGGAGGATCTCTGGAAATCTGCTCGTGGAATGGAGCGTCGGGTCGAAACCCTGGAGCGCCTGATGGAAGATGAAGCGCCGATGGGATCGCGGGAACGCCTGCAACCGACGCGCCGGGGGTATAACTGATGGATCCGGAAGCCCTGTTTGGAATGCTGCTTGGCCTTGTGGGGATCATCTCGATCTTCGTGGTCCTGCCCTGGCTGTTCCTCCACTACTTCGCAAAGGCCCGTTCTTCGGGACGGTTGTCGGATGACGAGGAGCGGATGCTTGAAGATCTCTGGCGCTCTGCACGGACGATGGAACGCCGGATCGAGACGCTGGAACGGCTGATTGAAAGTGAGCCGGCGCCTCAGGATCCTGCAGGTCATCGGCGGCCGTCGGAAGGATACACGCGGTGAGCGAGGAAGAGCAGATCGAAGCTGCGATCCAACATGCGCTCGATAGCGGCGCACTGGATCTGGGCCTTGCAATCGGATTTGGGGTCGCCGGCCTGATCTTCATCTGCCTCTTCGTCGTGCTGCCCTGGATGTTCCTTCACTACCTGACCAAGGCGCGGTCGAGTTCCGGGCTGAGCCAGGACGAGGAACGGATGCTTGAAGAGATCTGGAAGTCGTCCCGGACGATGGAACGCCGGATCGAGACGCTGGAACGGCTGATCGAGACTGAACCGAAAAAGAGTGCGCAGGACATGCGCCAGGAAACAGGAGACAGAATACAATGAGCGATTATCAAACCTCCCCCAACCCCAAGCGGTTCTACCGCAGCCGTCACAAGGTGATCGCGGGCGTGTGCGCCGGCATCGCCGAGCGGATGGGCTGGGACATCATGCTGACCCGGGTCGTCGTGGCGATCCTGTTCTTCACGGGGATGTTCTCGGGCGTCATCTTCATCGGCTACTTCGTCCTGTGGGCGATCACGCCGACGCGCCGGTACACGCCGCGCAATCTGACGCCGGACGAAGAGCGGTTCTGGTCGGGCGTATCTGATCGTCCTTCCGAGACGTTCTCGAACATTCGCTACAAGTTCCGCGACCTTGATGACCGGCTGGCCGGCATGGAGCGCACGGTGACCAGCGATGAGTGGAAACTGCGCCGCGAGTTCCGCGATCTTGAGGGCGGGGCGCAGTAGGATTGAGCCGGCCGCGGGACGAAGAAGCCTGCGGCCACAATACGGGCGAGCCACACAGGAGAGGGACCATGGCTCGGAAGTCGGGTTTTGATACGAGAATAGCGATTGCGGCCGGGGTATTGGTCGCCGGAGTGTTCGTCGCGATGAGCGCTGCGCATACCGGTGATGTGGATCTGGGCGCAGGCGATGTGATGATTTCTATGTCGCGCGGAGAGTCGGGCATCCTGATGGATATCGCGCCGAGAACGTGTCCGCCGCATTGCGGATTTGACCTGAGCTGGCGGCCTTTGACGCGGCCAGGCCAATAGAACCACCGATAGAACGGGAAGTGGGACCCTTAGATGTTTGACGCCTTCGACAATCCTTTCGCCATGGTGGTCGCGATCGTCGCGATCGTGTTCGGCGCCAAAGTCTGGCGGACGCACATGCTGACAAAGGCGAAGGCGGCGCGCTCGCCGGAAGACGACAAACTGATCAAGTCGATGCAGGGCGACATTCATTCGCTGAACGAACGGGTCCGGGTGCTGGAAAAGCTTGTGACGGATGATGACCGCCAGCTGGCGAACGAGATTGACCGGCTGCGGGATATTGGAAGTCAGGGCGCGAATACCTAAATATTACTGATAGTTCAGAAAACGATGCAGGAGGGACGGACGGTATGACCAGCGACACGAGCGGCGAGCATTCTCGGACCTGGAGCGGATGCGGACATTCCCGCCGCCGCAAGCGCCGGCGCGCTCGCGCCGATGACCTGCTCTCGCAACTCGGCTTGTCAGGCGGCGTCTTCTACTGGGACGGCGGCGACGGCATGGACGGATCGGACGGTTCGACCGGCGAATACTCACGAGCGGCCAACCGGATCGAGGAGCTGGAAAAGACCGTCGAGACGATGAGCGAGACGATCACTGCGCTGGCTGAGCGCGTGAAGGTGCTCGAACGGATCGTGGTTGACGACGAAAGCAATATCGCGCGCGAGATCGACAAGCTGAAAGGCGGGGACCGCGCAGATTGAGTAGCTTGCTGCGGGGCGTAGGGGCGCTGAAGACAGCAAGGGAGACTAAGCCATGGTGATCGGTATCGAGCTTATGCTGATCCTGGTGTTCTGTGTGCTGATCGGCGTGAACTCGTTTGTCATTGGCCGGCGAAGCGCGGCTGAAAAACGTTCGGAAGCCGAAGCTGTGTCGCGGGATGATGAAGTTGATGCGCTGATGAAGGCGGTGGCCGAGGCGCAGGCGGAGAACAATGCGCTGCGCGACCGTCTGGAAGTGCTGGAACGGCTGGCGACGGATGAAGATGCGAAGCTTGCGCGCGAGATCGACAGACTGAGACGCCGGGATCGCCGGCGCGGAACGGACGAGGACCGGCCCAGCGCCTGAGGCGTCGTCGAAGAGGAGCACGCGAGGAATGGACTTCAACATGTGGACCGTGGTGACGGTCGCCGTGATCATGGGCTGTACGATCCCGATCCTAGGCATTCTGGCCAGCGTCCAGGAAAAGAAGCTGAAGTTTCAGGGCGGCGCCAAGGAGTTCAAGGCGGAGCTTGAAACGACCCGCGCGGAACTCAATCGTGCGAACGCCCGGATCGACGAGATGGGCGAGCGCATCAAGGTGCTGGAGCGGATCGCAACGGATCCGGATGTCGAGCTCGCCAAGTCGCTGAACAAGCTTGAACGGAACGAATCGCACGCGGCCGGGTAGGTCGCCCAAACAGACAAGGAGAACAAGAACATGTTGGGCGTATTCGAAATGGTCGTGATCATTGTCGCGATCGGTTGTCTTACCGGGATCGTGACCACGTATGTCGACGCGAAGGCCAAGGCTGGCGCCGGCAAGGCGTCGGAGGCGGAGCGCGCCGAGATGGACGCGATGAAGTCTCGGCTGGCTCAGGCGGAAAAGGACACCGAAACCCTGCGCCAGCGCGTGCAGGTGCTGGAGAAGCTGGTCACGGATGATGATCACCGGCTGGCCAAGGAAATCGGGCAACTGGGCGCCAGCGAGCGCGCCTAGGCGATCGGACAAAGGGAGCGGGACATGGAAACGGCTGAATTCATCATTGCGGTGTTTGGCGCGCTTTGCGTGTTCGTGCTGATGCCGACGATCATCGGGTATTTTTCGCTGCAGGAGAAAAAGCTGAAGCTTCAGCGCGAGCTGGCGCAGACCGGCGGCGCTGCGGTTGAGGCCGAGGTCGAGGATTTGCGCGTGCGCGTCGCCGTGCTGGAGCGGCTGGTGACGGATGGCGATCGCAGTCTGGCCGGCGAGATCGACCGGCTGGCGCGGGCCGAGGCAGCCAAGCGTCCGGTCTAGCCGCCGCGCTTGAGGGCGCGCTGGCGGAAGCGGTCGGGGTCGAGACTGGCGGCGATGCCGGCTTCGACGGGAAGCGGTTCGTTGAACGCACGGGCCGCGATGAGTTCGGCAAGGAGAGGCGCCCAGAGGAAGCCGCGGGCGCCGAGGCCGCCAATCAACTGAATGGAATTGATGGGCGCCGGATCATGGTCCGGCGCCTTTTCGTTTGCGCGGACGGGGCCCGCGAAAGGCAGGCGATCGGGCGTTGTGGCGCGGATCGCGGCGCGGGATGTCAGCGAGGCGGTGAGGGCGCTGCGGTCCTTGTCAGCGAGCAGGTCCGGGCGAAGACGCGCCAGCGTTTCGAGATTCTGTGTGCGTGCTGCATCAGTGACCTGCGGCGGGCCGTTGGTGGGTTCGAACGTGGCGCCGAAGATCATGTTATCGAAGGCTTCGAGCGCATAGCCGCCATCGGTGATGGCGTGGGCCGACCGTGTTGCGTGCGCGGCGGTTTCGATCTGGCCGAGCCGTGGGGTGATTGGCGGCGCGTTGGGGAGGTCGAGACAGGTGAGCTGGTCGCCGGCGCAGATGATGACGAGATCGGCAGCAATCGTATCGCCGCTGGAAAGCGTGAGCCGGGCGCCCTGATCGTTCGTCGTGATCCGCTCGACAGCTGTGTTGAAGCGCGTTTGTGCGCCGCCGATGAGAAGGCTGAGGGCGTTGGCGGGGCGGACGGCGTAGGCTTCGGGCAGGTGGTAGCCGGCGTCGGGATCGTCCGGATCGGCGGGTGCGAGTAGATCCTGGGTCAGGGGCGGATCGGCGTGCAGTTTGGCGAAGCGCTTGCGTTCGCGTTCGTTGCGGGCGCGTCGGTTGGCGGGGAGCGGCCGGGCGGCGTCGGGACCGAGCGCAGCGTAGAGCTGGCGTGCAAGGAGGAAAGCTTCGATCAGGCTGCGGGCTTCGCGCGTGTCGGTGGCGTCGAGCCGGGGCATGACGAGCGCGGCGGGATTGCCGCTGGCGCCGTGGCCGGGTCCTGCGCCCTTGTCGATCACGGTGACGGCGCAGCCGCGTCGCGAGAAGGCGCGCGCGGCGCAAGCGCCGGCAATGCCTGCGCCGATGATGGCGACGGCGCGGGGCGGCGTGTCTGGCTGCGGATCTCCGGGCAGGCGGGCCTCGAGGCGCTCGCGCTTGCGGCCGTGGCCGGGTTTCTTTTCGACGGCAAAGCCCGCAGTGGCGAGGTTGCGGCGAACGTCGCCTGCGACCGTGTAGGTGGCGGCGATGGCGCCGGGGCGGGACAGCCGGGCGATGTGGGCCATTGCTTCGGGCGACCACATGTCGCGGTTTTTCGATGGGGCGAAACCGTCGAGGAACCAGGCGTCGCACCGGGCTTTGGCCTGCGGCAGGGCGGCGGCGATGTCGTCGATGTGCAGGGTGAGGGTGAGATTGTCCGGCAGATCGATGCGCTGGACGCCGCGCGCGCGGATTGGCCAGTTGGCGATCAGCGAGGCGGACAGTTCGGAAAGTTCGGGATGTGCGGCGTGGATGCCGACGGCGTCTTCGGGCGCCATCGGGTAGCCTTCGAAGGACAGGAAATGGAGACGCGCTGTCGGCGCTGGTCGGTGGGCGCGCCAGAGATCCCAGAGGGCGAGGAGGTTGAGACCGGAACCGAAGCCAAGCTCGCCGATGGTGAAGCTGTCACGACCGGCCCATGCGGCGGGAAGGTTGCAGCCGTCCAGAAAGACCGCGCGGGTTTCCGAAAGGCCGTCGCCGGAAAAGTAGATGTCGGCGAAATCGTCGGCTTGCGGGGTCGCAGCGTCAGGCCAGGACAGGTTTGGGCGAGGCGGGAGGCGCGGCATGTGCAGCGTTTAGCACGGGCGCGGCGCTGGGAAAGCGGGCTTGGGTTGAAGCTAGCCGCGCGCTGCGAGCGGGTGGGCGGTTTCGAGGAGGTCGCGAAGCTCGTCGGCGACGACGTGGGTGTAGATCTGGGTGGTGGAGATATCGGCATGGCCGAGGAGGAGTTGCACCGCGCGCAGGTCGGCGCCGCCGGAGAGGAGATGGGTGGCGAAGGCGTGGCGGAATGCGTGCGGCTTGACGCGCTTGATGTCGACGCCGGCCTTGATGGCGAGGCCTTCGAGGATCTGGGCGAGGCGGCGGCGGGTGAGGTGGCCCTCTGCGCCGCGTGAGGGGAAGACGAAGCGTTCGGCTTTGCGGCGGCTGGGGCTGCCGGCCTTGGGCAGGAATTGTTCGCGGACCTGCTTGTAGGCGTGCAGTGCGTTCATCGCCGGTGTGCCGAGCGGCGCGATGCGTTCCTTGTCTCCCTTGCCGCGGACGATGAGGGTTGTGGCGCCGGGGGCGGGCAGCGCCGAGAGGGGCATTTCGCAGCATTCGGAAACGCGCAGGCCGGCGCCGTAAAGCATTTCGACGATGCAGGAATTGCGGATGTCCGTTGGTTCGGGGCCTTCTGCGGCCTCGATCAGGCGCTTCATGTCTTCGCGGGTGAGGACGTCGGGCGGGGTGCGGCGCGGGGTCGGGCCGTCGAGGCGGGAGGTGGGATTGTCGCCGCGCTCGTTGTCGCCGAGCAGGAAGCGGAAGAAGCGGCGCAGCGCGGAGAGGCGGCGGGCCACCGTGGAAGAGGCGAAGCCGCGGTCGGTGAGGTCGCGGATATAATCGGAAAGATCGCGCTCGCCTGCGTCGATCAGGGAGACGTTCTTCGACTTCAGGAATTCGGATGCGTCTTCGAGGTCGCGGCGATAGGCGTCAATCGTGTTGTCGGCGGCGCCGCGCTCGGCGCGCAGCGTGTCGAGGAAGGCTTCTATGCGGCGTGTCTCCAGCATCGCTGGATTAGAGCGGGGATGAATTGAGGGAGTGTGAAGGCAGGCTCGATCCCCGTATTCGCGGGGATAAGCGGAGATGTTCAGAAGGCCTTGTGCAATTGCAGGGCTTCAAGGGCGATGGCGTCGGCGGCGTCTGACATCCCGGTCGAGCGGAGCTGGGTCAGGGCGTCGGCGAGGCCGATATAGGATTGCGTCGACGGGTCAGCGGCGATCAGCGCCAGGATGGCGAGGGCGGCCTCGCCCGGGGCCTGGGCAGCGTTGGCGGCCTGGGCGCGCAGCAGGGCGGGGTCGGAGACGCCGTTTCCGGATGTGCGCAGGTCCGAGATCAGCATGCGGGCGGCTGGCGGCAGCGTGCGGCCTGCGCCGATGAGCAGGAAGAGCGCGCGGCTGGTTTCGATGCGGCGTGCGTCGAAGGCCGCCCGGGCCGTGCGGCCATTGGGACGTTCGGCGCCTTCAGCGAGCGGCGAGGCTTCAATGAAGGCGAGGATGGATGCGTTGAGGTCGGCGGGCGGGGCGCCGGCCAGCGCGGATGCGATGTCGAGGCGGGCGGCGGACCATGCGTCGGCGTCTTCGCCGGCTGGCAGGTTTGCGCGCCATTTTCCCGCGAGTTCGGTATCGCCAAGCGCAAGCGCGGCGCGGGCGAACAGGGCGGCGTGTTCTGCGGTTTCGGCGGTCGGCTGCACGCCGGCGAGCGCTTCGTGCAGCGCAAGCGATGAGAGATGGAAGACGGCCGGACGTTCGGCGACGGCGAGCGCCGGTGCGTAGGCGGCCGCCTTTTCTGTTGGCGAGGTTTCGGCGCTGGCGGCG
>JBHIWT010000123.1:0-10441 GCA_041987265.1 Hyphomonadaceae bacterium
TGTTTCATGTGAAGGACGCCGAGTTCAATCCGACTGGACGACAAGGCGTGTATTCGGGTTACCAGCCGTGGCTTGCGCGCGCCGGCAGATTCCGCTCGGTTGGCGACGGTCAGGTCGACTTCAAGAGTATCTTCGCCAAGCTCGCTGGTTACGATTTCGATGGTTGGGCCGTTCTGGAGTGGGAGTGCTGCCTCAAACACCCGGAAGACGGCGCACGCGAAGGCGCGAAATTCATCGCGGATCACATCATTCGTGTTACCGATCGCGCCTTCGACGATTTTGCCGGCGGTGGAGATCCGACGGCGAACCGGCGGCTGCTAGGTCTCGATCGATGACTAGCCGGCTGAAGCTGGGAATGGTCGGCGGAGGCGATGGCGCTTTCATTGGCGCGGTTCATCGCATGGCGGCGCGGCTCGATGGAAGATGGGAGCTTGTTGCTGGCGCCTTCCAGTCTGATCCCGGCAAGTCCGTCGCCTTCGGCCGCAGTCTTGGGTTGAATGAGGACCGCTGCTATCCAGACTTCAAACAAATGGCGACCGACGAGGCAAAGCGATCTGATCCGATCGACGCCGTTGCGATCGTCACCCCCAACCACATGCATCACCCAGTCGCTTGTGTGTTCCTCGACGCAGGAATCGCTATCATCTGCGACAAACCGCTGACGACATCAGCGGATGCTGCTGATGAGATCGCGCGCCGCGTCAGGGATTCTGGTCTCCCATTCATTATGACTCACAACTACTCCGCGTATCCGATGATCCGCGAGGCGCGTGCGCGGGTTTCCAGCGGGCGGCTCGGCGCCATTCGGCTGGTGGAAGTCGAGTACGCGCAGGACTGGCTTGCGACCGAGCTTCCCGGCAACAAGCAATCAGCATGGCGCGGCGACCCAAAACAGGCTGGCCCGGGCGGCGCCCTGGGAGATATCGCCACGCACGCGTTCCAGCTGGCAGAATTCGTCGCAGGTGCTCGGGTGGAGCACGTCGCAGCCGATTTGTCCGCCTTCGTCGCTAACCGCAAAGTAGATGACAACGTGCACGCGATGCTGCGATTTGCAGGCGGGGCCAGAGGCATGTTGTGGGCCAGCCAGGTTGCCGTGGGCGCCGCCAATGGCTTGCGCATACGAGTCTACGGCGAGCGAGGCTCGATCAGTTGGGCACAGGAAACTCCAGACACTCTCGAACTGGGCGCGCTTGGCGAACCGAACCAGGTCTTGCGACGAGGCGGTCCCGGAGTTGGCAGCGCGGCGCAAGCTGCAACTCGTCTGCCTGGCGGACACCCCGAAGGGTACCTTGAGGCGTTCGCACAGATCTATTGCGAGGCGGCCGACATTGTTTCCGCGCACAAGCAGGGGAGCCCTGCTCCCCCCACGGCACAAATAACCCCTGGCGTCGTCGACGGGGTGCGTGGCGTTGCCTTCATCGAAGCCGCAATCGCGTCTAGTCAGAACAATTGCGCATGGACGCCGATCAAGCCGAAGGATGGAGATTGACCATGAAATGGCTCGCAACCCTGGCAGTTACAGCGTCTGTTCTCGTGCCCGGCTGTGCCGACGAAACGCAGACCTTTGGCGCCGAGGTTGAACCACTCGAAGAAACACAAAGCGCTGACGTCGCGCCTCGTCTTGGCGAGTGGCGATCATTATTCAATGGCGAGGACTATTCGGGTTGGCGTGTGTATCGCGGCGGCGCACCGGGCGATGCCTGGGCCATCGAAGACGGCGCGATGAAACTCACGCGGGGCGGCGGCGGTGACCTAGTGACCGAGGAAGAGTTTGGCTCATTCGAGCTGTCGCTTGAATGGAAGATCTCGCCGAACGGAAACAGCGGTGTGATGTATCTGGTGAAGGAGACAGACGCAGCACCCAACACCTACAATACGGGTCCGGAGATGCAGGTGCTCGACAATGATGGTCACCCGGATGGAGGGATACCGTCGCACCGCGCCGGAGCTCTCTATGATTTCGCTCCGCCACTTGTCGACGCCAGCCGCCCAGTCGGCGCATGGAATGAGGCCAAGATCGTGTTTGATGGCGCCAGCATCGAGCACTGGCTGAATGGCAGTCTCGTGGCTTCTTCCAGCTATGGCGATGATGCGTGGCGTCAGGCTGTCGCGGCTTCCAAGTTTCAGGACATGCCATTGTTCGGCCAGGCAGAACGCGGCCGCATCGCGCTACAGGACCACGGAGATGTGGTCTGGTATCGCAACATCCGGATTCGAACGCCGGAATAACCTCAGAGCGTTTCGAACTCTGGGTTGAGCGCGAGCCCCATTCCGGCCAGCACTGATCTCAGATGGTCGAGCGCTTCCTGCGTCGGCCCGGCGTAATCCCCGGTCGCCGGCGTGTTTCCGAGATAGCCCAGGTCACGCCAACCCGGCGCCGACGTGAAATACGCGCCCATGGTCAACGAACGGACCCGCGCGAAGAACTGCGCCGGCTTTTCATTCTCCGGTTTCACACGCTCGCGCCAAGCGATTTCGTCGACGATCTCCAGTCGCTCTGCAGCCTGCGCGAAGGCGAAATCCTTGCCGAACCGTTTGGATGACTCGCTATTCAACCAGCCAATACCGGGCACCACCAGCGCCCGGTCACCTTGCTGCCGTGGATACGGCGCGCTGACCCATTCGTTGAGAAACTCATGCGCGCCGATTTTTGAGGCGGCCGGAGCGTCTCCGTCCTGAGGCAGGATGATGTCAACCAACACCTCCAGTACCGAAAGCTCCGACTGGCTCAACGTCAGCGGCCAGGGAATAGTCGGCTCCAACAAATTTGGATCGCCGCCATATCCCGGGCCGGTAAGAGCTGCAGGTTCGATCCAGCTAAACTCGCCGGGGGGCGTGGTTGGCGACTCGCCGCACGCCGCCAGGGGGCCGGACGCCATCGCCGCCGCCAGCCAGCGCAATGTCGCTCTGCGGTCCAGCTTCGGTTGCGCGTCAATCAATGTGTGTTTCATCCGCGCCTCCTACAGTTCGCCGATGCGGAGCCGGTCCGCGATATGGTCGGAGGATCGCATCGCCAGCGCCATGATCGTGAGTGTGGGATTCTTGTGCGCCTTGGAGCAGAACACCGATCCATCGGTAAGGTAGAGATTATCGACGTCCCACGCGCGTCCATAACTGTCGGTCACCGACGTCGCTGCCTCTGCGCCCATCCGAGCCGTGCCCACCTCGTGGATAATTTCGCCTCCGGTCGAGATTTGTTCGTGGGCGGGACGCGATACCGAAATGTCCTCCCCGCCCAACCTTTCGATCAGGTCGCGCATCGCGCCCTGGAAATGATCGACCTGATTAAGCTCGTGATCGGACCAAGCGAAATGGAACTTCAGAATGGGGATGCCGAACCGATCGGTCTTGTCGCCATCGATCTCACAATAGGAATTGCGATTGGGAATCATCTCGCCGCGCTGGGTCAAACCGATCCGCGCGCCATACTTCTGGCGAACCTCTGTGCGTAATCCGACCCCATACCCGTCAAGGCCATCGTATCCGCCCATTCCCGGCTCCCCAAAACCTCCCCCGATCTCGACATGGTAACCGCGAGGAAAATTCAGCTTGCCGGACAATTGTTCTCCATAGAGCCAGAACGGGATGTAGGCGTGCAGGCCGTGCGCCCCGCTCTCATTGTAGATCGGGCGGCCCTCAAGTGCCGGCATGTGTGCGGTCACGCGCGAACCAACCGTATCCATCAGGTTGCGTCCAACCTGCCCGCTGGAATTGGCAAGCCCTTCAGATCGACCGTTGGGTTTCGAGTTCAAAAGGATCCGCGCGGTTTCCCCTGTGCTGGCGGCAAGCACGACCACCCGCCCCTTCGCCTCGTGATGTTCTCCGGGTGCCTTGTCGATATAACGAACCCCGGACGCCTTGCCTGTCTCATCCAGCGTGACCTCGTAGACCATCGCGCCGGTCTGCACCGTCAGCTTGCCCGTCGCACGGGCCCACGGGAGCAAGGACGTCGTGGTTTGAAACGCCGCACCGATGGAACAACCGCGGCCGCATGGCGAAGCCCAGTAGCAGGGCTGGCGCTCGTCCACCTTGGTCGTCAGGATCGCGCGGCGGGCGGGCACCACAGGGATGTTCAGCGCGTCACCCCCAGCCTTGAGGAACCATTCCCAGACCCGGAGTCGCGGTGGCGGCTGCAAGACGCCCGCGCCGGAGTCGGGATGATTTTCAAGACCAAGATTGGCCCCGTAGACGCCGACCAGCTTCTCGGTGCGATCATACCAAGGCGCGATTTCATCGTAGGACACCGGCCAATCAACACCCAGTCCGTCGCGCGAGTATGGTTTGAAGTCATATGGTCCCATGCGGAACGAGTTGCGCGCCCAGTGATTGGTCCGTCCGCCCAGCATTCGGCTGCGCCACCAGATGAACTCTGACCCTTCCGCTACAGTATACGGCTCATCCGGTATGTCCCATCCGCCATCGACAGTCGCGTCGTAGTAGCCGAAGTCCTTGTCGGGCGTACCAACACCGCGCAATGGCGCATCGCGAGTGAAACTCAGCATTGGCGCTTCTTCGGGATCGTAGTCGCGTCCCGCTTCCAGGATCAGCACACTGGCCCCGGCCTTGGTCAGCCCCCATGCCGACATCGCTCCGCCCGCGCCAGAGCCGACCACCACTGCGTCATACGTTTCCGTCACTCGACGTCCCCTGCTCTGATTCCGATCCGAGCCTAGCGCGCAGCTGGAGCCAGTGTCGACTGCATTACGCTTGGCGCGGAGAGATCCACCGCCTACCGTGCAATAGAACAAACGAGGGGAGCGCCATGCGCCGATCGGGATGGAATCGTCGAGAATATCTTATGGGCGCGACGTCAGCAGGCGCGTTATCAGCATGCGCCACGGCGCAGACGCCCGCCAGCGCCAAACGCAAGCCCAACATCATCATCGTGCTGGCCGATGATCTCGGCTACGGCGACGTCGGCGTCTATGGGGCCAACCTTATCCGCACACCTGCGCTGGACGAGATGGCGCGCGAAGGCGCGCGCATGAACTCATTCTACGCCTCCGCCAATGTCTGCACGCCGTCCCGGGCGGGACTGCTAACAGGGCGATACCCGATCCGCACCGGGCTCGCGCACTCGGTCATCCTGGCAAACGATACGCGCGGTCTGCCCCTCTCTGAAACGACAATCGCCGAAGCCCTGAAACCGGACTACGCGACGGCACTGATCGGCAAATGGCACCTTGGCCACGTCGCCCCGTTTTGGCCGCCGACCGTGCAGGGGTTCGATCACTTCTTCGGGCTGCCATACAGCCACGACATCCAGCCGCTCGGGCTGTTCACTTCAGAACCGGGTGTCGAACTCACAGAGGAAGACGTCGATTTTCACCATCTTACCGAGCGATTCTTCGATCGCGGTTTCCGGTTCATCGAGGACAATCAGGATCGGCCATTCTTCCTGCTGATGGCGCTGACAGCGCCACACGTTCCGCTCGATCCGCATCCAGATCATGCCGGGCGCTCGCGCGCGGCCGACTACGGAGACGTTGTCGAGGAGGTAGACGCAAATGTCGGACGAATGTTCGAGCAGCTGAAGCGGTTGGGCCTAGATCGGGACACGCTGGTCATCGTGACCTCCGACAACGGCCCCTGGTTTGAGGGCTCTTCCGGTGGATGGCGCGACCGCAAGGGGGGCGCCGGCTGGGAAGGCGGCTATCGCGTTCCTTTCATCGCACGACACCCCGGTCATATCCCTCCGGGTGTCAGCAGCGATGCGATCGCGATGAACATAGACCTGATGCCGACATTGATGAATTGGGTTGGCGCCTCGCTGCCCGCAACGGAGATCGATGGAAAGGACATCGGTCCGCTGCTCCGAGGAACGGCCGGCCAATCCCAATCACCGCACGAAGAATTGGTCTTCTTCAATAACGAGAAGGTTGCAGCGATTCGCACACAGCGTTGGAAGCTGGTGGCGCGCACATATTACCGCACACTTGACCTCGCGATTCACAGCGCCGGCTATGACAGTCTGATCGACCTCGAGACCGACCCAGAAGAAGCCTATGACGTCTCGTCACTCTATCCCGATGTCCACGCCGACATGCTGCGGCGATTGAAGCGTGCGCAGGAGACGCTTGAACCGCTGGGTGTGCACGAAGAAACACCCTGAATCTGGTCTTTCCTCTGGATGTTCCAACTTGCCAAGCTGGTTGCCGGGCGTAGGCTCCGCATCGACGCTCGCATTGCTCCGGTAGTGTGCGCAATGACAGCGGGCGCGCTTGGGGAGAACCAACTATGGAACGTTTTGCTCCGCTGGTGCTAATCGCAGGCGTACTCGCCGCCTGTTCGCCGACCGGGCAGGAAACCGGCGATCAGGGCGCATCATCGAACGCTCAAGGCAGTTCGACCGCGTCTGGCGAACCTAATCCGGATCGTAACGCCTACTTCGGTGACCTGCATGTTCATACGCGGTATTCGTTCGACGCCTTCGCGTTCGGCACGACAGCCGACCCCGACGCCTCTTACGCATTCGCCAAGGGAGCGCCGTTGCAGCACCCGGCGGGGTTCGAGATGAAGCTGGACCGCCCACTCGATTTCCAGGCCGTTACCGATCATGGAATGTACCTCGGCATGCTGCCAGCCATGACCGACCCGAATTCGCCCGCCTACAATCACCCTGAAGGCGAATCCATGCGCAACGCGAAGACCGCCGACGAGCGGCGCGCGATGTTCAACGGCATGCGGCCATACCTCAGCCGGGATCCACGCTATGCGCGTTACCTCGACATGGGCGTGGTCAGCGATACGTGGGCGGAAGTGCAGGCGGCGGCCAACAGAAACTATGAGCCTGGGAAGTTCACGACCTTCATCGCCTACGAGTACACATCCGCCGGCGGCGAGGACAACAATCTCCATCGCAACGTCATCTTCAAGGGCGACACAGCGCCGGCTTCTCCGTTCACGCGGATCGATTCACCAAACCCGGAAGACCTGTGGGAACGCATGGACGAATGGCGGTCGGACGGATTTGAGGTCCTGGCGATCCCGCATAACTCGAACGGCTCAAACGGCCGCATGTTCGAACTCGAAACCTTCGACGGCGGCGTGATCGACGACGCTTACGCACAACAGCGCATGCGCAATGAGCCGGTGGTCGAAGTCACCCAGGTGAAGGGCACCTCGGAGACCCACCCCGCGCTATCGCCGAATGATGAGTGGGCCAACTTCGAGATCATGCCCTATCGCATCGCCTCGACGAATCTGAGCCAACCTGACGGAAGCTATGTGCGGCAGGCGTTCCTCCGCGGATTGCAGTTTGCCGAAGAGGGGCTGACCAATCCGTACAAGTTCGGACTAATCGGCTCCAGCGATACGCACAACGCAGCGGGCTCGTTCTACGAAGACAATTACTGGTCGAAGGTCGGGTTGTTGGACGCGACGCCAGAAATGCGGGGTTCGGTACCAGGCTCCGGAGTAAACCAGTCTGACGGCCAGTCGGACGCGTCGGTACGAACACAGGATGGTTCCGGCCGCACCTACCGAGACACCTACTACTATACTTGGGGCGCTTCGGGATTGGCCGGGGTTTGGGCGGAAGAAAATACGCGCGAGGCCATATTCGATGCGATGCGCCGCAAGGAGACATTCGCCACTTCCGGTTCGCGTATTCGGGTGCGTTTCTTCGGGGGGGCCGACATCGAGGCGGCGGATCTCGACAGCACCGATGTTGTCTCGCGACTGTACGCTGAGGGTGTGCCCATGGGCGGCGATCTGTACGCGTCGGATCATTCCGCAGCACCCAAATTCACAGTCTGGGCGTTGCGCGATCCGCTCGCTGCACCGCTGCAGCGGATTCAGATCGTCAAGGGCTGGATCGATGACGGCGAGGCTAAGGAAGCCGTCATTGACGTCGCCTGCTCTGATGGGCTCTCCGTTGATCCGTCCACAAACCGCTGCCCCGACAATGGCGCCGGGGTCGATATGACAACGTGCGCCGTCAGCGGCGACGCTGGCGCCGACGAGATCAAGGCGGTCTGGACGGATCCAGACTTCGATCCGAACCAGAGGGCATTCTATTATGTCCGCGTGCTTGAAAACCCGACCTGTCGCTGGTCAACGTGGGATGCTGTCCGGTCCGGCGTCGAACCTCGACGGGATGTGCCAGCGACAATTCAGGAGCGCGCATGGACAGCGCCAATCTGGTTCAATCCTTCCTAGGAAAGACGAACTCAGACTGGTCAAACTCGCGTCGCCCTACCATTGCGCCTGGCCTGTGGGCCTAGCCGACATCGAATTCCACGCCTTGGGCCAGAGGTAGTTCGCTCGAGTAGTTGATCGTATTCGTCGCGCGGCGCATGTAGCCCTTCCACGCGTCCGAACCAGATTCCCGGCCGCCGCCTGTTTCCTTTTCGCCGCCGAACGCGCCGCCGATTTCGGCGCCGGAGGTGCCGATATTCACGTTGGCGATTCCGCAATCCGATCCAGCAGATGACAGAAAGCGCTCGGCTTCGCGCAGGTCTGTCGTGAAAATGGCAGACGACAACCCCGCGCCAACGGCGTTGTGCATCGCCAGAGCATCCCCAAGATCTCCGTAGCGCATCACGTACAAGATCGGCGCAAATGTCTCTTGCTCGACAATGCCGGACTGAGCCGGGATCTCCACCAGCGCCGGGCGGACATAGAATGCACCTGGCTCACCCACAACTACCCGTTCGCCGCCGTGCACTTCTCCCCCCTGCTCGGCAGCACGTTTGAGGGCAGCCTGCATGGTCGTGAATGCGTCCTCGTCGATCAATGGCCCTACCAGCGGGTCATCGGTCAGCGGATCGCCTATCTTCACGCTTGCGAAGGCTGCTTTCAGTCTTGGCGCGAGATCATCGTAAACTGTCTCGTGCACGAACAGTCTCCTGAGGCTCGTACAACGCTGCCCCGCGGTGCCGATTGCCGAGAAAGCGACGGCACGAAGCGTGAGCTCGAGATCAGCTGAGGGACAGACAATCGCGGCATTATTCCCTCCGAGCTCGAGGATGGTTCGGGCAAATCGCGCCGCCGCCCGCGGCGCGACGGCACGCCCCATGCGCGTCGACCCTGTGGCGGAAACGACCGACACTCGGGGGTGCTCCACCAGCGCTTCGCCCAGGCCGGCTCCGCCAATAAGTAGGCTAGTAAGGCCCTCGGGCGCATCCTGGCCGAACCGGGAGACCGCGCGCCTTAGGATTGCGGCGCAGGCCAGCGCTGTAAGCGGCGTCTTTTCTGATGGCTTCCAGACAACCGCGTTTCCGCAAACCAGCGCGAGGGCCGTGTTCCAGCTCCAGACGGCTGGAAAATTGAACGCAGAGATGACGCCGACCACACCCATCGGATGCCAAGTCTCCATCATTCTGTGCCCCGGGCGCTCTGTCGAGATCGTCAGCCCGTGCAGCTGACGCGATAGCCCTACGGCGAAATTGCAGATGTCGATCATCTCCTGAACTTCGCCCAGCCCTTCTGATCTGATCTTGCCTAC
The DNA here is from genome assembly GCA_041987265.1 of Hyphomonadaceae bacterium. GTDB lineage: Bacteria > Pseudomonadota > Alphaproteobacteria > Caulobacterales > Hyphomonadaceae > IH12. The sequence continues at coordinate 9,449 of JBHIWT010000123.1, forward strand.
TTCGATCGATACGAGCGCGCCGAGGTCTTCCTTTGCGACGCGCAATTCCTCACAGAACAGTCTGATAAGTTCGCCGCGGCGTGGCGCGGGAACATTTCGCCACTGTTCGTAAGCGCCGTGGGCCTGATCGATCCAGGCCTTAGCCTCCGCAACTGAGGTTTGTCTCAGCGCGGCGATCCGTTCGCCGGTAACCGGCGTGCGCACGGTCAGGTCGCCCGCACTGAGGTCTTCAGATACGCCGAGCCTTGCAAGGATCTCGTGAGCGGATTGCTTGATGCTCATGATTGCGGATCTCCGGCTTCCCGTTCGCGCCAATCACTAGCAGGCTCCGCACATGCCCGGCCATCGCCAATCACCAAACGTCCGGCTCGCGAGTCGCGCGACCCAAGATGAAGAAAACACTACCTAGGACTAACCTAAGGCAGGCGGGCGTTCAGATTGACTCAGCGTGAAGGCGCCGCAAGTCGTGGCGCCCCAGCACAGTTTCAGCTAGAGCGCTCGACAAGTTGAAGGGACGAATTCGATTTCTGGGTTGCGATGTACAGAATCAAGAGCAATGGTTGGTCACTTGCTGTTCTGGCTACAACCAAGGGGCGATGTTGTCCGCAATCCGAACCGCCGCACTGATCGCCCTGCTGTTGGCGCCTACCGCGTCCGCACAAGGATTTGAAACCCCACCAAGCGAAGGACCCAGCGGAAGCGAGTTCGTTTGCGCCAATGGTGGAATCCTGCAGATGCGGCTCGGTACGCGTGGCCATGAACCGGTTGCCGCTATTTCGACCGGCGGCTCTCGGCATGTTCTCGCTTTACAGCCATGGGACGGCCTGACGCCACATATCGTGTGGACCGATGGTTTGCGTACACTGACGTGGAGCGCTGGCGTTCGTCTGATGTGGATGGACGGCGCAAGCCACCTCGCGTGCGGACGCGGACGAATCAGGCGCTGAAATTTCCGCTCCAAACGCGGATTTTCACCCCCAGAATATACCGATC
>JBHIWT010000124.1:0-10249 GCA_041987265.1 Hyphomonadaceae bacterium
GGCCTGATCGCCGCCTCATCAGCCTATCTGCTCTGGGGCTTCATGCCGATCTACTTCAAGGCGGTGGATCAGACCGATCCGTGGGTCATTCTCGGCCACCGTATCGTCTGGGCGGTACCGGTAGTGCTGGCGATGCTTGCCATATCGGGCAGACTGGGCGAACTCACGCGCGACCTGCGTCGTCCCGCCGTCGTCTTCCCTCTGCTCGCATCAGCCATCGTCATCGCGGCCAACTGGTCCATCTACATCTGGGCCGTCGTCAACGAACGGATCCTTGAGGCGAGCCTCGGCTACTTCATCAACCCATTGATGACGATCGCCCTGGCCGCGGCCATATTCGGCGAGCGTTTCACGCGGCTTCAGATGCTTGCTGTTGGCGTGGCGAGCCTCGGCGTGATCAACCAGACTGTTGTCGTCGGGCAGGTCCCGTGGGTGTCGCTGGCCCTTGGCGGTGCGTTCGCAGTCTACAGCGCGATCCGCAAAGCGACACCGGTCTCCAGCCGCCCGGGCTTCGCCATCGAGACAATGTGGCTGACCCCGGCGGCGCTTCTCTGGCTTGCCTTCTGGCCGCATCAGACGGCTGCTCCGCTGGGCGCCGGCGACTGGACGAATTTCGGCCTGCTGATGCTTGCTGGACCGATCACCGCTGCGCCGCTCATCCTGTTCGCGATTGGCGCGCGCGCCCTGCGGTTTTCAACGATCGGCATCCTGCAATTCTCGGCGCCGACCATCCAGTTCGTCGTCGCGCTGGCCTATGGCGAAACCTTCACCCCCGCGCATGCGATTACCTTCGGCCTGATCTGGGCCGGGGTCGGCATCTACTGCGTCAGCGCCATGCGGCCAGCAAAACGCATCACCCCGCGATCCGCAGGTGCGGACGGTTAACAAGCGTGAGCCTGACCCAAAAAAGAACCCCTGTTTCCGGCAGGAAACGGGGGTCACGAAGGTTACCATGCTTAGCCGCGAAGAGCGGTCCTCATCCCATGCGCAAGTTCGGCGCCACGCCGGTTTCAGGCGCTTACGCAGCGTTGCGAAGCGAATCGCGGGACGTCGTCAAAGGGTATCTTAAGCTTTCTGTCGCATTGCTGTCTTGTCGTCGGCAACGCCGGCAAGGGGACAGGGACGCCAGCGCGAGAATAGGTCGACGCCAACCAGACCAGGCGATCGGCCTGCAATGCGCAGCGCATACAGGGGCGAGAAACGGATGACGGACGCAGCTGAAAACCAGGTCGAGGCGCCCGAATGGGCTCAAGCGCGCAGCGACTGGCGCACGCAGGCTGACGAGGCGCTGGCGAGCCTGTGGGAAAAGGCGCGTGACGCTCAGCCGGGGGAACTTGCTCGCAGCGATATCTACGCGCCGGTCCACGACCTGGCCGGCCTCGCGCCCGTCTTCGAGTATCATCTTGTCGGCCAGATGGCGCGTGCGCTGATGGAGCGTCTGCGTTGCGGACCGGATACGCTTGATGATGAAGCGCTGCTGGTCGCAAAGACATATCTCACGGCGATGGACGCCGTTCACAAGCGCGATCTGCGTGGACAACCCGACCATGAGGGCGAAGCCCTGCTGGCGAAACTGGCCAGCATCGGCGCCTAGTCGCGCGCGGATTCTAGAGGCAGGCGTAAAGCGCGTCGATCAGCCGGGCCCGTCGGTCATCCCGCAACAGATCAGAACCCTGCCGGTTCATGACGTAGGCTGCCGCCAGACCGTTTGACGGATCGCCAAACGCGCCCGAGCCGCCCCAGCCGGAATGGCATAGCGTTTCCGGGTTCGGACCATAGATCAGCGGCAGGTTGCGCATGTCGCCGGCGCCGAACGCCACGCGGCCCGGCAGAATGCGGTCAGGCCCGGCGACGCGTTCCCTGGTCAGCGCCAGCCAGGTGTCCTCGGAGATCAGTTGCGTCCCGCCGATCTTTCCCCTGCCCGCAAACGCCGAATAGATCCGCGCCACGGCCGAAGCCGTCCCGTGACCGTTCGCCGAGGGAATCTCGACCCGCCGCCACTCCGTCGCCGATCGGTTCGGCGCCGACCACGGCGACAGGAAGGCGGCCTTGAGCGCATCGTTGCGCTCGCCGAACTTCGTCATCTCCTTCGGCTTCATCATCTGGGCGCAACGCGGATGCTCGGTGTCCGGCGTGCCGATGCGATAATCGAGTTCCAGCGGTTCGCAGATGTCTTCGCGCAGGACGGTTCCCAGCGAACGGCCATCCACCCGCCGAACCAGTTCGCCAGCGAGATAACCCCATGTCAGCGGATGATAGCCTGAACCTTCGCCCGGCTTCCACATCGGCGCGAGAGCGGCGAGCGCATCTGCGGTCGCCGACGGGTCGAGCCAGATATTGGGATCGACCGGCTCGATAAATCCGGGCAGCCCGCCTTGATGCGACAGCACTTCGGCGACAGTGAAGCCGGACTTCCCCGCCGCGCCGAATTCGGGCCAGTAGCGGGCCAGCGGTGCGTCATAGTCGAGCTGGCCGCGCTCAACCAGAAGGGCGATGACCAGCGCCGCCGTCGGCTTGGTCGTCGAGTAGATCGGACAGATGGTGTCGTGCGCCCACGCTTTGGACTTGCCCCGGTCCGCATAGCCGCCAACCAGATCAACGATCTGTTCTTCGCCTATGTAAGCCGCAAACCCGGCCCCAAGTTCGAGATCATCCTCGAAATTGCGCTCGAACGCGTCCCTGACGAGTTCAAAACCCTTGGCGACAAATCCGTTTGAAATGCTCATGCGGCCTCATTGGAACGGCCCACGGTCGATGGTCAAGCGCCGCCGCCGCCGCTAGGCTTGGCTCATATCCTGTGAGGGACAAGAGGAGGGACAGGGAATGGAAATCAATGGCGTCGCGCATATCCAGATCACTGCCGGCCGGTTTGAAGTCGCCAAGCAATTCTACCAGAAACTCCTCCCCTTCCTCGGATTGAAGGAGGTGATGGACAACGCGGGCGGCTATTACTGCGTCGGCGGCAGAACCGGCGTCCTGATCTCTCCGCCGGATCCCGAACACGAAGGCGAGCGCTTCAACCAGCGGCGGGTCGGGCTGCACCACATCTGCTTTCGCGCCCGGTCGCGCGAGGATGTCGATGAAGCCCACGCCTTCATAACTGAGCTGGGCGCCACGATCGTGCGTGCGCCGCGCGAGGACAGATGGGCGCCGGGATATTATTCGATCCTTTTCGAGGACCCCGACGGCGTCCGGCTCGAGATCAACCACGTGCCGGGCAAGGGCGTATTTGACAACGACGGCAGGGTGAAAGCCAGCTCCCCGGGCGAAGCCTTCTAGCCGTCCTGGGGTTCCGTAATCACGTAACCGGCTTCGGGCGGGTTCGACAGGAATTCATGACACGCCGCCAGCGGCAGCTCGGGCGCATTCCAGGCCCGCGCGCATTGCAGCACCAAGTCGACAGCACCGATCGCCTTGTGCAGGCTCGTCGATTCGTCGGCGCCCGACAGACGCTGTCCGACATAGGCCAGCCGCAACAGATCGCCCGTTCCGTTCGGGCTCGGACCGGGGACGACATCGACGGCCGCCGCATGAACCAGATCGCCGCTGACCAGCAGGTTGGCGAGGCGCGACTTGAACGGGATCGAACTGACCATCCAGTTGAACGCGCTCTCCACCGCCGCCTCGGCGCAGTCTTCAAGCATTGTCGCCTTGCCAGTCAGGCGCTGGAACTCCCAGTGATTGCACGCCACCAGATCGGCCCGCGGAACCAGATGTGCGGCCTGCGCCGCGGCGGTCTCTTCCGCCACGAACAGGCCCTTGCCAGTATCGCCCATGACCGGGGCGACAAGGACCAGGGGTTCGCGCCCCTTGCCCCTGACCGAGCGCACCTCGTCGATCGCCCGTGCAGCGACATCGATCTGATCGGGACTGGAAAAATACCCCGTAAGGATCGCATCGACCCGACCGTAGAGCCCGTTGGCCGCCACGCCGTCGAGCATGCCCTGCATGGTTTCGGCGTCCACCGCGCCGCCGCCCGGCGCGCCCCACCCCGGATGCCGACCAAGAAGCGTCGTCGGAATATGGACAGGATCGATCTTCAGCGGGCCTAGCACGTAAGGCGCAATCCCGCCGCCAACACGCGAGCCGGCGACATAGGATGAAATGACCAGGACCATCGGCATGCGCCGCATTGAGCCCGGTTTCGATCACCCGCGCAATCGCAGGTCCGCCCGCCCCCAACCGGAGCCATATTTGCCGCAGCGACCGGCCGCAGCCTTGATATTGTCTCCCGCGTCCTTCATGTCTGCCGCTCAATTGCTACTGTCTGACAACAAGGGGGTTCGCCCATGACCGCCATTCGCCCGCGCCGGTCGGTTCTCTACATGCCCGGCGCCAATGAACGCGCGCTGGAGAAGGCGAAAACGCTCCCCGCCGACAGCCTGATCCTCGACCTCGAAGACGCCGTCGCCCCTGAGGCGAAACCTGAAGCGCGCGAACGCGTCTGCGCCGCGGTCAAGGCGGGCGGATACGGCCCCCGCGAACTGGTCATCCGGGTCAACAGCCCGGATACGGAATGGGGCGCAGCTGATATCAAGGCCGCCTGCGCTGCTGGGCCGGACGCGATCCTCGCGCCCAAGGTCGATTCAGCCGACGATATCGCCCGCCTTGATGCGGCGCTGAAATCAGCCTCCTCCGCCAAGACGCCCGCGCTCTGGGTGATGATCGAAACGCCGCTGGCGATCCTCAACATCAAGGAGATCGCAGCGGAATCGAAACACTCCGGCCTTGCCGGCTTCGTCATGGGTACGAACGACCTGATCAAGGACTTCCACGCCGAACCGCTGGCCGACCGTTCGAACCTGTCGACAACCCTGACGCTGGCGTTGGCGGCGGCGCGGGCGTTTGACCTGCTGGCCTTCGATGGCGTCTTCAACGACATCCAGAACACCGAAGGCTTTGCGGACGAGTGTCGCCAGGGCCGCGCTTTCGGCTTCGACGGCAAGACGCTGATCCACCCTTCGCAGCTCGCGCCCTGCAACGAGATTTATGCGCCGGCAGAAGACGCCGTCGCGCAGGCCCGTGACGTGATCGCCGCCTTCGCCGCGCCAGAAAACGCCGGCAAGGGCGTGCTCAAGGTCAACGGCAAGATGACCGAGCTTCTCCACCTCGCGCAGGCCGAGCGCATGGTCGCCATGGCCGAGGCCATCGCCGAACGGGAGCAGGCGCAATGACCGTGAAGTCGAACCCCGGCAATTTCTTCGAAGACTTCCATGTCGGCGACGAGCTTGAGCACGCAACGCCTCGCACCGTCACCGAGGGCGATGTGGCGCTTTATGTCGGCCTGACCGGCTCGCGTTACGCACTCTATTCGGCTGACACGTTCGCGGTCGATTGCGGCCTAGAAGGCGCGCCGATTGACCCCCTGCTCGCCTTCCATGTCGTGTTCGGCAAGACCGTGCCCGATATCTCGCTGAACGCGGTCGCCAATCTAGGCTACGCGGATGGCAAGTTCTCCAAACCCGTCTATCCGGGCGACACGCTGCGCGCAGTCTCGGAAGTCATCGGCGTTAAGGAGAACTCCAACGGCAAGACCGGCGTCGTCTGGGTTCGCACCACGGGCTACAATCAGGAAGACGACGAAGTCCTCAGCTATGTCCGTTGGGTGATGGTCAACAAGCACGACCCTGCAAACGCCCCTCCGGAACCTGTGGTCCCGGAACTCCCGGCGGCGGTCGATGCTGGGGAGCTCCCGAAACCATCATGGCAGGCTGAAGGGTTCGACTTTGAACTGTCCGGTTCGCCATTCGCCTTCGAAGACTACGAAATCGGCGAGAAGATCGACCACGTCGACGCCTTCACCGTTGAAGAGGCTGAGCACCAGATCGCCACCCGACTCTACCAGAATACCGCCAAGGTCCATTTCAACCAGCACGGCCAGGCCGAGAGCCGGTTCGGCAGGCGGTTGATCTATGGCGGCGTCGCCATCTCGCTGGCGCGCTCGCTGGCCTTCAACGGGCTCGCCAATGCGCCCGACGTCATCGCGATTAACGCCGGCGTTCACGCCAACCCGCTGTTCGCTGGCGACACGGTCTATGCGTGGTCGGAAGTTCTGGACAAGGCCGAACTCGGCAATGGCGTCGGCGCGCTGCGCCTGCGGCTGGTCGCCACGAAGAACCGGCCATGCTCCGACTTCCCGTTCCGCGGCGACGACGGCAAATACCTGCCGGACGTCATCCTCGATTTCGACTATTGGGCGGCGATCCCGCTAAGGGGCTAGCGATGCGATGAGCGCGCCCGGCTTCACACAGGCGGCCGCCGCCATCGCCATCCTGTTGTCGGTGCTCGTCCGCTATATCCGGTCCGGCGCATCCTGGGACGCGGTCGATCAGGGACGGGCGACGGCCGAATACCTGCGCGACCTGACTGGCATCATGAAGCTGGAAGACCTGCAGGAAGCCTTCGGCCCGCCACGCCTCGAGGACGGGGTCTTCCCCGTTACGCGCGCTGAAGTCGCGCGCAACAAGACCGGGCTCGGCTACCTGCTGGGCGACCGCTGGCTGGACGGCGGCTCAGCGCTGATCGCACTCATTGTTCTGCTGCCGATCTGGCCGGTGTGGGACACCAACTGGATCCTCAACATCCTGCTGAGCTTTGCGGGCCTCTATCAGACCGCCGGCTGGATCGCATCGACCCGGTTCCTTGGGCGGCGCTGAGAGAAAAGCTCCCGTCACGCATCATTCCGGCTGAATTCCCCGGCCACGGCGCCCGGCGTACATTCGCGTTTCCGCCGGAGCGCGCCGTGAATGCCTGACCAGTTCGTGTTGTTCGTGATCGTCGGGTTCTGCGCGCAGATGGTCGATGGCGCGCTTGGCATGGCCTACGGCGTCGTTTCGACGACCGTCCTCCTCAGCTTTGGTATTTCGCCCGCGCTGGCTTCGGCTACCGTTCACTCCGCCGAAGTCTTCACCACCGCCGCCTCGGCGACCAGCCATATCGCCAACCGCAATGTCGACTGGCGCGCGCTCAGCATGCTGGCCCTGTCAGGCGCAGTCGGCGGCGCGTTGGGCGCCTTCGTTCTCACCAGCGTCGACGGCGCTGTCATCCGCCCGCTGGTGACCGGCTATCTGGCTATCATGGGACTCTGGATCATTCTTCGGACGCTGCGGCCCCTGCCCGCCATTCAGGGACTCGGGCGGCGGATCCTGCTGGCGCCGCTCGGACTTGTCGGCGGTCTTCTGGACTCGATTGGCGGCGGCGGGTGGGGCCCTACAGTAACCACCACGTTGATCGGCGCCGGTTCCGCGCCGCGCAAAGTCATCGGAACGGTCAACGTTGCAGAATTCATCGTGACGTCTGCGACATCTGCGGCCTTTCTTGCCGCTATCCTTTCAGGTCATTGGGATGAAGCGCTCGGACTGGCCGAACAGGGCGCAGCAATTGCCGGATTGATCATCGGTGGGATCGTCGCCGCACCACTGGCTGGTTTCGCCGTCCGCCGGATCCCCAGAACTGCACTGACCGTGCTGGTCGGCGGCCTCGTCCTTACCCTCGCCGCGTATCAGACCTGGCGCTTGCTGGAATAGAAGCGCGCCTAGCGCACGGTCCGGAGGAACTTCACCATCCACTCGGCGAAAAGCGCATTGTCTTCCGGCGCAGCCAGCGACTCGATCGCCGTATCCGCCAATTCGTCGCCAAGCCCGTTGCTGCGGCGCGCATTGTAGAGGGCGATGGCGTAACTATCGGAAAATTCGGGGTGACCCTGCACCGACATGATCGGCGCGTCCTGATAAACCAGCATCGCATGATCGGTATGTGCGCAGCGGGCCAGCGTGGTCGCGCCGCTCGGCGGGGTGATCACCTGGTCCTGATGGCTGACGGTCAGGGCGAAAGCCTCGCCTGCGTCGACCATCCACGGCCTCCGCTCGACAATTTCGTACTCGTGCCTGCCGACCCCCCAGCCTTTTTCGGACTTCCGCACTTCGCCACCCAATGCGTCAGCGATGATCTGATGGCCAAAACACACGCCAATCATGGGCTTTTTCTGAGCTGCCGCGGCCTGAACGTAGCCGCGCAGCGGCTCCATCCAGGGTTCGGGATCGTACACTCCGGCCGGCGACCCGGTGATCAGGATCGCTTCGGCGGCGGCAGGATCGGGCAGCGGCGCGCCATCGACAACCGGCGCGTTCTCGAAGCTCAAGCCGTCGGCCGCGCGCGTCAACAGGCTCTCGAACATGTCGGGATAACCCGGCCATGTCTGAGCCAGCGGCCCCGGCGGCCGCCCGGTCTCGAGGATCGTCACTCTCATATTGATATTCATGAGATGGAAACGCCCTTCCGCCAAGGGGGTAGCCATCCTCAGGTGAGACGTTGCGCGCGTTGACACGCCAGCGGGCCAGCATAGAACCTGTTCAAATCAGACGCATTCTCCGCGTCGGGGCCGGGAGACAAGATCGCAATGGCGCAATCCGGAACAGGCGAGCAGCGCCCGCTCTCCCCCCATCTCCAGATCTGGCGCTGGCATGTCACAATGCTGGGCTCGATCCTCCAGCGCGCCACGGGGTTCGCGAACTATGTCGGCGTCGCGCTGATCGTCTTCTGGCTGTTCGCCGCCGCCATGGGCCCGGGCCGCTACGCCCAGTACGAGGAGATCGCTTCTCACCCAATCACCCAGGTCATCCTGTTCGGCTTCACGTTCTCGATCACCTTCCACCTGATCAGCGGCGTTCGCTATCTCTTCCTGGACATGGGAACCGGCTACAAGCCCTCCTTCGCCAGCCTGACAGCCTGGATCGTGCTGATCCTGTCGGTCCTGGTCTCGGCTGCGATCTGGGTGTTCGCCGGCCTCGTCCCGGGCGTATCGATTGGCGGAGGCGCCTGACATGGCTGGTACGAAACCTTCCATCAGAACGCCGCGCGCGCAGGTTCGCGGCCTCGGTTCAGCCAAGCACGGGGTCGGCCACTTCATCGGCCAGCGCGTCAGCGCGGTCGCGCTGATCTTTCTTGTACCCTGGTTCCTGATCGGCCTGCTCGATGCGGGGAACGACGGCTACAGCCACGCCATGATGTGGATCGAGGTGCCGCTGCACGCGCTCGCGATCCTGCTCGCGGTCGGCGCTTCGATCTACCACATGCGGCTCGGCATGCAGGTCATCATCGAGGATTACATCTCCCGACCGATCACCCGCATGATCCTGCTCATGCTCAACACCTTCTTCTGCATCCTGCTTTTCGTCGTGGCGGCCTATTCCGTCATGGTCATCGCCGCCTGATAACCGGACACGCTACATGTCGACTTACGAGTGGAACGATCACACCTATGATGTCGTGGTTGTCGGCGCCGGCGGCTCGGGCCTTCGCGCCGCACTGGGCTGCGCGCAGGCCGGCCTGCGCACCGCCTGCGTCACCAAGGTGTTCCCGACCCGCAGCCACACTGTCGCCGCACAGGGCGGCATCGCGGCCAGCCTTGGCAATATGAGCCAGGATGACTGGCGCTGGCACATGTACGACACGGTGAAGGGCTCCGACTGGTTGGGCGATCAGGATTCCATCGAATATCTCGTCCGCCACGCCCCCGACGCCGTCTACGAACTCGAACACTGGGGCATGCCCTTCTCGCGCACCGAGGAAGGCAAGATCTACCAGCGCGCCTTCGGCGGCATGACCAAGAATTACGGCGAAGGTCCGGTCCAGCGCACCTGCGCGGCCGCCGACCGCACCGGCCACGCCATGCTGCACACGCTCTACGGCCAGTCGCTGAAATACGACGTCGACTTCTTCATCGAGCATTTCGCGCTCGACCTGATCATGGACGAGGAAGGCGCCTGCCGGGGCGTCACGTCCTGGAAGCTGGACGACGGTCAACTCCACCGTTTCCGCGCCCAGAAGGTGATCCTCGCGACCGGCGGCTACGGCCGCGCCTATTTCTCCTGCACCTCCGCCCACACCTGCACCGGCGACGGCAACGCCATGGTGCTGCGCGCCGGCCTGCCGCTTCAGGACATGGAATTCGTCCAGTTCCACCCGACCGGCATCTACGGCTCGGGCTGTCTCATCACCGAAGGCGCACGCGGCGAAGGCGGTTACCTCACCAACTCCAAGGGCGAACGCTTCATGGAGCGCTACGCCCCCTCAGCCAAAGACCTCGCTTCGCGTGATGTCGTTTCCCGCTCGATGACGATGGAGATCCGCGAGGGCCGCGGCGTCGGCGCCGAGGGCGACCACATTCATCTTCACCTCGATCACCTTGATCCGAAGATCTTGCACCAGCGCCTGCCGGGCATTTCCGAAAGCGCGCGCGTCTTCGCTG
>JBHIWT010000125.1:0-10190 GCA_041987265.1 Hyphomonadaceae bacterium
GTGGAAGGGTCTCGGGTGAGTTTCTGGATCTCAGGGAAGATGTCCTTGTAGAGCTTTCGGCCCTGCTGAAGGCGAGCGGTCATCCTGTCGAACAGCATGACGACGAGGTCGGGCGTGGGGGTGGTCTCGTCTTCGAGCGCTTCGGTGAGGAGAGCGAAATAGGACCGCAGCGTGTGGGCCGTGATCTCGTCGATGATGTGATGCTTTGCGCCGAACTGGTTGAAGACGGTGGCGCGCGAGACGCCGGCGGCCTCGGCGATGTCGGACATCGAGACCGCGTCGAGGCCATTGGCGGCGAACAGTTTGCGGGCGGCTGCGACGATCAATTCGTGGGTGGCCTGACCGTAGGGGCGTGTACTGGCGATGGTGCGGGTTCGGGCGGACATGTCGGACTCTTGTTTGCTGTCGCAGTTTCCCACCGGCGGTTGCTGATCGCAACCATCCGTTAGGAATCCGGCCAGGTATGGTTTGCGATTGGTGAAAATCCGCGCGCCGTGAACCATGCGGAAACCAAAGTCTGCGATGTTGCCGGAAAACAAGAACGAAAAGTTCTGTGATCGGTGATGGGGTCGAGTTGTCGGGTTCAGTAGATTTCCCGCGTGTTTCCGCGGATGCGCTAGCGGCCAATGACGGCTGGCGGGCGGCCATGCGATACCGCATTCAGGGGTTCGCCGGACGGATCATATTTGTCGTGGCGCTCGCCGTGATGACGGTGGGGATCATTCCGACGCCCATGTCGTGGGCGTTCGTGTTTGTCTGGTCGATTGCAGCCCTGCTCGTCGAGTTGATCGAGGGGCGCGTGCATCTGCGCATATTGCGCCGCCGGCTGCGGCTGACCCGTACGGACAAGATCAGCGCAACCGTCATGACGGGCGCAGTCGGCGTCACGCGTGCGGTGCTGTTTTCGTACATGTTCCTGGAGTTTCACACGGGCTCCCGCATTCTGGCGGTCATCCTGTTTTTCGGAATGTCGGTTCACTACCTGCGGATGTTTCACGGGTCGTGCGCGCTGTTTGCTGCGATGATCGGGCCGGCGATGCTGGTTCTGGTTGCCGGGTGTTTCGCCTCGCTGTGGATGCTTGATGGAAATGTGGTGGCGGCGGCTGTGCTGGTGACCGCTGTTTTCCTGTCGTTTGCGCAGTTGATGTACGGATCGCGGGCGTTGCACGGAAACATGCGGGCGGTCCGCCAGTCGAAGCGCCATGCGCAGGCCGTCGCTGAGCGTGCTGCCAAGGCGACGCGGGCCAAGAGCGAGTTTCTTGCGGTGATCAGCCACGAGCTGCGGACGCCGATGAACGCGATGCTGGGATCGGTCGAGCTGATGCGGCGGACCAACCTGGATGAGGCGCAGGCGGAACACCTGGGAGCGGTCCAGGACGCCGGCACGATGCTGATGACGCTGCTGAACGACCTGCTGGATGTGTCGAAGATCGAAGCCGGGGCGATGAAGATCGAGATCATTCCGGTGAATATTCGTCAGCTGGCCGAACGCATGCACCTGATGTGGCACGCGCGCGCCAGTGATCAGGGTCTGGCCTTGAAGCTGGCGATCGACGAGGACGTTCCGTCGTGGGTGATGAGCGATGCGATGCGGTTGCGTCAGGTGTTGTTCAACCTGTTGTCGAATGCGCTGAAGTTCACGCGCAGAGGCGAGGTTTGCATCCGCGTGTCGACTGGCGTTGACGATACGGGCGGGCGTACGATCGTGCTGAGCGTCAGCGATACGGGGATGGGGATCCCCGAGGATGTGGCGGTGCGTCTGTTCCGTCCGTTCGAGCAGGCGGACAGTTCGACGGCGCGCCGGTTTGGCGGCACCGGTCTTGGGCTGTCGATCTGCAAGGGGATTGCAGAGGCGCTGGATGGCGCAATCAGCCTGAAGAGCGAAGTGGATGTGGGGTCGACGTTCACGCTTGTCTTCCCGCTGGTTGAGACGGAGGACGCGGGGCGTGAGGCGGAAAGCTTTGGCGATCTCGAGGTTTCAGATGTGGTGCGCATCCTGGTGGCCGAAGACCACGCTGCGAACCGGCGACTGATCGGTGCGCTGCTGCAGCCGCTTGGCTATGATATCGTGATGGCCTGCGACGGGCGGGAAGCGGTGGAGAAGTTCGAGGCGGAACCGTTCGACGTCATCCTCATGGACATGCAGATGCCGGAGATGGATGGCGTTCAGGCGACACGGGCGATCCGTTCGAAAGGCCAGCGCGGCGCAGCCATCCCGATCGTGGCGTTGACGGCCAATGCGACCGAGGGCGACCGGATGCGGTGTATGGAAGCCGGGATGAACGACTTCCTGACCAAGCCGCTGGATCCGCGTGCGCTGCATGCGACCATTGTCCGCTCGGTCGCGCTGAGCTCCGGTCTGACGATCGCGAGTGAAGAGGTTGCGGCCTAGGCGGATGTCCGGTCGCGCTTGAGCACCAGGTTCATTCTGGTTTTCTGGTCGATGCGGTAGCCGCGCGTTTTCGCTTCGGCGACGATGTCGCGGCTCCAGCGGACATCGGCGTTTTCCACAATCATCAATTCGGGCAGCAGGCTGTCGGGCGCGTCGGCGAAAAACGGCGTGAGGATCAGGTCCTCGGCGCCTTCGACGTCCAGCTTCATGGCGGAGATGTGCGGCAGGGAATTCTGTTTGGCGAAATCCAGAAGCGTCATGGTCGGGACGGTGACGCTGTCGGTGGTGATGTGGCCGTCGAGTTGCTTGAGACTGGATTCACCGGAATTGCTTTCATCGATGTGGAGCGTCATCTCGCCGGTCTTGTCGGCGAGCGCGATGGCTTGCGGCGAGACGGCGGAAAGATTGTTGAACGAGAGGTTGGCCTTCAGGCGCTGGTGGATGTGCGGCTGGGGTTCGAAGGCGAAGACGCGGGCGTCGGGGCCGGCCCATGAGCCGATGAAGAGCGCATAGGCGCCGATGTTCGAGCCGATGTCGAGGAAGATGTAGGGCTCGCCGGGGTGTTGCGCCGGCCAGTCGGCGACGTGCCGGCGGACGATCCGGAGTTCTTCGGCGTCGAAGTATTGCGGGGTGAACATCAGCCGCTTTTCGCAGAGATTGCCCTTGCGGATGAGGCGGAAGCGGACGTTGTCGATTTCTACGTCGAGCGGCTGGGTTGGCGGCACGAAGGCGAGGCGGCGGACGGCGAAGGCGCACCGGCGGCCCCAGTACGATTCGGGCATGGCGCGCGTGAATGCGATCACGGCGCGGCGCCACGCATTGGGAGCGTAGGCGCCGAATGGCGGCGAAGGCTTGTCTGGAGTCTTGCTGGTCATGGAGCCCTGAATCGAAGGCGTCTTATAGGGCGCCTCGCGCGGCGGGCAATGCAGGATGGGCCGGATTGCCGGTTGTTCAGGAAACGGGAGGAGGCTGATCGAGCGTGGCCCAGACGATGTAACGCATGGGGCCGCGAAACTGCGCGTCGAGCGGCCAGCAGGTGACCAGCGCAATGCGCGGCGGGCCGTTATCGTGCGGCGTGATGCCGGAATCGTTCCAGACGACGACTTCTGAACCCGTGACCGTGAAGGTGTGGGTGCCGGTTGGCGTTTCGACCGTGATCTTTTCGCCGGGGTCGAGATTTCCAATGAAACTGAAATGGGTGTCGCGGTGGGCGGCGAAGACGGCGACGCCGCGTTCGCCGGGTTGCGCTGAGGCGGCCATCAGGGTGGGGCCGAAGGCGAGGCTTTCGCCGGCGGCGTCGGTGAGGGCGAGAACGGAACGGTCCTGCGTTGGAAAGTCGAGCCGGGCGGCGGGAGTGAAGTCAGCCCATGGCCAGGGGCGTTGCGGGGTGTCTGCAGTTTGCTGCTTTTCCCAAGCGCGTTGCATCAGGTGCTGGGCGAGTTCGGCCTTGGCCGGAATGTAGAGAGCGGCGGCGATGACGAGCAGTCCGCCGCCGAAGATGGCGGCGGCGGCGAGCTTTTTGAACCATCCCCCGCCCGATCCCCTGGGGAAGGATCGGACGGAGGTTCGGCGCCGGGCCCTTGCGTCCCCGACGAGTGTACCGAGCGTCTTCACCTTGCAGCTGGCCGCCGGGAGACAGCCCTCTGCAGTGCGGTGAGACGTCCTCGCCCAAGGATGACGGCGCCGAAGCTTGTGAGGAAGAGGCCGAAGGCGAGTAGGAGCTTCCAGTTCGCGGCGGTGGCCGGAAGGTCGAGGCTCTCCTTGGCTTCGTCAGTGGGTTGGTCGCGTGTGGCGCGGGCGTTGATCGCCTGCATGACGTTTTCGGGCAGGCGGTCGAAGCGACGGGCGCGGGCCTCCGCCTTGTCGCCGAACACGGCGGCGAAGTCCCAACCGGCGGGAAGCATGGTGGCGACCTGGCGGGTGGTGAGCGGTTCGCCGGCGGGGCGCGCGGGGGTGACGTCGACGGCGACGAGGCTGGTGAGGCGCGAGACGAGATTGAAATCGAGCGCGGTGCGCAGGACGCCCGCGTCGACCGCAGCCATCGAGGCGCCGGCATAGCGGCTTTCCTCGATGGCGGCGATCTGCGCGCGTCCCCATAATTGCGCGACGCCGGAAGCGTCGTGCGCGCTCTCAAGACTGAGTGTCTGGGTCCAGGACTGGCCGTTGAGGCTGCCTGAGATGGTGAGGTCGCCATCGCTGTTGGGCGTCTGGATGGCGACCTGCACCGGCTCGCCGGCGTAGAGGTCTGGGACCGGCGAGGGATAGGCGATGGCCGCGCCGTCCGGGAGGGTGACGCGGATGTCGGTCATGACGGGGTTTTCGAGGGCGGCGAACAGTTTGGCGGACTGGTCGGCGACTTCGTTGACGTCGTCGATATAGGTGAAGGTTCCGCGGCCGAGGCGGGCTGCGCGGGTCATGAAGTAGGAATTGGGGGCCGAGCCGATACCGACGGTGAAGAGGCGCGAGCGGCCGAGATTGTTGGCGATGGCGTCGAAGAGCTGGGTTTCGTTGCCGATGGCGCC
Source organism: Hyphomonadaceae bacterium (assembly GCA_041987265.1). Classification (GTDB taxonomy): domain Bacteria; phylum Pseudomonadota; class Alphaproteobacteria; order Caulobacterales; family Hyphomonadaceae; genus IH12. The sequence continues at coordinate 4,915 of JBHIWT010000125.1, forward strand.
GTCGGTGATGAAGACGACCTGGCGCAGTTCGTCGGTGTCGCGCGGGTCGGCGTCGACGAGGGCGGCGCGCAGGGCGGGCAGCATTTCGGTGCCGCCATTGGCTTCAAGATTGCGGACGAAGCGTTTGGCGCGGGCGATGTTCTGCGGCGTTGCGGGCACTGCGGTCTGGAACAGCAGGTCCATCGTGTCGTCGAAGCGGATGATGTTGAACTCGTCGCTTTCAACCAGGCGGTCGAGGGCGATGAGGAGACCTTCCTTGGCCTGATCCATCGACGGGCCGCTCATCGATCCGGAATTGTCGATGACGAAGACGGTTTCGCGATCGCGGCGGATGGGGGCGGCGGAGAGCGATGGCGGGGTGATGGTGGCGAGGTAGTAGGTGTCGCCGTCGCGCTGTTGCGAGAAGATGCTGGCGACGGGCTGAGCGCCGGTGTCGGGCGTCCATTCGAGGACGAAATCGCGATCGGCTGCGACTTCGTCGTTGCGCAGCGAGGCGTGGACGGCGCCGCTGCGATCAGTGAACTGGACGAGGTCGTGGGTGCGCGACTTCACTGCGTTGACGGGCATGCCGGCGTCGATGGCGATGTCGAAACTGACGGGCAGGCGCAGGCCTTCGACGCCAGCAGGTTCATGTGATGGATGAAGGACAGGCGGGGAAATGCGGTCGCGGTCGGGCACTGGATCGCTGACGGAGACAAAGCCGTTCCGGTCAGCGGTGAGCGCGATCTGGGGTTCCGGATTGTAGCGCGGGGCGACGACCATCGGGAACCGGGTGGAATACTTGCCGTCCTCAATGCGGGCCTTGTCCTGGTATTCGATCTGGATGGCGACGGTTTCGCCGGGGCCGATATTGGCGACGGAGGTAGTGAAGAGGTTGGGCCGTTCCTGTTCGACGAGGCCGGCGCGCAGGCCGTCGCGGACCGCTTGTTCGTAGATGCGGCGGGCTTCGGCGCGTTCCTTGATCTCGCCCTCGATGAAGCGGTCGCCGATGATGATCTTCAGGGTGTCGACTGCGGCGTCTTCGGGCAGCGGGAAGGCGTAGACGCCCTCGACCCATTTATCCGTTGGATTGGTGAAGCGTTGGGTGAGCTTTGTGCGGATGATCGGGCCGGCGATATCCATGTCGACATTGGCGGCGACAAGGGGCGCTTCGACATAGAGGCCCGGTTCGGTGGAGGCGATGAGCAGGGCGCCGGCGCCGATTTCGTTCTTTGTGACGAAGCCGTCGGCGCGCATGGCCTCGCGTTTGGCTTCGACTGCTGCGCGTTGTTCGGCGAAGTCGGGCGGAACGGGATCAGCGGCTGCGAGCGGTGCGGCGATGGCTGTCGCCAGCGCAGCGAGGCTGAGTGCGGATGTGCGCGTGCGGTCGCGCCGTGGAAGCGCGGTGCTGGATGTGTGTTGCGTCTGCATGTTGTCCCGTCCCTCGGGCTTGGTCGTGCTTGCCCCGTGAACAGACGTTCAGTGGGAATCGTGCGTGAGGTTGGGACGGGATGCGACGATGCAGCGGCAAACGCGGCATTGCCGGGAATTCATGCGGCGGGAATGCGGCGGCGTTAACGCCTGCTGTCTTGCATCGGACGCCCAAGATTGCGGTTCTGTAGTTTGACGCGTGTGGGGATGAGGTGACAGGCATAGGAGGCGCGTGAGGCGCTCGGGGCGGTGGTGGAGTGGAGGAGTTTCCCCATGAGATCACTGAGCGTAGGTGTGGCGGCTGCCGGACTGGCCGTGTTGGCGAGCGCTTCGGTCAGCGCCGAAACCGTAACGGTGACGATCTCCAACGATGCGCCCTATGAGACGGCGCTGAAGTGCTACCAGTTTCATGGCGTTTCCTCGCAGGTGATGAAGGCGGCCAGCGAGAGTGCGGAGATTCCTGAGGCAACGCGCCAGAGGCTGGCGGAGATGAGCGGGTTTGCCGGATTTGTGCAGCAGCACTGGCGCCAGCATGTCAACGCGACCAAGGGCGATCGCAGTTCCGAGCAGGTGAATGCGGACCTCAAGACCAAGACGGCCAGTGTGATTGCCGATGCGAAGTCTGGCATTGAGGGCGATGCGTCTGCGTTGGAGCGTCAACGGAAGCTGGAACAGACGTGTGCGTTGCTTGAACAGCGCGAGGTGATTGCGGACGCTGAGTGAGGCTTGTGCAGGCCGGATCGCGCGCAGCTATTGGAACAGGTCGAGGTCGATCGAGTCGGCGATGGCCTGATAACCGGCGTCGGAGCCGTGGAGGTGGTCTCCGTTGTGAAATGCGGCGGCGATGGCGGCTGGATCGTCCGGATCGGCGAGGGCTGAGGCGAAGTCCAGTACGGCGTCGAACTCGCCGCTGTCGCGCATCCACGCGTTGATGGTCTGGCGTGCTGCTTCGGCGGCGGGCGACCAGGCGCTCCATCCCTTGAAGGGTGTGATCGTCGCACCGTAGATCATGATATTTCGCGCCTGTGCGCGGGCGATGAGCTGGCGGTAGCCGGTGACGATGTCGGCGGCTGTGACCCGACCGGCTTCGACATGGTTGAGGATATCGTTGACGCCGATGAGCACGATGATGTGGGTGAGGCCCGGCTGGGCGAGGACGTCCCTGTCGAAGCGCGCCAGCGCGCTGGGGCCGGCGGCGGCGGACAGCAATTCGTTGCCGGTGATGCCGGCGTTGACGACGGACCAGCGGGCGCTGTCCTCGCGTGCGGCGAGGCGTTGGGCGAGGCGGTCCGGCCAGCGTTGGTTGGTGTCGATGGTCGATCCCCAGCCGTCGGTGATGGAGTCGCCGAGGGCGACGATGACGTTTGTGGGGCTTTGCGCGAGGACTTCAACGCCGGTGAGAAAGGCGCGCTCGGTGAAGGTGCGGTCCGGAGCGAACAGTACCGTGGTGTGATCCCCCTGCGCGGAGACCTCGCCCGTTGCGATGGCCGTGCCGTGGCAGGTGCAGGCGCCGGAATGGCCGGGCAGGTAGAGGCTGATTGCAAGGTCGCCAAGCGCGGCGACCTCGAGCGGGAGCGGGTCGGACAGGAAGGGCGCGCCCGTCGCGATGGTTGCTGAGGGGCTGCTGGCGAAGGTGAGCGGTTGGGCGGTCTGCATGTCCGGCGCGCCATCCGGGCCCAGGCGAGCGATCGTGGCGGCGCCGATCTCGAGCGGGGCGGCGCCGAATTCGTTGGAAAGGCGGATGCGGACCGCTTTGCCGCCAGCGCTGAGGCGGACGGTCTGGCGGATGGTGACGTTGTCGAACTCGATGCGGCCGTGGCGTGGGTCCCATGCGGCGTCGGCGGAGCCGGGCGATGCGGCCCAGCTGGCGACCCAGCTGTGACCGGGCATCACCATGGGCGGCGGCGCTGCAGGGATTGGCCGCGTTTCGGCGGGCGGCGAGGACGCGGTGTCTGCCGGGCGGGGCGAACAGCCGAGCAGGAAGAGGCCGGCGATCAGCGCTGGAAGTGTTGCGATGGATCGTAGCATCGGCTGTGGCCGCCCGCGCCGGTGTTTGGAATCTGTGCGAGAGGCAATCGTGTAGTGCGGGCTGGTGAGTGCGCAAGCGCTTTTACGCCGGGGAATCGCCCGGTTTGTCTTCACGCACTCGCCTTGATGGCGTAGACCGCGCCTGTGCGCAGCGCGAAAGGATTGCACCATGCCATCTGCTCCGGTTTCGGAATCACTGAAACGCATCAAGCCGTCGGCGACGATCGCCGTGACGCAGAAGGCGCGGGAGCTGAAGGAAGCCGGGCATGATGTGATCGGGCTGGGTGCGGGGGAGCCGGATTTCGATACGCCGGACAATATCAAGGAAGCCGCGATCAAGGCGATTCGCGACGGGAAGACGAAGTACACCGCCGTGGACGGCATTCCGGAGCTGAAGGAGGCGATCTGCGCCAAGTTCAAGCGGGATAACGGGCTGACCTACAAGCCGAGCCAGATCAACGTGTCGCCGGGCGGCAAGCCGGTGATCTACAACGCATTCGTTGCGACGCTCAACGAGGGCGACGAGGTGGTGATCCCGACGCCGTACTGGGTGAGCTATCCGGAGATGGCAGCGCTGTGCGGGGCGGTGCCGGTGTTCGCTGAAGCAAAGGCTGAAGACAATTACAAGCTGAAGCCGGAAGCGCTGGATGCGGCGATTACGCCGAAGACCAAGTGGTTCCTGTTCAACTCGCCGTCGAACCCGTCGGGCGCGGCGTACACGAAGGATGAGCTGCGGGCGTTGTGCGATGTGCTGATGAAGCATCCGCATGTGTGGATCCTGACCGACGATATGTATGAGCACCTTGTCTATGACGGGTTTGCGTTCACGACGCCGGCGCAGGTCGAGCCTGCGCTTTACGAACGGACGCTGACGATGAACGGCGTTTCCAAGGCGTATTCGATGACCGGCTGGCGCATTGGATATGCTGGCGGGCCGGAGGACCTGATCAAGGGCATGGCCAAGGTGATGAGCCAGACCACGTCGAACCCGTCTTCGATCTCGCAATGGGCGGCGGTTGAGGCGCTGAACGGCACGCAGGAATTCATCAAGCCGAACCAGGAGCTGTTCAAGGGACGACGCGACCTGGTGGTCGGCATGCTGAATCAGGCGAACGGACTGCGGTGTCCGACGCCGGAGGGCGCGTTCTATGTTTACCCTGATTGTTCGGGGACGATCGGCAAGACGAGCGCTGGCGGCGTGAAGATCGAGAACGACGAAGACTTCGCGGCTGCGCTTCTTGAAGAAGAGAAGGTGGCGGTGGTGTTCGGTTCGGCCTTCGGGCTGGGGCCGGCCTTCCGGGTATCGTACGCAACGTCAAACGCCGCGCTTGAAGAGGCGTGCACGCGAATCCAGCGATTCTGCGGCAATCTCGAGTAGGTTGTTGACGTAAGGGGCAGGCTTCTTGCGGCGGTAGGCGCGGACCCCGGGGGATCAACCCGGTAGCGAACGCAGTTGTCAAAGCCGGTTGCGGGCGCAACAATGTTTGCGTGCGAAGAATGAGTCGGTCATTCCTTGTCTTTGCGGCCCTGATCATTTTCGGGTTGGGTCCGGCTTGCGCCTGCGCTGGCGACAGTCTGGCGGCGCATGGTTCCAGCATGCAGTCGGATGAGGCTGTCGGTCATATGATGGCCGGAGACGCCGATGCGCATTGTCATGACGAACCGCCCCCGACACCGAAGCCTCATGCGGATTGCTGCGATACTGATCGCACGTGTTACGGCGTTGTCTCGGCGACGGCGAGTGTGGTCGAGGAAAGCGACGCCGTTCTGGCGTTTGCGGAATTCAAGCCGCCGCTTCTGGTTGTCGTCGATGTGGCGCCGAACAGGCCTCGTGTGCG
>JBHIWT010000126.1:0-10153 GCA_041987265.1 Hyphomonadaceae bacterium
GTCTTCAAAGTCAGTCAGCGCTGTAAAGAACGTCGCGGACCGGACCGGCTTGAGCTTCTTCTTCTTGCCCAGCCAGGCCAGCGCCATGGAAAGCGCCGTGCCGCCGATGCAGTAGCCGGCGACGTTGCAGTCTTCGCTGTCGTTAAGGTCACAAACGGCCTCGATCGCCTTCAGCACGCCCTCGAAGACATACGTATCCATGCCCCAATCAGCGTGTTCTTTCAGCGGATTGCGCCAGCTGACGATGTGGACAGCAAAGCCCTTGTCGGTGAGCCATTTGACCATCGACGACTTCGGCTGGAGGTCGAGGATGTAGAACTTGTTGATCCATGGCGGGATGATCAGTAACGGGCGTGCATAGACCTTCGGCGTTGTCGGTTCGTAGCGGATCAGCTGGAACATCTCGGTCTGGTGGATGACATAGCCCTTGGTTGTCGCGATCGATTCGCCGACCTCAAACGCGTTGGGATCGGACAGCGTGACCAGAAGGTCGCCGTTGGAGCGCTCAAGGTCTTCGACGAAGTTTTCCAGCCCTTCGACGAGTGATTTGCCATTGGTCTCGACCGCCTTGCGGATCGCAACCGGGTTTGACGCGAGAAAATTGTTCGGCGCAAACAGATCAACCAGTTGCCGCGTGAAGAAATGGATCTGTTCGGTGTGACGGACGTCCTCGCCGAGGTCCGCCGCGTCGGCGAGGCTCTCCAGATAGGCGCTCATGATCTGATACTGACGGCGCAGGTAATAGAAGAAGGGATGGCTGGACCATTCCTCTTCCTTGAAGCGTGTGTCCTTTTCCTCGGCGGGCATCTGGTGCGCTCCGCCGGTCAGCATCGCCTGGGTTAGTTCCGCATAAAGAGCCGTCGTATTCCGCCAGAACTCGAAATGCGTCGTCATCGTGCGCATCGGGTTGGCCATCATGCCGGTGGCCTGACCCATTGCGGCGCGCAGGAAAAACGGCTGTCCGGGGCCTTCGACACCCGGGGTCCGCAATTCCCGGCGGGAAATAGCAACGAAGAGACGTTGGAGAAGGAAATTGATGCGCTGGAAATTCTGGGCCAGCTCGAAAGCCGAGGCGGAGCTTAGACCGTTGGTTCCATTCATGACGTCGCGCACCAGTGAGCCTAAAAAACCTTAACGAACATCAGCGTCGGGTCAAACCATTACGGCGATTGAGAAAACGGCTCGTTAAGGGTGCGCTGCGGCAAAACCCGTGGGGATTGAAAAAATCAGTGCTTCTAATGCCGGGAGGATGCCTGTAGACGCGGGGAGTCGCTGAAATTGCTGCGGCTGCACACTGGCTCACAAGGACAGGCTTCGCATGCCGCTCGCTTCACTCGCACGCTGGATCCGTCGTGACGCATTGCCGTGGGAAGGACGCCTGTCGCGTATCGACCGTGGCGGCGCAGGCCAGAACCTGCTGTTGATTCACGGCCTTGCGGCCTCTTCGACCTGCTGGGCGGATTTGCGCGGCCGGCTGGGCCCGAAAGTGAATATCCATCTCGCCCAGATGAGGGGGTTTGCGGGGCTCGCGCCCCCAACCGGCCGGGAGCACGGACGCTATCTGAAATCCATGGCCGATGAGCTGGCGTCCTATCTGCGCAAGTCAACACGCGGCCCGACGTCGATCGTAGGCCATTCCATGGGCGGCATCGTCTCGATGATCCTTGCTCGCGATCATCCTGATGTCGTCGGCCGGATTATGGTCGTCGATGTGCCGTCGTTCTTTTCGGTTCTGATCAATCCATTCGCCACAGAGGCGACGTTCGCGGCGTTCGCTGAGGCGACGCGCAGGCAATACATGGACAAGTCCGCCAGCGAGCTGGAGGACGATCTGCTGCGCACCGCGCGACGATTGGTGAGGTCGAAAGACGATCTTGCGCGCGTCGTCGAGTGGGGCATGTCATCTGATCAGGCGCTGACGGCGGATGTGATGGCGGAAGTGATGACGACTGACCTGCGCCCTGATCTAGGCAAGATCGCAGCGCCGACCAATGTGCTCTATGCGTTTGAGTCCTCGATGCCGATTTCGAACCTCGCCGTGGACCAGCTATATGCATCGGCCTATTCCGGGCTTAAGGATTGTCAGCTCGTGCGGATTGACGATGCGCGTCACTATATCATGCTGGACCAGCCCGACCGGTTCCATCGAGAGGTCGTCGCCTGGATGGAACGATAGGCGAGGCGCCAACAGGCGGAACAGGACATGGCGAAGAACCCGGTGATCGAGCTGCGGCGGTATCCCAGCCGCAAGCTCTACAATACCAACACTTCCAAATACATCCGCCTGCCCGAGATTGCGGAGGAGATCCGCAATGGCGCGAGCATTCGTGTCTCGGATACCGAAACCGGCGAGGACGTGACACGTCAGGTGCTGCTCCAGATCATCATGGAGCAGGAAAACCAGGCGGATGGCGCGGTGCTCTCGGTGGACGTGCTCATGGATATGGTGCGCGTGCACCAGTCGAAGGCGTCCGAGATGATGACCGGCCTGTTCGAGCAATCCGTGGCGTTCATGAGGGCGCAGCAGGAACAGCTCGCAAACCAGATGTCGAGCACGCTCAGCCAGCCGTGGAGCATGTTTGATCCGGGACAGGTTCAGGACATGCAGCGCGAATACCAGAAGCAGATGGCTGCGTTTTGGGGCGGCTCGATGGCAGGGCCGATGGGCGGCGCGACAGGCGAACCGCCAACGCAGCCGTCGGCTGCGAGCGCCAGCAAGGGCGACGCGGCTGAGTTGAATGCGCTGCGCGAACGACTTGAGCAGCTGGAAAAGAAGCTGTCTGAGAAGTAGGCCCGGCGCTCAGGTCTGCCTGTCGCGAAGTCGCTGGAGAATGTCGGCGGCGAACTCGGACAACGTATCATCCCGCGCCCCCATGATCAGGATGATGTCGCCAGGCTGTGCGATGTCGACGAGAATGTCGCCGCATGCATCTCGATCGGGCAGGGCGCTGGCTTGCTTGCCAGCTGCGGCGACCGGTTCGGCGATCGCAGCCGATCCGATCGAGCGATCAGTCGTGCCGCCATAATACACTGGTTCCGGCATCAACAGCCGATCGGCAGGCTTCAGGTTTTCGATGAAGCAGCTGATCAGCTGGTCCTTCATGTGGCGGATCGGCCCGTAGCCGTGAGGCTGCCACATGATCAGCAGTCGACCGGGAAAGGCGTGCAGCGTCGCTAGCGTGACGGCGATCTTGTCCGGGTTGTGCCCGAAATCGTCGATGACCGTCATGTCGCGGAAAGTGCCGACCACCTCCAGGCGCCGCCGAACGCCCTGGAAGTTCATCAAGGCCGCCGTCGCATCTTTCAAAGATACGCCGCATGCACGCGCCGCGGCGATGGCGGCAAGGCCGTTAGACAGATTGTGCATGCCGGGCGTCTGCAGGCAGACACGGGCGCGTTCGCCGCTCTCTTTCTCGACGAGCAGGCAGGACATGCCGTCCGGCGCGGAAACGATTTCTGTCGCCAGATAGTCTGCGTCGGCGTTCTCGAGGGAGAACGTTTTCGCGCCGGCGAGTTGCAGCCGTTCCGCCAGTGCGCGGGTCTCGTCATTGTCGAGATTGAAGATAGCGGTCTGCGCACGACTGACGAATGCGCCGAACAGTTCGCGCAACTCGTCCATCGACTTGTGGTCCAGGGCGATATTGTTGAGCACGGCGATTGTCGGGTGATAGAGCGCAATGGTTCCGTCGCTTTCATCGACCTCGGAGACGAATGCATCGCCTTCCCCGACAAGAGAGGAAGCGAACATCGCGTCAGCCGACACGAAGTTCTTCATTACCGCGCCGTTCATCACCGTCGGATCGCGCCCGGTCGCATAGAGGATCCAGCCGATCATGCCTGTGACCGTGGACTTCCCCGATGTGCCGCCAACAGCGACGCTGACTTTCGCCGAATTCACAAGGCGCGCGAGAAGCTCGGCGCGGCCCAGGCGCTCGCAGCCAAGTTCGTTGGCCCGCGCCACGTCTGGAACCGTATCCTCAATCGCGGCGGAGGCGACGAGAACCTGATCGGCGCTCACGACGCCCGACCCATCTTGCGGGAACAGGTCGACGCCGCGTGATTTCAGGTATTCGAACTTGGCGCCAAGACGGCCTGCATCCAGCGAGCGATCGGAGCCGGCCACGGTGTGACCGCGGCCGCGAAGGATCAGCGCGAGTGGCAGCATGCCGCTGCCGCCGACGCCGCAGAAGAAGTAGGGACTGGATGAAAGCGATGTGTCAGGATTGGTGACGGAATCAGCCATCGCGCCAATCTGGATAACCGAATGAACGGGTCAAGCGAAAAGACATGCCGGATCGCCGTTGTCGCGCCGGGCCGCTCGATTGAGCCCGATATCGCAGAGCGAGCAGGCCGCGTCGCGCACGATGTTCTTTCTGGCCGCGCCGAGCTCGACTTCCACCCGCAGTGTTTCCTGAGCGACGGTCATTTTGCAGGTGACGATGCTGCAAGGTTGGAAGCGCTGGTGGAGGTGGCGAACAGTCCTGACTATGACGCGGTCTGGTTCGCGCGAGGCGGATACGGCGCTTGCAGGATAGCGGAGGCGGCCGTCGATCGAATGCAGCCGCTCGCTCGCGACAAGCGTTGGCTCGGCTATTCCGATATGGGCTTTCTGCTGGCGAGCCTTGATCGGGCAGGCTTTGCCAAGGTTGCGCACGGACCAATGCCAATCGATCTGATGCGCGAAGGCGGAGAGGCGGCGCTTGAACGCGCGTTGAGATGGCTGGCGGACGGCGTGCATCGGACGCCGGAGCCGGCGATGTCATTCAACCTGACCATACTAAGTAGCTTGCTGGGCACCCCGCTCGAGCCAGACTTCGCGGATCGGGTTGTCCAAATCGAAGATGTTGGCGAATACATGTACCGGATCGATCGTGCGCTGTTCCATGTGACATCGAGCAAGTCGGTCCGCCAGGGCGCTGGCCTGCGGCTGGGCAGGATCAGTGAGGTGCCGGACAACGATCCGGCCTTCAATCAGAGCGCGGAGCAGATCGTGCGCCACTGGTGCGAGCAATCAGGAATCCCGTTCCTCGGCGCGGCTGATATCGGGCACGACGCGGACAACGCGGTCACGCCATTTCGCTGAATCTCAGCCGTACTCCCTGTGGAAGTCGACGCCCATCGCACGGCGTCCGGCGCCCCAGTGCAACACGCCGCGCAGGAATTGCTCGGCGGCGGCCTTGCGGCTGAAGATCGACAGTACGGCGAGCGCTGAAAAGAACCCGGCTTTTGTAACCGAGGATATCGCGATCCCGAGCGGTTTGTGTCCGCGCCCGAGAAGGACCTCGTAATGGTTTTGGCCGGAGCGGTACTGGCGATCGATCAGCCACTTCAGGGTGGCGCGGCGTGGCGGTACGTCTTCGTGCACAACGGCCTCGGGATTGATGCGGAACCTGCCTCCGGCCTTTTCCATCGCGCGGAAGAACATCGTGTCCTCACCGCCGACCTGACCGAGGTCTTCACGAAACCGCAGTCCATGCGCGCGCACAAATTCGGTGTCGAGCAACGTATTGCAGGTATAGCCGTTGGCGACGCCATCACGCGGCCGGATGTGGTTGGAGTGAAAGTCGCCGTCCACCATCCATTGCGGCGCGCCGGAACCATCGTAGTTGGCTCGCGACACCCCGAACACGCAGTGAAATCCGTCGCTCGAATTCAGAAGGCGTTCGACCCAATCGACCGGGGCGACCTCATCGTCGTCGATGAACGCCGCCCAGCGTGTGTGGACGCTGTCCAGACACGCGTTGCGGGCGATAGAAATGTTCTGTTTGGGCGCATGTACATAGCGACCATTAAGGCCAAGCTCCGCAAACGCGTTTTCGACCTCGTCGCGGCGTTGCGGCGTTTCATCATTGTCGACGACGACAATCTCGAGGCGAACGCCCGGTGGCAGGTTCTGACGCGAAACGGAAGTCAGGGTGTCGCGCAGTTCCGGGCGGCGATAGGTACAGATGCAGACCGTCAACGCGAGGTCGTCCGCTTGATCGGCGACTTCCGCGATTGGCTCGACTTTGCTTTCCACTTCGAGGCTCAACGCCATTCCTCCATGCTCGCCGGATTGCCAGCAAGAACGCCGCCAGACGATAAATCATGGCGTATGGTTATCATTGCGCCTTTCCGCACGGACTAAGTGTGCCAAAATAGAAGTAACCAATCGTTGGGACAAACCGATTTGGCGGGGAAATGACTGGACCCAGGGACGACTTTACTCCTCACGAGCGCTCAAGTCCGGTCACCGATCCGTGGCGGCCGATCTACGCGAGCACGGTGGGAGGGACTTTCCGCCTGGCAATCGTTCTGGGGAAGCAGCACTGCAACGGGCGCGGCATGTTGCACGGCGGCGTGATTGCTGCGCTGATGGACAACGCGATGGGGCTGACACTCGGTCTCGCGCTGAAGGCGGCCGGAGAGAATGCGCCTGAACGCGCCCACGCAAAGGGCATCGTCACGACTTCACTTTCCGTCGACTACATCGGCGTGGCTGAGCTGGGCCAATGGATTGAGATCAAACCGCGCGTCGTGAACCTGGGGCGCGGGTCGGGCGTGGTCGACGCGTTGGTGGCGGTGGACGACCAAACGATCGCCCGCGCCAACGCCAGCTTTCGGATACTTCGCTGATAGCGCCGCGGGCTAACAGTCGCCCACGCGCTTGGCGGTGGTGACGCCAGACATTTCCATCGAGCCGCCCGGCATGGTCCCGGTCAGCTCCATCGTGCCGTTGCCGGCATCGCCCGACGGATCGACTTCGAACGACATCTTGCCGGTCATGTTGGCGCCCTGCTGGGAGCAGGTCAGGTCGAACGAGAGCGAGCGGTCGCTGCTGCTGACATTGCTGACCGAGCAACCCTGTTCAACCAGATCGTCAGGCGAGAACTTTGCGTCTTCCGGCTTCATGCACTCGGTCTGATCAATGGTACGCGCCGGTATGTTCATCGCCTGGCCGTTCATGCTGACCGACATTGTCATCGTGGTGCTGGTTTGCCAGTTGCCTGGCTTGACCTTGAGCTCCTGCGCCTGGGCGGCGCCGGCGAGCCCGGCCCCGATCACCAGTGCAACAATGGTTTTGCGCATCTTCATGATTCCCTGTCCTTGACGGTCCCTTGATGAAAGATTCTGGGCGAACCCTATGCTTGCGCGGCCGCGTGTCCATCGCCCCGGCTGCAGATTGTTCTGATAATGTGCAGTCGCTTACTGAGCGACCCATCCGCCGTCGATTGACAGCGCCGCACCGTTGATCTGGTTGGCGGCGTCGGAAATCAGGAATTGGACCATTCCGGCGATGTCCTCGACCTTCACGAACTCCTTCGTGGGCTGAGCGGCGAGCAGGACGTTGTTGATCACCTCTTCGCGCGAAATGCCCCGCGCCTTGGCGGTATCATCGATCTGTCCGTCAACGAGAGGCGTATGCACGTATCCCGGACAGATCGCATTGACGCGCACGCCATGTTGGGCGCCTTCAAGCGCGGTGGTTTTCGTGAGGCCGAGAATGCCGTGCTTGGCGGCGACGTAGGCCGACTTGAACGGCGAAGCGACAAGCGCGTGAGCGGAGGCGATATTGATGATCCGGCCCCAGCCCTGTTCCTTCATTCTGGGAAACGCGAGACGTGTCGTATGGAATGCGGCTGACAGGTTCAGGGCGATGATCAGGTTCCACTTGTCGACGGGGAAGTCCTCAACTGGCGACACGTGTTGAACGCCGGCATTGTTGACGACGATATCTGCGCCGCCGAACTCGCTGGCGACAAGTTCGAACATTTCTTCGATGGCATTTGTGTCGGTGAGGTCTGCGGCGGAATAGCGCGCCCTGACGCCGTGGTCGGCTTCCAGCTGCACGCGCTGGGCTTCGATCTTTGCGGCATCGCCAAAACCGTTAAGGACGATGTTGCATCCTGACGCCGCCAGTCCTTCGGCCACGCCCTTACCGATTCCGCTGGTTGAGCCGGTAACAATTGCTGTTCGCGCCATCGTCTTCTCCCATCAGGCGTGATGATGATTCGGGATTGCGGCGGCTGGGGCTGGACGTCAAGGATTTCGCCGACCGTAGTATTGGGAAACCGGTTACTGCTTCGCCTGAAACATTCGCCGAGACATCGCCAATCGATGCGGCGCTTTCGATTTGAGGTCGCAACGTGAACTAAAAGCACTTGTCTTGTGAACTTCACAAAGACAAAAGGGGGGCGTTTCGTGGTCTCGGAACACAACCAGGCGGGGGTCAGGTCATTTGTTGCACGGAGTAATCGTCGAACGGGATTCGGAATCCCGCGAGCTCCTCGCTCGCGTGCTGACCGGACTGGACTGGCGCACAGACGCTTTCGGCGCGCTACCGGATGCCGAAAAACACCTCGCGGGCGCATGGGCGGTTTTCCTCGGCGCGGAGCAGGTGGGCGGAACCGACGACGTCACCCTGCGGCGGCTGCGAGAGATGGCGCCAGGAATTGTCATCGTAATGATCCTGCCCACGGCTGACGACGCCCAAGCCGGACGATTGAAGAGCGGGGGCGCGGACGTGATCCTCTCTCGCCCATTGGAAGAGCTCGCAGTGATCGACGCAGTGGCGCGCGCCCTGATCAATCGGCGCGTCTGATCAATCTGTTGCTTAGCCGGGCTGAAGGAAGTCCCGCTTCCCGAGCGCCACCCCGTTGTGGCGGAGAATGTTGTATGCGGTCGTCGCATGGAAATAGAGATTTGGCAGGATGAAGCCCGCCAGGAACGCGTTGGCCTTCATCGTCATCTCGGCGCCGCCGCCCACCGGAAAAGTGATATCCGCATCGCTTCGCTGATCGATCGCTTCTGCGGAAACGCCCTGCACAAATGCATCAGCGGCAGCGCAGCGTTCAATGAGTTGCGAGAACTTCGTCTCAGTGTCTGGAAAACTTGGAAGCTGCACACCCGCTAGCCGGGCGGCGCCCCGCGCAGGTTGATCGCAGGCGATCTGTACCTGGCGGGAGAGCGGGAACATGTCGGGGTAGAGGCGGTAGTCGAGAAACACCGCATCCGGAACATCCAGTTCCTCGGCGTGAGCGGCAGCCTTCCTGAGAATGGATGCCAGGCAAGCCAGCATGCGTTGGCTGGAGCCCTGGAGTAAGGCGGCGTGTGACACGTTGGGCGCTCCCTTATTTCCGGCGATTTTAGCTCACGCGCTTCCTGCCGGAAATGACTATTTCGGTGTGCGTACCGGGGCGGCGAGATTGCAGACGCCGATCCTGCCTGCGGGGACCTGATAGAAGTCGTCCTTGCGCCAACGCCGATGGTTGACGAGCTTGTCCCATGTCGCGCTATCGGTGCGCAGGACCTCCAACGGCGTGCGCTCCTCTTCCGGCAGTTCCGAAGCGAGCTTCATGTTGGAGAACCGGGCGTACTGATCGGAAGACGCATAAAAACTCATGTCCGCAGTTCCGCGGGGCAGGGACGAGAGCAGCTCGATCCCTTGAACGACCCGGCCAAGCACGGTGAGGTTCCGATCAAGATGGCGCGGCGCCTGGCCGATGATGGCGTAAAGCTCTGTGCCGCCGCCCGTATCGTCGCCGACCTCGCGACCAACGCCGACGACGCCGTAGCAATGCGTCAGCCACATCGAGGAATCATCCCGCGCAGCAGCGAAGCCACCGGAGAATCCGACTTCAGGCGCAAACGTGTCGGGATCGGGCAAGGGTGTGAACTCGACATCCGGTGATAGCGGCTGGGTGAATTCCGCCTCCAACCGCTCAACGCCGCGAATGGGGCGTCGCGGCGGGTTCGCGGCTTGCGCCCATTGCGCGACAAAGTTGTCCTGAACGCGAGTAACCGCGCCGCCGAGGAAGTGTCCCTCTTTGCTCAGTGCGCGAACGTTGGCCACGTGGCGGGGCGCAAACGCTTCTGCCATCTCGATGATGACGCGGCCGTTCGGGAAATCCATGTACAGCGTGTTTTCGGGATCCAGCGGACGCCAGTCAGCGGCCGGCGAAGCGGCAAGGATCTCCGATGGCGTGGACGTATTGCCCGGCGGCGGCGCCGGTATCTGCGCAGATTGGGATTCCTGGGCCACAACGTCAGGCGTCGCAGCACAAGCGCCCAGCGCCAGCAAACCGGCGATTGTCCAATATGAGTTCATCTTTGCCTCCGCTCTGGAGGCCAGTTGAACTCTTCTGTTCAGGCTTGGAAAGCCCTAATCCGTTCC
>JBHIWT010000127.1:0-9961 GCA_041987265.1 Hyphomonadaceae bacterium
CGAGATCTTCTACGAGTTCGAGGTGAACGATCCTTCGCTCTACACCGCGACATGGAAGGGTGAGATGGCGCTGCGGCGCACGGATGATCCGCTTCATGAGTATGCCTGCCATGAGGGCAATTACGCCATGCCGGGGATTCTTGGCGGCGCGCGCAAGATCGAGAACGAAGGCGGCACGCCGTCGATGGGGCCCGGCATCTTCGCGGGTATCAACGTACCGCCGGCAGAGTAGCTGGCGGCTGGTTCGCCTGACGTGTCTTCACGCTGAAAGGTCGTGTCATGAGAAAACTGGTGGCCGCCTGCGCCGTTCTGGCGTTTGGCTCAGTCGCGGCGTTTGCCGAAACCGAGCCGGGCTTTGATCCGCCTCGGACGAGTTGGGGCGTTCCGGACCTGCAGGGGTTCTGGAACAGCACGTCGATCACCAGCCTGCAGCGCCCGCGCGGCGTGGAGAAGCTGGTGGTGGACGAGGCCGAGGGGCGGGCGATCGTCAATCGCAACCCGCTGATCATCATCACCCAGCAGGAAGAGGCGCGGCAGGGTGACGACCCGCACGACATGTCGATCCTCGACGATAAAAATGCGGACCGTGGGTACAACGCCTACTGGATCGATCCGGGTACGCGGCTGGCGACGGTGAAGGGCGAGCTGCGGACGTCGTGGATCGTTGATCCGCCAAGCGGGCGCATACCGTTCAAGGAAGGCAAGGGTCGCAGCGGGGGGAACGGCATCCCGGCGACGAACTTTGACGGGCCGGAAACGCGCCCGCTGTTCGAGCGGTGCCTGATGACCGAAACGATGGCGGGGCCGGTGATGCAGAATGCGATGTACAATTCGACATCGCAGATCGTGCAGACGCCGGATTCGGTGATGATCGTCGTGGAGATGGTTCACGATGCGCGGGTGATCCCGATCGTCGAGGACCGCGAAGCGGTGGAGCACGGGCCGGACGAGATCAAGAAGTGGGCCGGCGATTCCGTGGGCTGGTATGAGGGCGACCAGCTTGTGGTGCAGACGCGCAATGTGCATCCGCTGCAGCCGAGCCTGATTTCGGACAATGGTGTGGTGACCGAGCGGTTCTCGCGCTGGTCGGAGGATCAGATCCTTTATGAGTTCACCGTCGAGGATCCGTCGCTCTACACCCAGACATGGAGCGGTGAGATGGTGTTGAACGCCTCGCAGCGCATGTACGAGTTCGCCTGCCATGAGGGCAATTACGCCATGGAGGGCATTCTGGGCGGGGCGCGCAAGATCGAAGCCGAAGGCGGGGTGCCGACACTGGGGCCGGGGATTGCGGCCGGGCTGGAGATCCCGCCGGCGGAATAAGCCTGGCGGATGACTGACGAACAGGAAGGGGCGTGGCGCAAGCTGCGCCCTTTTCTATTGCCTGACGCTTTGCTTCGCGGCGTTGGGATTTGAGTAGGCGGAGCGAGAAGGAAATCAGATGAAGACCGAGACGAAGATGAGCGCGCCGTCTGGCGCGGGCGATGACGTGCGCGCGATTGCGGCCGAGATGGGGGCTGCGTTCGAGGCGATGAAGGCGGCCAATGACGCGCGGCTGGATGAGATCGAGAAGCGCGGGGCCAGCGATCCCCTGATCGACGCCAAGCTGGCGAAGATCGATGCGGCGTTGGATGCGCAGAAGGCGGCGCTGGACCGCATCGCGCTGGATGCAGCGCGTCCGGCGATTGGCGAGGATGCGCGCAAGGGCGATCCGGAACACAAGTCGGCGTGGGGCGCGTATCTGCGCAAGGGCGATGACTCAGGGCTGGCGCGGCTGGACCTGAAGGCGCTGACGCAGGGAACGGATACGCAGGGCGGCTATGTGGCGCCGCCGGAGCTGGACCGGCTGATCGAAGCGCGGCTGATGCAAGCCTCGCCGATGCGGCAGATCGCGAGCGTGCGGCAGACGTCCTCGACGGTGTTCCGCAAGCCGGTGAGCCTCGGCGCCGTGTCGGCCTGGGCGGCGGAGACGGGTGACCGGGATGAGACGACAGCGCCGACGCTGAGCCTGTTGGAGTTTCCTGCGGCGGAGCTCTACGCGATGCCGGCGGCGACGCAGACGCTGCTGGACGATGCGTACGCCGACATTGATGAATGGCTGGCGGATGAGGTGGAGACCTCGTTTGCGGCGCAGGAATCGGCGGCGTTCGTTGTTGGTGACGCGTCGAACAAGCCAAAGGGCTTTCTCGACTACGACATCGTTGCGGACGCTTCGCAGGCGTGGGGCGACATCGGCTATGTGCCGTCCGGCGTGGATGGGGCGTTTGCCGCGAGCAATCCGTCGGACCGGCTGATCGACCTGGTCTATGCGCTGGGATCGCAGTTCCGGGCGAATGCGCGGTTCGTGATGAACCGGCGGACGCTGGCGGCGGTGCGCAAGCTGAAGGATGGCGATGGAAACTATCTGTGGCGTCCGGGCGGTGTTGGCGAGGCGGCCAGCATCATGGGTTATGGCGTGACCGAGATGGAGGACATGCCGGATATCGGTTCGGACGCTTACGCGATCGCTTTCGGCGATTTCCGGAAGGGGTATCTGATCGTCGACCGGCAGGGCGCGCGAGTGTTGCGCGATCCTTATTCGGCCAAGCCGTACGTGCTGTTCTACACGACCAAGCGCGTGGGCGGCGGCGTGCAGAATTTCGACGCCATCAAGGTGATGAAGTTCGCCGCGTCGTAAACGACGCGGTGGCGAGGTGACGCGTTTGCGCCGAGCCGGGCCTTGTGGCCGGGCGGCCTGTCGCCGTGTTGCGGCGGCGGGGCGCCGGTCATGCGGCTCGGTCTATTCGATGTTGATCGAAGCGATGTAGGCGACCAGGTCGTCGCCGCCGTGTTCGCCGAGATGGATCTGCGGCATGCGCAGGAAGGAGATGTGTTCGGCCTTCTGCAGATCGTCGGCGAGCTGATCGGCCGGGTAGCTGGCGAGCACGTCGCGAAGCGGCGGCGCGTCCGGGTTTGCGCTGGCGCCGACGGCTTCGATCGAGTGGCAGTCTGAGCAGACGCGCTCGGCGAGCAGGCGGCCCTTGCCGGGGTCGCCGATATAGGGGGATTCAACGGAGGCGGTTGAGCATGCCGCGGCTGACAGCGCGAAGCCCAGGCAGAGCGCCGTTCGGATGGTGCCGACGGTATCGAATTCGCGCATGATTGTTGATCTCCCTGCCGTGGCCGCGACTGTTCTGGATCGGCCATGCGACTGCATTTGTTCATCCCCTGCGTAGCGTCAAGCGCGCAATCGCGATTGCGCTGGATCAATGCGTGAGGTTCGCGGCGACGTAAGCGGAAGGATCGTCCGTGTTTCCGGTGTGGAACGCACGCCTGGCGTCGGTTCTGGCGGCTAGGTAAAATTGCGTTGAACGCTGTCGCGGGGCTGGCGAGCAGGGCGTCGCGGCGTTAGGACATGGGCATCAACGATCAAGCCGGATCAACTGGCTGACAAGGGGAGAGACATGTCGAAATCCATTACGGCCCTTATCGGGTCTATCCTTCTATTGTCTGCATGTGCAGACCAGACGGCTTCTGATGGCGCTGTTGCTGCTGATGCGGCGGGCGCGATTGGCGAGGTTGTACAGACCGCGAAGGGCGCGGTGCGCGGCGAGACCGTGACCGAGAACGAACAGACCGCCTGGATCTATCGCGGCATTCCATATGCTGCGCCGCCGGTCGGCGATCTGCGCTGGCGGGCGCCGCAGCCTGCAGCTGCGTGGGATGGCGTACGCGACGCGATCGAGTGGCCGAACCGTTGCCCGCAGGGACAAAGTTCGATGGGGACAGGCGGCGCTATCAGCGAGGACTGCCTTTACCTGAACTTGGTGACGGCTGCGGAATCGTCCGATGAGAAGCGGCCGGTGATGGTGTTCTTCCATGGCGGTGGCCTGACGACCGGCACGGGCAATTCGACGACATACAATCACCCGATGCTGCCCAACAAGGGCGTGGTTCTGGTGACCGTTAACTCGCGGCTGGGGCCGATCGGATATCTGGCGCATCCGGCGCTGTCGGCTGAGTCCGGAACTGGCTCGGGCAATTACGGGACGCTGGACCTGCGCGCGTCGTTGCAATGGGTGCAGGACAATATCGAGGCGTTTGGCGGCGATCCTGACAACGTGACGATCTTTGGCGAGTCTGGCGGCGGCACGAAAGTGATCTCGCAGATGGCTTCGCCGATGACCGAGGGGCTGTTCGACAAGGCGATTGTCGAGAGCGGGTCGGCGCTGGTGTCTTCGCAGCGCGTGACGATGCTGGAGGATGCGGAAGCGACCGGCATGAAGCTCGCGTCGGCGCTTGGCGTTGGCGATGGCGATGACGTTGTGGCGCAGATGCGCGCGGCAAGCTGGGAAGATGTGCTGGCGGCGGCGTCTGCGGACGGCGTTGGCTTCCGGGCCAACGTGGTTGTCGACGGCCATGTGATCCCCGAGCCGGTGAGCACACAGTTCGAGAACGGACGCCAGCATCTGGTTCCGCTGATTGTTGGCGCCAATGAGGGCGAGCAATCATTGCAGACGTCGGTGCCGTTGATGGGGAACTTGCATTCCGCGGCCGGTGCGCCGACCTATGTCTATAACTTCACGCAGCTGCCGGCCGGGTGGCGGGCGGAAGACGGGTGCGTTGCGTTTCACGGTCTGGAGCTGACCTATGTGTTCGGCGCCGTGCCACGCGGGCTGACGTCGCCGACGACGCTGTTCCTGGCGCGCGGCGGCGGTTGTTCGCAGGAGACCCCGGCGCATGACGAGGAAGACCTGCGGGTGGCCGAGCAGTCGGCGGTGATCTGGGCGCAATTCGCCAAGACTGGCGATCCGAGCGTCGAGGGACTGGCGGACTGGCCGCAGTATTCGGAGGCCAACAACGTCTATTTCGACCTGTCGGCCGAGATGCAGGCGAAAGAGAACGTGCAGGCGTCTTACGTGGCGCCTCCGGCTTCGAACTAGGTTCGAGAATGGATCCTCACCGGCTTGCGTCCGTTTCGGGCGGGGCTGGTGGGGATCAGACTTTCCGCACCACCACGTTGCCGGCGGAATAGCCAGCGCCGAACGAGCAGATGATGCCGGTGTCGCCCGGGGCGAAGCCGTCATGGTGTTTCGAGAAAGCGATGATCGAGCCTGCGGAAGAGGTGTTGGCGTAGTCCTTCAGGATGTTGGGCTGTTCTTCGGGCGTGGGTTCGCGGCCGAGGACCTTCTTTCCGATCATGTCGTTCATGTGGATGTTGGCCTGGTGAAGCCACATGCGCTTGAGGCTGGTCGGGTCTATCTCGAGTTCGGCGAGATGCTCGGCGATCATGGCCGAGACCAGCGGGACGACTTCGCGGAAGACCTTGCGGCCTTCCTGGACGAAGAGGCGGTCTCCGTCGAACGGGGTGGAGACGAAGTCCTGTTCGGAACGGTTCAGGAAGCCGGCATTGTTGCGGATGTTGTTGGAGAATTCCGTGACGCATTTCGCGCCGAGGATTTCGAACTGCGTATCGGATGTCGCGTTGTCTTTGGTCTCGACGATCATGGCGGTGGCGACGTCGCCGAAGATGAAGTGGCTGTCGCGGTCGCGGAAGTTGAGGTGGCCGGAACAGATTTCCGGATCGACGATGAGGACAGTGTCGGCGCCGCCTGAGCGGACCATGTCGTAGGCCTGTTTGAGGCCGAACGTGGCTGACGAGCAGGCGACGTTCATGTCGAAGGCGAAGCCCTGCTTGCAGCCGAGTTCCTTCTGGACCTCGATGGCGATGGCCGGATAGGCGCGTTCGAGGTTGGAGCAGGCGACGATGACGGCGTCGATGTCGGACGGCTGCTTGTTCGCCATGGCGAGCGCGTCCCTGGCGGCGGCGACGGCGATCTCGGTGAGGATGGAAGGTTCGTCGTTGGAGCGCTTGCGCAGATTTGGGCGCATGCGGGCAGGATCGAGGATGCCTTCCTTCTCCATCACGTAGCGCTGTTTGACGCCGGAGGCCTTTTCGATGAAGGCGGCGTCGGATTCGATCAACGGCTGCATCTCGCCGGCGGCGATGGCGGTGGCGTTGGCGGCGTTTTCGGCGCGGACGAAGGCGTTGAAGCTTTCGACCAGCTCTTCGTTGGTGATCGTGTGCGGCGGTGTGAAGAGGCCGGTTCCGCTGATGACGACCGATCGCATGGGCGTCTCCCTTGTCTGGGCTGTTATTTTCTGTCCCGCCCTTTGAGGCATTCAAGCATCAAGGGCGGGTGTGGGGAAGGGTTTTGCGCGCCTCTTCGTCAGAAGGGCATGCTCGTTCCTGGTCGGGAGCGGAAACCGCCTTATCTTGGCGCCATGCGGATGCCGCCGTCGAGGCGGACGCATTCGCCGTTGAAGTAGCCGTTTTCGATCATCTGGAGCGCCAGCGAAGCGTATTCCGACGGATCGCCGAGGCGTTTTGGATTGAGGACTGTGGCGGACAGCGCGTCCTTCACGTTGTCGGGCAGACCCGCGAGCAGCGGGGTGTTGAACAGGCCCGGCAGGATGGTGTTGACGCGAATCGCTTCGGTCGAGAGGTCGCGGGCGACCGGCAGGGTGAGGCCGACGACGCCGCCCTTGGACGCTGAATACGCCGCCTGGCCGATCTGGCCGTCTTCGGCGGCGACGGAGGCCGTGTTGACGATGGCGCCGCGATCGCCGTCGGCCATCGGGTCCAGCGTGAGCATGCCGGCTGCGGACTGGGCGATGCAGCGGAACGTGCCGATCAGGTTGATCTGGATGATGCGCTCGAAAGCGTCCATCGGGAATGACGAGATCTCGCCGGTGTCCTTCTTGCGGCCCGCGGTCTTGGCGGCGTTGCCGGTGCCGGCGCAATTGACGAGGATGCGTTCCTGCCCGTTTGCGGCGCGGGCTTTTTCGAAGCCGGCGGTGACGGATGCGTCGTCCGTGACGTTCACGTTGCAATAGGTGACGCCCAGTTCGGCGGCGATGGATGCGCCCTTTTCCTCGTTGAGGTCGAAGATCGCTACCTTGACGCCTTTTTCGCGCAGGGCGCGGGTGGTGGCTTCGCCGAGGCCGGAGGCGCCGCCTGTGACGACGGCGGAGACGGTGGAATCAAGCTGCATCGGCGGATCCTGACGATCTGGAGTGATTGACGTTTGCGGCACGTCTAGCGGGCTTGTTCCCGTCTGTCAGCCGTAACGTCGCGGCATGGGCGCACACGGCCCGGTTTATCGGCTTCGGCGGCGGCCGGAGCGTTTTCAAGCGAGAAGATGATGAGAGTGACGACGCTGGCTGCGCCGGCGGTCGAACCTGTGGGTTTGGCCGAGGCGAAGGACTATCTGCGCCTGGGGTTTGACGGCGAGGACGGGCTGATCGCCGACCTTGTGGCGGCTGCGCGCGGCCGGATCGAGGCGCTGGCGGGGCTGGCGCTGATCGAGCGGACGCTGCGCGTGACGCTGGGATGCTGGCCGAACGGGATGGT
Source organism: Hyphomonadaceae bacterium (assembly GCA_041987265.1). GTDB lineage: Bacteria > Pseudomonadota > Alphaproteobacteria > Caulobacterales > Hyphomonadaceae > IH12. The sequence continues at coordinate 7,394 of JBHIWT010000127.1, forward strand.
GGAGCGGCGCTCGATGCGCCTGCCGGTGCGTCCGGCTGGAGCGTTGGTCGCGGTGCGCGTGTTTGATGCGCAGGGCGCATCGGAGGACGTGAGTGACCGGTTCCGGATCGATGGCGGCCGCGCGGCGCGACTGATCTGGACCGAGGGGGCGTTCGCATGGCCGGGCCGGCGATGGGACGGCGTCGAGATTGATTATGTCGCCGGGTTTGGCGCGGCGGCGGATGATGTGGCCAGCGGGCTGCGACTGGCGGTGTTGCGCCTGGCGGCGCATGCCTACCAGACGCGGGATGCTGGTTCGATCGGCGGGAAGCTGCCGGAGGACGTTGCGGGGCTGATCTCTCCGTGGCGCCGGGTGCGGCTGTGAGCGCGGTGCTGGCGCTGGAGCGCGCGGTGCTGGACGCGCTGCGGGCGGATGACGGGGTGAAGGCGGTGCTGGGCGCGCTTCCGCGCGTGTTTGATTCAGGCGTTGAGGCGCCTGCTTTTCCATACATGGAGATTGCGCGTCATTCCGTGGAGGAGATCGGCGGAGCGGAGGCGCCGCTGGGCCGTCATGAGCTGGACCTTGCCGTGTTGACGACTGCTGGCGGTCGCGACGAGGCGAAGGATGCGGCGGCGGCGATCAGAGCGGTGATTGAAGCGGGTGGGCTGGCGCTGGATGGATATCGCTGCGTGATGGCGATCGTGAGCTTCGTTGATGTGTTGCGGGCGAGCCGACAGCAATGGCGCGCGTTGGTCCGTGTGCGGGCGATCGTGGAACCGGATGTGTGATGACGGGCGCCTTGGGCTGTAGACGCGGCGGGATGCGGACAGTAGGCAGGACGTCTGATTGTCAGGAGTTCAGGGGATGATGATGAAGACTCGCGTGTTTGCTGCATTGGGAATGATCGCTTGCGTAATGGGGCTGGCGGCGCCCGCATTCGCGCAGGACAAGGACGGATGCGAGGATCATCCTGCGCTGACGCGGTATCCGGGGACGGTGCTGGAATGGTGTTCGATCGACAACTTCCTGCCGTACAAGATGCCGTTGGGGCCTGTGTCCGGCTATCGCACGATTGGCCAGATCGATGAGATCGCCGGGCGGGTGACGCGGAACTTCTATTCCTACAAGGGCGAGGACCGCACGCATGCGGAAGTGTGGAAGAACATCTCTGACGCGCTGAAGGCTGCAGACTTCGAGATTATCGGTGAGGGCGTGGACGCGACGCGCCAGGCGCCGAACGAGATTGGCGGCATTACCTGGCAGGGCGTGCACTTCATCAACAACGCATGGCAGGGCGGTCAGGGCACGGTCGGCAAGATGGTAGCGGGTACGTCGACCAGCGGCGGCACGAGCGCTGTGCTGGCGAAGAAGGAACGGGCGGACGACACGCTTTATGTGGCGGCGGTGATCGAGCAGCATTCCAAGGGCGAGATTGCGATGCTGTTTGACTTCATCGAGACCAAGGAGGCTGAAACCGGTCTGGTGACGGCCAACGCCGAGGCGATGGGCAAAGATATTGAAGAACTCGGCCGGACAGTGATCGAAGGTCTGTTCTTCGATCATGACAAGGCGACGCTGACCGCGGCGAGTAAGCCGGCGCTGGACGAGGCGGCGAAACTGCTCGGCCAGATGGCGGGCAAGAAATTCTACATCGTCGGACACACGGACTCTTCCGGGACGTATGCGTACAACGCGAAGCTTTCGTCGGATCGTGCGGAGGCTGTTCGGCAGGCTCTGCTGACCGACTACAATATCGCCAGCGACCGGTTGCAGGCGGTTGGCATCGGGCCGGTGTCGCCGCGATTCACCAACTCGACCGATGGCGGGAAGGAAAAGAACCGCCGGGTCGAGCTGGTGGAGCAATAAGAGCCAAGCTGGCGAACGGTGCAACCGTCATCCCGGACGCGCATGGCGCGATCCGGGATGGAGCTGCTGTTTCCGACTATTGTTCAATTTCCGGATCCCGGGTTCGCTTTGCGCCCCGGGATGACGGTGAACGCAAATCTGCCATCTGGCGTGCGGCGCTATCTTTCGGATCACTTCTTGTCATTCGGGTGGGCGTAGACAATCGGCTCGCCGGTTTCGAGCATTGACTTGAGGCTGGACAGGATCGCCGGCCAGCCGTTCGAGATGCCGACGCGCAGCTTGCTGTCCGTGATGAAGCCGGAATGCGTGACGGTGAGTTTGGTGACGCCGTCCGTGGTTTCGAGCGTGTATTCGACGTTGGTGTAGCCTTCGTCGTGCTGCGGGCCGGGACCGCCGGAGCGGAAAGTGTGGACGAGGCGGTTGGGGGCGTCGACTTCGAGGATCTCGCCTTCCACGTCGATCTCGCCGTGGCGGCGGTAGATCAGTTTCGACCCTGGTTTGAAGTCGCTTTCGTGGCGGCTTTCCCACCACCAGGCGCGTTCGCTGGTATTGTCGGTGATGGCGGCCCAGACCTTTTCGATCGGGGCGCGGATGTAAACGACGTGGATGTAATCGGGATCGCTCATTCTGAGTTTCCTTGGCTTTGGTTTTTGGGATGGGCCGTCAGTCGGATTCCAGTTGCTTCTTGAGGTCGATGAGGGCGTCGACCTGTTTGCGTTCGA
>JBHIWT010000128.1:0-9939 GCA_041987265.1 Hyphomonadaceae bacterium
TGGCGGGATCATTTTCGGCGGGCTCGAAGTGACCGAGAAGCATTGCGAGGCAGAAGCCCTTATGCTGCAGGAGCAGCGCTTCATCGACGCGCTGGCAAGCGCAGACCGCTATGAATACAACGAATTCGGCGCGCTTGTTCTGATGGGACCGGAGGGCAAGTCGGTGCTCGCCCTCCCGGTCGATTGAGCCGCGCCTAGAGCGCGTCGAGCATCTGGGCGACCAGCGGGTGCCGGACAACGTCACCTTGTTTCAGGCGGACCACCGAAACATCGTCCATCATCTCCAGGCGATCGGCGATCGGGCCGAGGCCGGACATTTCGGGCAACAGATCCGATTGCGCTGGATCGCCGGTAACGATCATCTTCGCGTTCCAGCCTAGCCGGGTCAGCAGCATCTTCAGCTGAACGTAGGTGCAGTTCTGGGCTTCATCGATGACCACGAAGGCGTTGTTGAGTGTGCGGCCGCGCATGAAGCCGACCGATGCGATTTCGATCTGGCCGTCGGCAAGCATCTGCTTGATCTGCTTGGGCGACATCCGGTCCTGCAGCGCATCGTAGAGCGGGCGCAGGAACGGCGCGAGCTTGTCTTCCATATCGCCGGGCAGGAAGCCGATATTTTCGCCGGCGTCGACCGCAGGACGACAAAGGACGATGCGAGCGATCTTGCCGGCGCGCAGATAATCGACGGCTTTGGCTATGGCGAGATAGGTCTTGCCGGTGCCAGCCGGGCCCAACGCGGCAATCAGGTTGGACTTGTCGATGGCTTCCAGGAGCTTCGCCTGTCCTTCAGACTTGGGTTTGACGTTCTTGACGTAGGCCTGGTCCCGTTTTCCTTGCGCGGGCGCGGCGGGCTGATTCTGGTTGCCTTGCTGGCGCTTGCGGCGGCGGGCCGGTTTGCAGTCATCCTCAATCGGATCCCATCCGCCCTCTATTACGCTGAGGCGCACGCCGGATTGCCGTGAAGTTGAGACGTCGTCGTGGTCCACGCGATTTCTTCGGGCCGCGGAACGTTTTGCCATGTCGTCACTCCGTTGGTTCAGGCACAAAAAAACCGCAGGCCTTTGGGGCGCTGCGGCGGTCAACACTTGCGTATTGATTCGAAATTGGCGGAGGCGGCGGCGTTCGCCCTGTCGAGCCGGGCGAGCGATGTGCTGGTATCAAGCGCGTTTGCCGCAACCGTGATCCCCTCGATGACGGGCGCGAGAATCGCATCCCTGTATCGACTGTCCTGAGTAGACTACTCATGGCTTAACGTATGGATAATGCCGCAACTGCGAAGGATTGGTGACAATGGCGCTTTTTGAACTGAATGGCGTAAAACCGGGCGCCGATGGCGCCTATTGGGTCGCGGAGAACGCTGTCGTCCTCGGGAACGTGCGACTCATGGAAAACGCCAGCATCTGGTTTGGCGCAACCGTACGAGGCGACAACGACCCGATCGTGATTGGCGAAAACTCAAACGTGCAGGATGGATCTGTGTTGCACACAGACCTCGGCGCGCCGCTGACGATCGGAAAGGACGTCACCATCGGCCACATGGTCATGCTTCACGGCTGCACGATCGGAGACAATTCGCTGATTGGTATCGGATCGACGATTCTCAATCATGCGAAGATCGGCCGGAACTGCATCATCGGCGCGCATTCGCTGATTGCCGAAGGCAAGGAAATCCCGGACAATTCGCTCGTCATGGGCGCGCCGGGCAAGGTCGTGCGAGAGCTGGGCGAAGAACAGGCCAAAGCGATCACGCTATCTGCGCATCACTACGTCGAGAACTGGAAACGCTACGCCTCGGGTTTGAAGCGGGTCGACTAGGCCTCGAAGCGCTAGATGTCGGGCGCATCCCAGATATCGCGGAGCCCGATATCGGCCTCGACACCTATATTGTACCAGGCGAGCCGGTCGCGCGTTGCGTTGACCACGACAAACTGATCGTGGCCTTTCAGCAGCGAGGCGAGACGGTGGCGGATCTGATGAACTGTCAGCCGTGAACGCAACACCCACATGTCTCCGGCGATCTTCGAGCAGCGTCCGCACGACTTCAGCATGCGCTCGAAACCGTTGCTGTCAGACACCAGCCGGCCAGCGATGAAGTAGTTGCAGATCGGCGGCTCGGTTTCGCCTGGCTCCAGCTTCGGCTCGCCGAAGCGGCGTTTGCGCGGTGAAGAGAAGTCCCAGCGTAGTTGCGGGTGTGCGTCAGCGCGAACAAATTCCTTGTCGGATCCGCAGCACAGCATCGTGTGCGCGTTGACCCGTCCTTCCTTCAGAAACTCGATCAGACGCGAGCGGGTGTAGGGACCATAAGTCTCGCCATTGATCTGAACCTGCCACTTCACGCTCTCAAACGGCGGCGGCGGTGTCAGATCGTGCTCGGCGACTGCTTCGTCGCCGGGTTCGATCGGATCCTTGAGTTCAAGCGTATCTGACATCGAAACAGAATGTTCCGTTCGAGGTGAATTTCGGGTTAGGTCTACGGCAAGCCAAGTTTGAGAATGGTAAACAGGAGCGCCCCATGAGTGATTACGAGTTCATCAAGACGGAGACGGACGGTCGGCTATTCATCGTCACGATCAACCGGCCGGACGTGATGAACTGCCTCCATCCGATGGCGAACACCGAAATGGCGGACGCCTTCGACAAGTTCGCCGCTGATTCAGAGCTCTGGGTCGCGATCGTCACCGGGGCGGGGGACAAGGCGTTTTCGGCAGGCAACGACCTGAAATTCGCGGCTTCTGGCCAGAAATCGCCAATGCCGAAGGCTGGGTTCGGCGGACTGACGGCGCGCTATGACCTGTTCAAACCGGTAATCGCGGCGGTGAATGGTTTCGCCATGGGTGGCGGATTCGAGATCGCGCTGGCCGCCGACATCATTATCGCCGCAGAGGGCGCGCGGTTTGCGCTGCCTGAGCCGCGCGTTGGTTTTGCGGCGCTCGCGACCGGCCTGCACCGGCTGCCGCGCCAGGTGCCGATGAAGAAGGCGATGGGCATGATGCTCACTGGCCGCCACGTCTACGCGCCGGAAGGCAAGGAGATTGGCTTCGTGACGGAAGTCGTTCCGAACGGTCAGGCGCTTGAGGAGGCCAAGAAGTGGGCGGGCCAGATCCTCGAGTGCTCGCCGATGGCGATCCGGGCGACAAAGGAGGCCGCCGTGAAGGGGCTGGACACCGCCAATTTCCGCGAAGCCTTCGAGGCGGAATACGAAGGCATCAAACGCCTGCTGGCGAGTGCGGATCATATAGAGGGCCCGAAAGCCTTCGCCGAGAAACGCAAACCAGTCTGGAAGAACGAACCCTAGGCGAGCAGCCGCGGTCGAATTGCCGGTCTGTAATCCGAGTTCCTGAGGCTGAAGCCTGTCAGCAAGTTGACTTTCGCGCGTCCGCGTTCATCGATAGATGGGTTGGGGGCTGCGGGACGACTTCGTTCGCCAACCATTGGTGAGGAAGGCTTCAGGGATTCGCAGAGATGTCCGGTGAGACGCCGAACAATCAGTCGAACAGATCGGTGCCGAAACCGGTGCGCGGACGCGGCGGCCCACTGCTGAAGCCCGACGCCTTCGCGAAAAAGTCCAAGCCCGGCATCGTGAAGAAACCGGTGCGCCCGCCGCGCCCGAACACGCCTGCAGGTAGAGCGCCGAAGCAGGTCGCACAGCCGCGCCGCCTTTCCGCGCGTGCGCTCTATGCGCCCGCCGTCTCCGCAGTGCAGGAGCGGACTGAAGAGACGCTCGGCAGGATGCGCAGGTTTCAGCGCCGCGCGCGCCTGCGCGTCAGCGACTCGATCGCCACCACGCGCACGCGGGTTGCAAACCTGCTGGCGAAACCGCGCAACCAGGTCGATGAGCTGGAATTTGCGGCCCGCGGCAGAACGGTCTCCAACCGCATTGAATCACTCTGCGAGCTCGACACGGACGAGACGAATTTCATACGCGAGTTCTCAATGTCCCAGACGCGCATCTATCAGTCTGGAAGCGAGATCGTGCAGGAGCGCGAGCGCGCACCGGAGCCTGCTTTCATCGCTTCGGGCTGGGCTTGCAGGGTTCGCATCCTGAAGAGCGGGCGGCGCCAGATCATCGGCTTCCTGCTTCCCGGCGATACGATCGGTCTGCGCGGCGCAGCTGAACCTGACGCGGCTACAACCATCGGAGCGCTGACCCAGGTTGAGTCGATCAGCGCACGTGATCTGATTGCGCGGGTGGAGCGCTCGAACCAGTACTCGAACCTGGAGCGTGCGATCCAACGCGCCGAAGCGCAGGAAAAAGAATTCCTGATGAACCAGATTGTGCGCCTTGGCGCGATGTCGCCTTACGAGCGCTTCGCGGACCTGATGCGCGAGTTGAAATGGCGCCTGCGGCAGTCGGGTCTTGCCGATGAAAACGTTTTCCCGATGCCGCTGGATCGCGTCAGCCTGTCATCGAGCCTCAACATGAGCGGGCGCGAACTGCGGTCCGCACTGGGCCGCATGCGCAGGAGGCAGGGCTTGCGCATCCGCAGTCGCCGCGCACAGTTGCCTGAAACGAAAGCTGGCGCAAAGCCCGAGACTGGCGGCTTTACCGCTCCGTCCACAACCAGACCTCCTGGCGCACCAGAAGGCCCGCGCATCATTTCGTTCTAGCTGACTGCTGGCGGTGAACTAGTTGGGCGCCGCCGCAACGGCGTCCGGACGGAAATCCACGGCGAAGCCGCCGTCGAAGAAGCGGACGCACGTACCGGTGCGGTCGCCAACCTTCACTTTGATCCCAAGCATCGGACGCGGGCCGTTGGTGCGCAGCGCGGCGCCAAAGATCGAGATGTCGACGACCGCGCACGCGATACTGATCCCCTGGCCAAACGAGACGATGACCTGGCCGGCGCCGGGGCGGCGTTCGGCGACACGTTCTTCTTCGAGGTTCAGCGGCTCGCGATTGATCAGCCAGGTAAGCTGGTCGACGATCTTGTCCCTTTTGCGTGCAGGTGTGCGCAGCGCGATCGCATAGCCGTTTGCTTCAAGCGGCCGGACCACAGTTCCTTCGACGCGACCGATTTCGTCGAGATAGAGCACCAGCGAATCTCCGGTTGCAAGCGGATGCTCGACCGTCAGGCGTAGACCACCCGCGCAGATGTCGACCGTTTCAGCGGTGAACTCGACACCGTCATTGGTCATGCCGCGCACGCGGGTCGCCCAGGGAACACGCCGGTGCAGGCGCCGGTCCCGGTGTTCGTTTGGCAGTCGAAGCGAACTGCGTTTCTCGGCGGCGTTGTGCAGGTGCATGGGTCACGCTTGGATGACGGCTGGCTGCCGAAATCATAGCGGTCGAAGTCTTCATAAAGTCTTGCGTGCGCCCCGGGGGCTTAGTCGTTGCTTACGACCAGTCGCAATGTTGGCTTTTTCGGCTTGGCGGCCGGAGGAAATACCGCCTCAAGCCGCATTGCGCCGATGGGGCGGGCGGAGGGATCCTGCTGAGGCGTGAGGACCTGGCACAGGCCAAGCAGCCGTGAAATCTCGCCGCGGGAATTGCGGATCGGAGCGAGCGTGAATTCGATATCGACCGCTCCGCCAGCCAAACGGGATGCGGTGGCGTTGATAACCGTGGGGCCGTGCTCCGTGACTGTGCATTGAGCTGCAGCAGCGACGACCGCTCGATCGCTCGAGGTCCAGAGCGACAGGAAATCGTGTTCCACGAGATCGCGCCCGAACAGGCGCTCAACGCCGGTGCCGATGTTACGGAATGTCAGCGCTTCGGCTGATCCGCAAGCCAGCACGAACAGGTTGTCCACCAGGCCCGGGAAATCCTCCGTGACCGGCCCACCATCTTCCGGCGCGTCAGCGGAGAAGCGCTGCCAGGCGTCGATGAGCGCCTGAGTGTAGGCATGTTTCCGCGAATTCTGCATACGTCTTTGGTCCATCAGCCTGGCGCCACGGCTCCTTCGGCCAGCGCGAGTAAGCCCACGTCGCAACCCACAGGCCACACAACCACCAGGCGGATGTATCGGCGTGGAAACCTCAATTTTCGCTGCAGACACGATGATTTCGCGGATGACGCCGCGATGCAGGTCGCGTTCTCACCGCAATGTTCGGCACACGCGATTGCGCACGTTTCAATGCGGTACAGCAGCTTGACGCGCGCTGGCGTCGTGGAAGGATCAACGCGATGCGCGGCCCGCCTGCTGGGTCAGACGCGAAGGGAGAGAAACATGAGATCGGTATTCCGAGCGACCCTCGCTGGGGTTGCATTGCTGTCCGTCGCGCCGCTGTCGGCATGCGTGCAGACATCGCAGGCGCAGACCGTGCGCGGTGCAGCGCCGGAGCGCATTGCCGAGGGCGCGCGCGAAGTGCATGCGGAGATGCGTGACGGCATCAAGCTCGCAGGCAATCTCTATCTGCCGGAAGGGCGTGGTCCGTTCCCGTGCGTCGTGCAGCGCACGCCATATGGCAAGGACGCCATGTTCCGGAACCCTGCAGGTACGAAGAGATACACTGACGCTGGATACGCTTACCTGGTGCAGGACGTGCGGGGAAAAGGCCGCTCGGAGGGCTTCTACCAGGCGTTTATCAACGACGCGTTCGATGGGTACGACACGATCGAATGGATGGCCGAGCAGGACTGGTGCAACGGGTCGATCGGCATCACGGGCGCATCGGCCATGGGCTACACATCGCTGCTGGCGGCGACAATGGATCCGCCGCACCTGAAGGCCGCATTCGTCATCGTGGCGCCTTCGACGCGGCTGACCGGCTCCTATATCGGCGGCGCGTTCAAGCAGAAGGATTCTGGCGACTGGTCGCGCGGGCAGGGCATCGCGGAGGAAGTCATCGCGGCCAACGCCGCAAACTATCCTGACAGCTCATACTGGTCGCGGACGGAGATCGCTGAGCACCGTAAGTACATCGATATTCCGGTCTACAATTACGGCGGTTGGTACGACATCTTCAACGAGGGCAACGTCCGCAATTTCATGTTCCTCCAGCACGAAGGAGCAGACGGCGCGCGTGGCAACCAGAAGCTCGAGATGGGGCCGTTCGGCCACGGAGCATTGTCTGGCGACATGGACTATCCCGATGGTGGCGGGTTGCAGGGCAATCCCGAAGAGGTCCGCTGGTTCGACTACTGGCTCAAGGGCGAAGACAACGGCATCATGGATGAGCCGCCCGTAAAGGCCTACATGATGGCTTCCGCCCGCAAGGGCGAGGTCTCCGACAAGAACCGCTGGATGACGTTTGGCGACTGGCCGCCGGCCCCTGCGGAAACCAGTTTCTACCTTCATGCGGATGGCGGACTCTCAACCGCCAGACCCTCAGGCGAGGCGGCGCAGATCACCTACAAATTCGATCCTGCGAACCCAGTAGAGACGATTGGCGGCGCCAATCTGACGTTTGCGCGCGGCCCCATGGACCAGCGTCCGATCGGCGAGCGCCAGGATTACCTGCGCTTCGAAAGCGCGCCGCTTGACCAGGACGTGGCCATCGCGGGGCCTGTGACGATGGACCTCTGGGCGTCTACTGACGGGCTCGACACTGACTTCGTCGTGAAGCTGGTTGATGTCTACCCGGACGGTTACGAGGCCATCGTGCTCGATAGCGCAATCCGTACGCGCTATCGCAATGGACGGATGCCGGATCAGATTACGATGATGACGCCCGGAGATCCCGAGCTCATGACAATCGACTTGTGGGATACGGCTTTGACGTTCGAGAAAGGTCACCGCATTGCGGTGCACGTGACCTCGTCGAACGCGCCCCGCATCGATGTGAATCCGAACACGGGTGAAAATCCCGGCCCCGGCGTGAAGGGCAGGGTTGCCGCCAACACCATTCACATGGCGCCGGGCAAGGCGTCGGCGATCCGTTTGCCGGTTCTGTATCTCAACGATTGAAGCGATGAAGATGCGAGAGGCGGGCGACGGCGTCGGGGCAAGACGCCGCCGCCCGTACTCTACGCGCCCCCCGCCTGGGCATACTCTACTTGCGGGCCGGGGCGAGTTCGGAGGGCCGCCCCGGAGTTGGGATCGCCGCACCCACGGATAAAACCGAGGCGGCGGCGCGTTGTTCGTTTCGGCCGTTAGCCCTGCGGTTGCGGGCTCGCCGGTGACGGCTCGCCCAATGCAACAATGCCGCCACGCTCGTCCGGCTGGGCCTTAACTTCGTTAATCTGCAGGGCGCGTGCGCGGGCAGTGGAATTGCCATAGGTGCGAAGTTTCATGTCGTCGGCCTGGATATTGGCGGCGACCAGGCGTGGCGATGGTTTGGCGCGTGCGGCTGTTTCCGCAGTGGATTGCTCGAACGCGGCAGGTGTCTGTTCGGCTGCGGCAGACAGCGACAACGCGAAGACCAGACCTCCAGCGATCGCGATGCCGGCGAGGATTCCCATTGCGCCCGATGCGACCAGATTCGGTTGCTGCCTGAACGCCATCTTGTTTCTCCCGCCAGTTGTTCTGCGGAAGGCGGCTGCAACCGTCGTGCCAGCAAATGAGTGACGTAGGGCGAGCCGCTTCGTACGGCTTCCCCTGATGACCGGCGTTTAAGGGAGACAAGGTGGACGAAATCGAAGCGTGGTTAACGAGCTTCTAGCAAGTTCAGCTTGCATCCTGCGGCGTCCTGCCGCACGCTCCGACTCGTTGGGCGCACAGGAAGATGCGCAAAGGGAGATTGGACATGATTCTGGAAAACATTCTGCGCCAGAAGGGCGGCGATGTGATTTCGATCGCCGAGAACGCCACACTGAGGGAAGCTGCGGTCAAGCTTGATGAGCTGAAGGTCGGCGCTATGGTGATCTTGGGCGAGGCCGGCAGCGTGATTGGTGTATTCTCCGAGCGTGACCTTGCGCGCGCCGTAGCCCGCAAAGGCGCCGAAGCGCTGTCGATACCGGTCTCGGAATGCATGACCAGAAAAGTCGTTACAGCGCATCCGAAGGACACGATCGAGCATGCGATGAACGCGATGACGGACCGGCGTATTCGTCACCTTCCGGTTGTGGAAGGCGAGAAGCTGTTGGGCGTTGTTTCCATTGGAGATCTTGTGAAGATGCGGATCGCCGAAGCCGACGCCGAAGTGGATGCGATCAGGTCTTACATCCAGCCGTGAAGCAGGCGCGCGGTCATCTCCGCGCAACCAATTTCACAAAAAATCTATCTGGCGCTTGCTCCCCGGTAATGCTCGCGGTATAAGGGAATTTCCTGCCGACAGCCAGTCGCGCTTCACGGGCCTAAAGACTCGGGCCTGAGGTGTGCTTTTTGCGGCCAAATTCAACGATCCACAGCGGATCTGAAATTGGTCGAAAAAAGGTGGTTGACGGTCGGAATGGCGCGGCATATATCCCGCGCCTCTTCGCAGACGAAGCGGCCCCGACGGGCCAAATCTGATGCGGCGGTCGCCGCAGCTCAAAGAGCTGTTGTCCGCAGATGTTTGACATTGTGAATGGAAGAGAAACGCGGGCGGCGGCTGGGCTTGCCGCGACGATGCTTCGGCATGGTCGCACACGACTCGGCGGTCTGCGTTTTTTTTAGGAAAGCCAGTTCTATGATGCTGGTCGGTCTTCGGATCGGCCAGAGAATTATGAACGGGCTTCCCGTCAAGAACGTAGATGCTTTGCAGCGACCTCACGAATTCACGTGAGGTTTCGTCGGGATCAACTCAAACCTGAGAGTTTGATTCTGGCTCAGAACGAACGCTGGCGGCAGGCTTAACACATGCAAGTCGAACGCCCCCTTCGGGGGGAGTGGCAGACGGGTGAGTAACGCGTGGGAACGTGCCCTTCGCTTCGGAATAGCCCCGGGAAACTGGGTGTAATACCGGATACGCCGAATTGGGAAAGATTTATCGGCGAAGGATCGGCCCGCGTAAGATTAGCTAGTTGGTGGGGTAATGGCCTACCAAGGCGACGATCTTTAGCTGGTCTGAGAGGATGATCAGCCACACTGGGACTGAGACACGGCCCAGACTCCTACGGGAGGCAGCAGTGGGGAATCT
>JBHIWT010000129.1:0-9891 GCA_041987265.1 Hyphomonadaceae bacterium
GAGCATGTCCGTGTAGCCGGATTCCTCGAGGATGGTTTCAAGGAGGCGGGGCGGCTCCATGTGGGCGTCGGGGTCGGCGGTGTAGTAGAGGGCGCGCCAGTTCTCGAGGTCGATGAGGAAGCGGCGGATGCCGGTCTTGGCCGGGCCTTTGATCTCGTCGCCGCGCAGCATCATGTCGGCGGCGACGGTGAGGGGCTGTTGCATGGACCGGGATTCGATCTGCAGCTTTTGTATTGAGGTGGCGCCGACGCCGCGCTTGGGCTGGTTGACGACGCGCTCGAAGGCGAGGTCGTCGGCGGGCGAACGGATGAGGCGGAGATAGGCCATGGCGTCGCGGATTTCCGCGCGCTCGAAGAAGCGCGGGCCGCCGATGACGCGATAGGGCGTGCCGGTGAGGATGAAGCGTTCCTCGAAGGCGCGCATCTGCCAGGAGGCGCGGACGAGGACGGCGCAGTCATCGTGGCGGTGGGATTTGTCTTCGCGCAGCCAGTCGTTGATGTCGTCGGCGATGAGGCGGGCTTCGGCTTCGCCGTCCCAGACGCCGCGGACTTTTACGAGGTCGCCGTCGCCGGCGTCGGTGCGCAGGGTCTTGCCGAGGCGGCCGGCGTTTCCGGAGATGACTTTCGAGGCGGCGGCGAGGATGTGGGCGGTGGAGCGGTAATTCTGTTCGAGGCGGATCACTTTCGCGCCGGGGAAGTCCTTGTCGAAGCGCAGGATGTTGTCGACCTCGGCGCCGCGCCAGCCGTAGATCGACTGGTCGTCATCGCCGACGCAGCAGATGTTGCCCGAGCCCTGCGCCAGTAGTCTGAGCCAGAGGTATTGGGCGACGTTGGTGTCCTGGTACTCGTCGACGAGGAGGTAGCGGAAGCGCTTGTGGTATTCCTCCAGCACCTCGGGGTTCTCCTGGAAGATGCGGATGGTGTGGAGGAGGAGGTCGCCGAAATCGACGGCGTTGAGGGTGGCGAGGCGCTGCTGGTAGATCTCGTAGAGGCGCTTGCCCTTGCCGCCGGCGAATTGCTGGGAGAGGTCGGCCGGCAGCTTGTCCGGGGTGATGGCGCGGTTCTTCCACGTGTCGATCAGGCCGGCGAGGAAGCGCGGCGTCCAGCGCTTGGGATCGATGTTCTCCGCATCGAGGATCTGCTTGATGAGGCGGATCTGGTCGTCGGTGTCGATGACGGTGAAGGAGGGCTTGAGCTTCACCAGCTCGCAATGGCGGCGCAGCATCTGGGCCGAGACGGAGTGGAAGGTGCCGAGCCAGCGCAGCCCTTCGGCGTCGGGGCCGACGAGTTGCAGGGTGCGCTCGCGCATTTCGCGGGCGGCCTTGTTGGTGAAGGTGACGACCAGCATCTGCGAGGGCCAGGCGCGTTTCTCGCGCAGGATGTGGGCGACGCGGGTGGTGAGGACGCGGGTCTTGCCGGTGCCGGCGCCGGCGAGGACGAGAAGCGGCCCTTCGGTGGTGAGCACGGCGTCGCGCTGTTCGGCGTTGAGGCCGGCGAGATAGTCGGCGTTGGGCGCGGGCGCGCTTGCCTGCGATCCCGGAGGGCGCGCCATCGCACGCTCGGAGATGGGGCGCGTGTCGACTTCCGGCGGCGCTTCATCGCGCGCTTCGGGACCCGGATCGTCGTCGTCCGGAAAGGGGATGTCGTCAGCGGGATCGCCGGTCATGCCGCGACCGCTGATTCTCGTTTGGTTCTCATGGGGGAGGGATAGCGCGGCGCGGGAGTCGGGGCAAAGGGGCGAGGCTGTGGATAGGTGAACCGCAATTGACGCGTCATGGGTGTCGCGCAAGATTTGCGCAGTTGGGAGACCGCGTTGATATTCGCACGCTTCTCATGGCTCATCGCCATTTCCATCGCCTGTTTTGCTCCGGCGGCGGCGCAGGATGAACCGTCGACAAGCCGGTTTTGCACCCAACTCGAGGATTTGATCGGCGGCCTGCCCGACCGGTTCGAGGGATTTCGCGGGGAGGCGGTCACGACTCGTGATGACGGCAACTTCAAAACTTGGACCGTCGAGAGCGTGCTTGAGGGCTTTGCGAAATGTTTTTTTGCTCATCCGAGCCGCCGCAACATCGCGCGTTTCGGTCACGTGTCTACGGTGGTGTGCCACACCAATCCAGATGATGATGCGGATGCTGTGCAGGGTTTTGATTTCCTGTCGTCACAGGTGGCTGAGTGCCTGCCAGATTGGGGAATGAAGAATGTCGCGCCACATGCTGGGAGCGACGCGGTCAGGGAGCATGAGTTCTCGCCGAATAATGTGCTGCTTTACCCTGCCGGTACTTTTCTTGACTTGCGGCAATGGCCGCCTGAGCGAGCGCCATTCGGAAGGGTCACGATGACTGTTCGAGAGACTAGGATCGGTGTCGAAAGCCTAATCCCCTAGATCGCCCGTTCCGCCCGGATCAATTCCGGATAGCCGATCCGTGCGCGGACATCGTCGGGCTGTAGTTTGAATTCGGGCGTCTCGGGGTGGCTGATCAATGATGCCTTCGGCGCAAGCGCCCTCGTTCGGGGGGGCGAAGGGCGGGCAGTCCATTGGGGTCAGGAACCCGCGGAGAACTTTCCCGCATGGCGACCTCTGGCGGCTGTGTAGTGTTGCTGGATGGTTTCGAGGTCCTGCTCGTAGTCGCCAGAGGGGGTGATCGTGGCGGCGAGGCGGATGGTTCTGGTTCTGTAGTCGAGCACCGAGATGATCAGGGGGACGGCGGCAGTGTGGGCGATGTGGTAGAAGCCGGACTTCCATTCTGTTCGTAACGAGCGCGTGCCTTCCGGTGGGATGGCGAGGATCATGTCGTCGTGTTCGGCGAAGGCTGAGGCCATCGAGGCGACCATGTCGTTGGCGCCGGTGCGGTCGATGGGGACGCAGCCCAGCCATCTGACGATCGGGCCGAGCGGACCGGCGGTGAGCGATTTCTTGCCCATCCATCGAAGCTTGATGCGGTAGAAGCCGGCGGCGGCGAGCATGTAGACGCCGTCCCAGTTGGAGGTGTGGGGCGCGGCGATGAGGACCGCTTTGGCGTGCGGCGGGAAGGAGCCCTCCATCTTCCAGCCGTTGAGCTTGAAGAAGGCGATGCAGAGCCAGCGGAAAGGCGTCGCGAGCAGGCGGCGCGACGGGGCGGGGCGGGCTGTGGCCGGGTCGATCGGGCTGTGGCGGGGTTGGGCGGGCGCCGGCGATTCTGTCATGCGCCAGCATTCACTGTTCGGGCGGCGGACGCCATGGCCAATCGCCGGACGCTATCGCTGGCGGCGCAGGCGGTGAATGTGATTATGGCGCCTGGCGGATAGCAGGCTGGGTGATTGTCCTAAATCCCGCGGCGGGTCTGGATGGATTCAAGGTAGCCGATCAGGGCTTCGATCTGGTCGGGCTGGAGTTTGAATTCGGGCATGTCGGGGTGGCCGACCATGATGCCTTCGGCGAAGGCTTCGTCGAGGAGGGCGACGGGGTATTCCTGGGACAGGTTGGAGAGGTTGGGCGCGTCGGGGTGCGGGCTGGTCGCGTTGGGGTCGACCTCATGGCAGCTGGCGCAGGCGCGTTCGACGATGATTTCGCCCTGGGCGATCTGTTGCGGCGTGGCCGTCGACTCGATGGGCGGCGCCGGGGGCGGGCCGGCGGCCGCGCTGTCGGACGCGCCGGTGGTCTGCGGCGGCGTGCAGCAGGCGGCTGCAACGAGCGCGAGCGGGATGACGAGGCTACGCATGGGGTGTCTCCGCACCTGTTGAACGGCTCAGGTTAGGCACATTCGCGGCGATGGCAAATTGATCCGGATCAGAAGTGTGATTGTTGCGCACGCCTGCCATGGCGCGCGGCGCGTTGACAGATTCAGTGCAGACGCGATGGTCAGGAGAAGGTTGGAGGGTGTGTTGAGAAACTTCCTGATCGCGGTCGCCGTGCTTGTAGCGCCTGAAGGGTGGACGCAGGAAGACGCGTGCGCGCGGTATCAGCCGTTTCTGGAGGCGGCGCCGAAGCAATTTGAATCGCTGAAGGCGGAGGATGTCTCCCTGAAGATGGGCGCGCAAAGAGAGGGGCTGGTCTTCGCCTCCAGCCAGACAGCAGAGGGGTACCCGAATTGCGTGATTACTGAGAGTCGCGAAGACGATGGCCCCAATGTGATGTTGGCATGCCGCAGCGAAATTCTGTCCGCGTTGGGCGCGCGCGTGGTCTATGATCAGGAGCTTCAGCGACTGGGTGCTTGTCTTGCCGGCTGGGAGGAAGTTCCGCCGGACGATGTGGCGGACACGGAGTTCATCAAGGGACTGGCTGGTCAGCACTTCGTGAAATACATCGGCGATCGCAAGTTACGTCATGGCGTAGCGCTGGCCGAGGCGAAATGGGGTGGGCGCACTTTTCATGTTCATGCATTGGTGTTCAGCGTAACGATCGAACAGGCTACGTCGTAGGCTTGCGCATCATTGCGTAGCGAAGCGTTCGTTGATCCAGTTCGAGATGGTTTCCAGCGCGACGGGGGCGAAGGTTTCCTCGATCTGCTGGTATTCGGTGAGGGAGCCGGTTTCGGCGGTCTGGAAGAGGTGGTTGAGGCTTTCCAGCTCGATCACGGTGGCGTCGGGATGGCCGGCGAAGATCTCGCGCAGGGCGGGGAGGTTCTGCGGGGCGGAGACCTGCAGGTCTTTCGAGCCGTTGATGGCGAGGACCGGCGTGGTCAGCTGTTCGAGCACGGGGACGGGATCGTAGTGCACGAACTCGTAGATGTAGGGCTGGGTGAATTGCTGGACCATCGCCTCGACGGCTTCGTCCGGCATGCCGACATAGATCTTGCGGATTTCGGCGGCGGCTTCTTCGGGGCTGGCGGCGTCGGCGACGGCGTCGACGGCGGTCTGGTTGCGCAGGACCATGATCTGCGGCGCGCCCATGGCTTCGGAGATGAGGCGCTGCTGTTCCTTGAGCAGGTCGCGGCCGTGGACGGCGGGGCCGGCCATCATGACGACGAAGGCGATGTTGGGATTGCGGATGGCGGCCATCGGCGTGGTCATGCCGCCTTCGGAATGGCCGATCAGGCCGGTGCGGGCATGGTCGATGTCATCGCGGGTGTTGAGGTAGGCGTAGGCGGCTTCGATGTCGGAGGCGATGTCGGCGAAGGATGAATCCTGGTGGACGCCGCCGGATTGGCCGACGCCGCGGTCATCGTAACGCAGGACGGCGATACCGTTGCGGGTGAGGTGGTCGGCGAGAACGAGGAAGGGCTTGTGACCGGCAAGGGCTTCGTTGCGGTCCTGTGCGCCGGAGCCGGAGACGAGGATGGCGGCGGGATGCGGCCCGGCGCCTTCGGGGAGGGTGAGGGTTCCGGCGAGGGTGACGCCTGCTGTTGTGTTTTCGAACGTCACGTCCTCGGCGGTGTAGGGGTAAGGTTCGGTTGGTTCCTGCGGGCGGGCGGCGGCCTGCTGGTTCTCGACGATTTCCGAGCGTGTGAGGTCGAGCGGGAAACGCTGGCCCATCTGGACCCATTCGCCGCTCATGGACTGGCGATCTTCCGAGAGTGTGGCGGAATAGGTTCCGAGCGTCTGGGGAACTTCGAGCTTGATCTCGTCGCCTTCGACGACCGGCGTCTTGACCGGGATGTTGCCGGCCATCTGGTCGGGCGAATCCATCAGCGCGATGGTGCCGTGTTCGTCGGTGGAGATGCGGAAGACGATGGTGAGCGGGTTTGCGCCGCCGATGTCCATCTCGCCTTCCCAGCGGCCGTCGAGGCCTTCGACGGTCGGGAAGGGTTCGACGATTCCGGCGGAGAACGAGATCGGGATGCGCGAGCCCGCGGCGATAACCTCGCCGGACCAGCTTTCCTTGTCGGGGTTCCATGTGGCTTCAACGTCGCCGGTCAGGGTGGCGTTGACCGGCATGGTGAAGGAGAGGGTCTGATCGCTGAGCGCGATGTCGGTGAGGTCGCGGTCCCAGCGGCCGACATCCGGGAAGTCGATCGTGCCGGTGTGGTTGTCGCCGTCCTGTGAGATGTGGAGCGCGATGCGGAAGGTCTGGCCGGGCGGGGCGAGTTCGCCGACCCAGTCGCCGGTTGCGATGGATTGCGGTTCGGATTGCGGCGCGCATGCAGCGAAGATTGCGAGCGTGGCGGCGATCAGCGTCGAGCGAAGCATTGCAGTCATGTGTCCCTCCCCTGTGCGGGCAATCTGGCGAGCGGTTTGCGGCTATTCTGCGGCGGCCTTGGCGGAGGGCTCGTCGCGCTGGAAGATGTCTTCGATCGGCAGGCCGAAGACGTCGGAGATCCGGAAGGCGAGCGGCAGGGACGGGTCGTACTTGCCGTTCTCGATGGCGTTGACCGAGTTGCGCGAGACTTCCAGGCGCTGAGCGAGGTCGGCCTGGGTCCAGTTGCGTTCGGCGCGCAGGACGCGGATGCGGTTCTTCATGAGGCGGCCTGTTTCTGGCGATTCCTGCGCGGCGTCATCGTGATTTCGCTCTCCACCAGAACCGGCAGGCGATGACCGCGCCGATGGACTGGGCGAAGGCGAGCGTGGCGATGCCGGCGACGTAGGCGAGGAGCGGCGCCTTTTCCGCGTTTCCCTTCAGCGACACGGCGAGGTTGGTCGATGCGTTGATGACGAAGTCGTGGAAGGGCGGAAGGAATAACAGGACGGCGACGAAGATCGATGCGCCGAAGAAGCCGTATTGCAGGCCGACGCGTTCGGAGTGGCGCTGGACCTCGTCCTGGGATTTCTGGGCGATGAAGGCGATGAACAGCGACCAGCCCATGACGAAGACGGATGCAATGATCGCGATGGTCATGGCGACGCTGTCGGGCAGGGTTCTCAGCCACGGGATGGCGGCGATCATCGCGGTGAGGGCGATGACGCTGGGCGCCAGTGCGAGCAGGCCGAGGACGGGACGGGGGAGGTTTGTGAGGGTCATGGGTTCGGGGTCCTAGCGTTTTGCGATCCACCAGCCCGTCCAGCAGACGAGGAAGCCGACGATCTGGGCGAGGCCGAGATAGACGACGCCGACGACGAAACCGTAGGTGGACGGGCGCATGGGCGATTGCGGGTGGTCGGCGAGGATGGTTTCGATCCTGTCGCCCGCGAGCTCGACGAAGGACGGGAAGGCGAGAAGCGATATGAAGACGACGCCAGTGCCGGCTACAGCGCCCCAGAAGAGCGCGAACTTCTGCGCTTCCTTTGCCGCCTCGTCCATTCGTATCCAGTGAAGAATCGAGAACACGCCGCCCCACGCCATTGCGATCCACATCAGGGGCATTCCAGAGGTCCATGTCATCGGCGTTGCGATGAGGAGCGCGGCGTAGATCGTCACAGGCGCAAGCGCGATCAGGCTGTAGGCGTTTGGGGGGAGTTTGGGAATTGACATCACAAGCGCTCCATTCAGCGGGTCCGCGCCCACCAGTAGATCCAGTAGACGAGGAAGCCCGCGAATTGGGCGAGGAAGAAGGTGACGGCGCCGCCGAGGAAGATGAGGTTGTTCATGCTCGGGCCGTCGCCGGTTGGACCGGTGACATCCTGGAAGAGCGGCGCGAGCAGCGGGACCATCATGGCGATCAGGGCAATGAGCCCGCCGGCTGTTCCGCCCCAGAGCCAGGCGGTCTTTTGCGCGTCGCGAGCGACCTCGCCGATATCGCGCCAGTAGGCGCGGCCCCAGACCAGCGCCAGCACTACGGCGCCGAGCATGAACAGCAATTGCGCGGGCAGCGGAAGGTAGGGCTTGGTCAGGTAGGTGATCCCGAGGAGGGCGAGGGATGCAATGCCGACAATCCGGCGGGTGTTGCGGGTCTGGATGTTGAGCATGGTTCTGGTTCCGGAAGGAATGGCGGTCAGCGGGCGCGGGCCCACCAGATGGCGTAGATGGCGGTGACGGTGAGGCCGACGGCCATGAGCGTGAACATGGCGCCGAAGCCGAAACCGACGGCTTCTGGCGGGAGTTCGTTGGCCGAGCGGTTGGCGGCGGCGACGACGAAGTCGGTGGCGGGCGCCCAGTAGCGCATGACCAGCACGGCGGCGACGACGATGCCGGCGCCGATGGGTACGCCGTGGGCGAAGGCGGCGCGGGAGGCGTGGATCATTACTTCATCGCGGCAATTGCGCGAAATGTAGAAGGCCCAGGCTGCGGTGGGGAGGAAGATCGCCGCCTGCATGATGGTCTGCGCCGGTTCGGGGAAAGGCTCGAAGATGGTGAGGGCGGCGAGCAGGACGAAGACGCCGGCGGCGATCCACGACTGGTTGCGAACTGAGAGGGTCATGATGAGATTCCCGTGCTGAGCGCGGCCCAACGCGCCAGGGCGAGGCAGGCGGCGATGCCGATGACGATGGCGAGCGGCGTGACGATCGAGCGGGCGTTGAGGCTGGCGTCGTCTTTCAGTTCGCTGCGCCGGGACCAGAGCAGCCATGCCATCCAGATGGCCGCGGGCCAGAAGAAGACGCTCTTGACGATGGTCAGCGTTGGTTCCGGCAGCGGGTCGAAGACGACGAGGATCGCGACGATGACGAAGGCTGTGGCGGCGATCCATGACTGGGTGTTGCGGGTGAGGGTCATGTGTCTGGCTTCTTTGTGACTAGCGTCTGGCGATCCACCAGGCGGCGCGGGCGAGGCAGACGCTGATGCTGGTTGCGATGGCTGTGAAACAGATGCCGAGGCCGAAGCCGACCATGCGCGGGTCATTCGTTGTTTCCGGCCAGGAATAGAGGAGCCACTCCCTGAAGCCGTCGATCCGCGACGCGAAGACGACGGTCAGGATCGACAGGACGATGGCCAATGGCGCGCCATAGACGAATGACATCTTGAAGGCTTCGCTCATCACCTCATCGCGGCTGCGCAGCCTTTGACGGATGCCCCAGCCGGCGACGCCAAAGCTGATCGCCAGCACGATCCAGACATTGGCCGGGCCGAAGGGATCGAAGAAGATCAGCGCGAGCATCACCGTGACGAAGGCGATTGCGAGGAGCAGCCTTGGCGCGAACCGTTTCTCGGTCGGGTTCGTGAGCATGTCGGATCTCTCTTCCTTTGGCGCGCCCTCGTCCTTCGACGGGCTCAGGACGGGGCGCAGTTTGCCGGCCTAGTAACGCTCCGCGGTGACGCCGCGGGCCTTGAGTTGTTGCTGGACGCTGTCGGGGCCGACGAGATGGCCGCCGCCGACGGCGATGAAGTGGACGCCCGACCGGTCGAGCATGTCGTCGATCTGCTGCGCCCAGTCCTTGTTGCGGTTCAGGACAAGGGTTTCATACGGGATCGAGGCGTAGGCGCCGTCGGGGTCTGTCTTCCACTCGGCGATGAAGCCTTCGAGCCCGGTGGTGTCGCCGTTGGCCCAGGCCTCGAATGCGGCCGCCGCCTGATCGGTCATGGTCTGCATCTCGTCGGGGTCGATCGCCAGCGTGGCCCGCAGGGCCTTCATCTGGTCCTCCTCCGGTACATTGGCGAAGAACATCAGCTGTTGTTCGAGGGTTTCGAAGCCGAGCACGGCGTCGCCCTGTTCGCGGGCGGTCGCGGCGAGCTGCATGTCGATGCCGGCTTCGGGGTCGTAGCCGGAGGACAGGAGCGGGGCCATGCCGAGCATCTGGGTGATGCGCTGGGCACGCAGGGTGATCGGCGCGATTGACGGCAGGTACTGCGCGTTGACGGTCTCGATGATCGGGCCGGCATCGCCGCCGGTGATGTCCAGCAGCAGGCCAGTGGCGCGCTCCATGGCTTCACGGGCCAGCTGCCAGTCCACGCCACGCTCGTAGCGGTGCGAAGCATCGGTGTGCAGGCCATAGGAACGTGCCTTGCCAGCGATGGCGATCTGGTCGAAGAACGCACTCTCAAGGAAGACATCGCGAGTGGTATCGGACACACCGCTGTGCTCACCGCCCATCACACCGGCAATGGCCAGGGCGCGGGAGTGGTCAGCGATCACCAGGGTATCGCTGCGCAGGGTGACTTCCT
>JBHIWT010000130.1:0-9852 GCA_041987265.1 Hyphomonadaceae bacterium
TGGAGTCCGGCTTGAGCGCCAATACCCTTTCTGCCTACCGTGCAGATCTGAAGAATGTCGCAACGTGGCTTTCCGCGCGGGGTACGGAGCTGGAGACGGTGAGCCGCGCCCAGTTGTTGGAATACCTGGCGTACTGTGTGCGGTCGGGCCACAGTCCGCGTTCTTCGGCCAGACGCGTCTCGACGTTGCGTCGGTTCTATCGATACCTCGCCAGGGAAGCGTTGCTCGAACGTTCGTGGCCAGCTCAAGACATGGGCCCCTTGATCGGACTGATCGCCGATCGCCGCACAGTGATGGACGAGAGCGGTGAGATACGCCTGTCTGATGAACAGGCGCGCGCCATCCTGGATCTACGCCTGCAACGCCTTACTGGTCTTGGCCGAGACGAGATCGGAAACGAGGCAAAGGGCCTTTCAGATGCGATCAAGGAATATCTCGATATTCTGAGTTCTCGCCCGCGCATTCTGGAGATCATAAAGGGCGAGATGACAGAGGTTCGCGAACGTTTCGCGGTACCCCGTCGTTCCGAGTTCGTGGAAGCCGACCTTGACCTCGAAGATGAGGCCTTCATTGAGCGCGAAGAAATGGTCGTGATGGTCACGCACGGCGGTTACGTCAAACGTACGCCGCTGGCCGCATATCGCACCCAGCATCGCGGCGGCAAAGGCCGAGGGGCGATGGACACGAAGGACGAGGACTTCGTCGTCCGCCTGTTCGCCGCAGATACCCACACCGAAATTCTGTTCTTCTCCTCCACGGGTATGGTCTACAAACAGAAGGTATGGAGGCTTCCGCTGGGTGCGCCCAACTCGCGTGGCAAGGCGCTAGTCAACCTGCTGCCGCTTACCAAGGATGAACGGATCACTTCCGTCATGCCGCTCCCGGCAGACGAGACTGAACGTGAGAAGTTGAACATCCTTTTTGCGACACGCTCTGGCGGTGTGCGTCGAAACATGTTGTCCGACTTCACTCAGGTAAATCGCGCCGGGAAAATTGCGATGAAGCTGGAATCGGATGCTGACGCGATCATAGACGTGAAGTTTTGCACGCCTGAAGACGACATCTTGCTCACCACCGGCCATGCGCAATGTATTCGATTTGCGGTCGAGCAGGTTCGCGTGTTCACAGGGCGGACCTCTACCGGTGTTCGCGGGATACGCCTTGGAGCGAATGATGAACTTATCGGCATGAGCGTGCTCGCGTCCACAGATGTGACGCCAGCCGAGGCGCGCGCTTACCTGAAACAGGCCAGCGCGCTTCGTCGCGCCGCCGGCGCCGAGGAAGAGGCTGAGAGCGATGCAACAGTCGAAGAATCCGAAACGGAGCTGGAAGACGACGAAAATGAAGCCGTCTCACTCAGCGAAGAGCGGTTCGCAGAGCTTAATCGTCGGGAACAGTTCATTCTGACGATCACCGAAGATGGGATGGGCAAACGTGCTTCATCCTTCGACTATCGCCGCACAGGACGCGGCGGGAAGGGACTGATCGCTCACAAGATCGGCAAGGGTAAGCGGCTATGTGCGTCGTTTCCGATCAACAATGGCGATGAAGTCATGATGGTGACGGACGCTGGCCAATTGATCCGATGCGCTGTCGATCAGATTCGCATCGCCGGACGGGCGACGCAGGGCGTGAGGGTTCTGCGCGTTGCCAAGGGTGAGCGGGTTGTGTCAGTTGAACGGTTGGAAGAGCAGGACGAAGATGCAGTCCCCGAACAGCTATCCGGCGAGTGATTGTTGATCGCCGGAAACCTGCAGCGCAGGGACCAGGAGCTGACGTTTGAAACGCATAGGCCTCTACCCGGGAACGTTTGATCCCATCACAAACGGGCACCGCGACATCATCGGCCGCGCGGTGAAACTCGTCGACAAGCTGATCATCGGTGTGGCGGTTAACCGGGACAAGTCGCCGCTTTTCTCCCTGGAGGAGCGGGTCGAGATGGTAATGGCCGAAGCTGCCGACCTGGCGGGAGATACGGAGGTCGTGGCCAAGCCGTTCGAAAATCTGCTGATGCACTTCGCGGTTGAATGTGGGGCCCAAGTCATCATACGAGGCTTAAGGGCGGTTTCCGATTTTGAATACGAGTTCCAGATGGTCGCCATGAACCAACGGCTGAACGATGAGGTTGAAACCGTGTTCCTGATGGCTGATCCGCATCATCAGGCCGTCTCGTCCCGGCTCGTGAAGGAAATTGCTCGTTTAGGTGGTCAGGCCGATCACTTCGTGTCTGCGGCCGTCTACGAAAAACTCATGCAGAAGTACAAGAAGTAGTGGTGGTTTGTGCATGATGCGAGTTTTTCGAGTGTTCGCGGCAGCCAGCCTGCTATGCATTGCGCCCGCGATGGCGCAGGCGCCGGTCGAAACTGGTACTACGTCGGCGAGCACGGCACCCATCGACCCGTCCTCCGATCCAGGTACGTGGCGCAGGATCGATGCCGAAAACCTTCTGTGGCTGCTGATAAACGGACAGGTAGTCCTGGTTGAACTGCGACCGGATTTTGCGCCCCAACACGTCGCCCAGATCAAAACGATCGTCCGCAATGGCCACTATGATGGATTGCCGTTTCATCGGGTTATCGACGACTTCATGGCGCAGGGCGGCGAAGTAGCGTCCGTCTACTCGCTCCCGGAGCCTTACCCCGTCATAGTCCCGGAGTTCACGTTCCGCAGGAACCCAACGACCACGCCGATTACACTCGTATCCCGGCCGGGCGAGCCTGCGATATGGGGTTATGCAGACGGCATCGTCGTACAGTCTCAGTCAGAATCGATCGCCCCGATGATGGCCGACCAGTCTGTAAACTCATGGATGATGCATTGCCCGGGCGTTGCGTCGATGGCGCGTGCAGACGCGCCCAACAGCGCCGACACGCAATTCTTCCTCATGCGGCAGGCGCAGACTCAACTCGATCAGAACTACACCGCATGGGGTCGGGTGGTCGTCGGCCTCGATGTCGTTCGGGGAATCAAAGCAGGACCGGCGGAAACCGATGGACGCCTTCCACCGGACCAGGCTGACCGGCTTATGCGTGCCGAAATCGTCGCGGATTTGCCCGCAGCGGACCAGCCGGTGGTCTATGTCCAGCAAACCAATAGTCCCGCTTTTACCTCAACGCTCGCAACGTTGACCGAAGGCGGCGTGCGCGATCCGTGCGCCTTACCCCCAGTTCCAGTAATCGTGGAGAACTTCAATCGTGGCTGAATCCTCAGATCCGGAAAACACTCTCATCCTGACAACCTCAGACGGCGCAGTGACGATCCGTCTTCTGCCAGAGGTAGCGCCGGGACACGTCGCGCGGATCAAAGAATTGGCACGTGAAGGCTTCTATGATGGCCTCACGTTTCACCGCGTAATCGAAGGGTTCATGGCCCAGGGTGGATGTCCGGACGGCACAGGCATGGGCGGTTCCGGAAAACATCTCAAACAGGAATTCAACACCCGTGAACATGTGCGCGGCGTTTGTTCCATGGCGCGGGCAAGCAACCCAGATAGCGCAGACAGCCAGTTTTTTATCGTGTTCGACGACGCAAGATTTCTCGATCGCCAGTACACCGTATGGGGTGAGGTTACCGAGGGGATGGAGCATATCGATGCGCTGCCTCGCGGCGAACCGCCCGCCAAACCGGGCAAGATCGTTTCGATGAAAGTCGCTGCAGACGCCTGATCGCGAACTGCCGCCCCTGCGCATCTCCGCTAGGGTAACGGGGCCGCCTGGCCATCCTGACGATGAATAGGGGCGTCCTCCAGGGCGCTCACGGGCGGTAAAGGCTTGGCTGGCTTGCGACCCGTTGCGTCGAGTCTTGCGCTGATCGCACGCGCCCGGGTCGCCACGTTGGCCGCCAAATCGAGAAAAAACGTGTTGAAGTCTTCAGGACGATAACGTTGCCCCCAACCCCACCACAGGTTTGGCTGTAAACTAGCTGGTCGCTCTGCTGTGCGAAGTGCTCCATTCACGCATTGAGCGGAGACAGACTGCTCGATGACCAGTGGCGATCCATCGTAGTCAAAGCGTACGACGCCGCCCGAATGATCCGCAGCAGGCGCCAAAGTCTCATCTCTACGCCACGTCAGAGGATTAACGCACACGCCATCTGCAGGACCGGCTCTCATCTCGGCGCGTTCTTCCAAAACCCAGGCCAGGGCACAGCCGGTCTCGTCGGCGGAGCTGCAAACGGGAACTGGCAAGTCATCCTCACTAACGGAAACGTCAAGCAGGTAAGCCGCCCCCAGACGATCGGTCAGGCCGCCTTCTGCAAATCTGTCCTGAAGCAGTCGCGCAACATGCAATGCGCCCTGTTCCACGCCGACGAGAATAATGGCCCGATATCGATTGTCCTCAGCGAGGTAGGCGTCGAATGCAGCGAGCACATCCTGGTAAGCGACATCCAAAGCTCCTGCTCCTTGTTCGTCGGTTGTCAGCAGTGCATGCAGGACGGCCTGCCGGTATGCCGGAGCATAGAGAGCGCCAGCACCGCTGAGGCCGTCTGCGTAAAGACGTAAGACCCGCTCACCAGCTTCGTTAAGGCCCGTCGAATCGACATCGGCATTCCAGGCCCCGTCGGACCAGATCGCCGTGGTTGGGTGAACGAAAAAGACATCTACGCCCCAGGGCGTTTCCCAGGCTCCGGGTGGGGAAAAATCGGGGCGACGCAACCAAACCACGGAAGCAGAATCTTCGTTGATGTCACTCGCAACGGGCGCTGGAGCCGAATTACCAGGCCGAATGAGATAGAGAAACGTAACATCTCTAACGAAGTAAACTGCACACAAAATGGCCGTCGCCACGATGGCCAAAACAACAGCGATCCGCCTATATCGAGGTGTGACGGTCATCTTAGTGGTTACAGGTGTGCGTCTGACATCGAGAGGTGGCCGCCAGTAGCCGGCCATGAAACTGTGGCATGCGGGGCTTGTGAATGACGATCTTTGATGGAGAAGCGCCGGCGCCCGAGCCGCCAGCTCCACGCAAGCCATTCGAATGGTTGCGCACCTGGTTCATCACCGGGATTGTCGTCTCTGCGCCTATCGGGATCACCATCTGGCTCGTTTGGTCCTTTGTCACCTTCGTGGATAGCCGTATCAAGCCCCTCATTCCAGAGCGCTGGAACCCTGAAACCTACCTCCAGTTTGCACTTCCCGGACTTGGAATAGTTATCGCTGTGGTTGGCCTGACCTTGCTAGGCGCGCTGACCGCAAATCTGTTGGGCAAGAGCCTCATCCGCTACGGCGAACGCATCGTAAATCGCGTGCCGCTCGTTCGTTCAGTCTACTCCGTGCTCAAACAGGTTTTCGAAACTTTCGCTTCCCAAGAGGCTACGTCGTTCAAGGAAGCCGTCCTCATACAGTTCCCGCGCCCGGGCATCTGGACCGTCGCCTTCATCACCAACCGTCGGCCCGGCGGTGAAATAGCCCGTCACGTTAAGGACGCCGTATCAGTCTTTGTCCCGAACGCGCCGAACCCGGCAACCGGTTTCATTCTCTACGTATCGCCAGACCAGCTGACGCCGCTGCAGATGACGGTCGAGCAGGCGGCAAAACTCGTGTTTTCGGTTGGAATTCTCACTCCGGATGAGCTCGCGAGCGATGCCACGCTTGCGGAGACGCCTGCAAAGCTCCAGGAGCCTGCGTCACCCGGATCCACTGTCGGTAGTCGTGATAAGTGAAGCCAAACGTGGAGCCAACAGGTCCCGGATCTGACGAGCAGCCTTTCCCCGAACGGTTTTTAGAGCGGGATCGCCTGTCAGGAGCGCTTTCGCGTCCGAGCGAGCCAGTTCAATAAGATCCGCCTGTGAGCCGATGTCCAACACTCGAAATTCTGGCGCGCCCGATTGACGGGCGCCCAGCAAGTCACCGGCGCCGCGCAGCTTGAAATCGGCTTCAGCGATCTGGAAACCATCATTTGTACGCCGAAGCGTGTCGATCCGCTCCTTCCCCTGTTCCGTCAGGGGCGGGTGATAGAGCAGCACGCAACTCGAAGCCTTGTCGCCACGCCCGACGCGCCCCCTCAACTGATGCAACTGTGCCAGACCAAACTTGTCTGCGCGTTCTATAACGATGATGGTTGCATCAGGGACGTCGACACCAACTTCAATCACGGTCGTAGCCACAAGAACTTTTGATTCACCACTGCGAAACCGTTCAAGCGCAGCATCGCGATCATCCGCAGGTAACTTGCCGTGGACGAGTTCGACGCGGGCCCCGACCACACTTTCCAGCAACTCCCTTCGCACAAGCGCAGCGGAGTCGCCGGCATCTTCGCTATCGACTGCCGGGCAGATCCAGAATGCGCGTTCGCCCTTACGAATGGCCCGGCTGACAGCGTCCATGACTTCGTCCACGCGCGAATCCGACATCGCTACGGTGGTAATCTCCATGCGTCCAACCGGCTTCTCCCGGATCGCAGAAATGTCCATATCCCCATGGAACGCCAACGCCATCGTGCGCGGAATTGGGGTGGCGCTCATTACCAACATGTGAGGCGCCTCTCCCTTGGCGGTGAGCCTCATACGATCCGCCACACCAAACCTGTGTTGTTCATCGATGATGATCAGACCCAAATTGGGCAGCTCAACATCTGACTGGTAAAGCGACTGAGTTCCGGAAATCGCCTGGACCCGTCCATCAGCAATATCTTGGAGCAACCTTCGCCGCTCAGCGCCCTTGTTTCTGGAAGTCAGCGCAACGCACTTGAAACCTGCTGGCTCAAGAAACCTCCCAAAAGCTTCGGCCTGCTGGCGGGCAAGAACCTCGGTTGGAGACATAAGCGCCGTCAATTTTCCTGCGGCAGCCGTCTGCGCGGCGGCTAGCGCAGCAACGACCGTCTTTCCAGACCCAACGTCGCCTTGCAGCAATCGACGCATAGGTTGCGACCGGGCAAGATCTGAACTCACATCCGCATAGGCGGCGCGTTGCGCTCGAGTGAGCTGAAATGGCAAAGCGTCGACAATCGCGCGCTCGACCGACGGAACGACACTGATGGAAGGTGAACGCTGCCGCTCCCGGGCGAGACGGGCCTGGCCCATCGCGATCTCCCGCGCAATTGCTTCATCATACGCCAGCCGCCACCGCGCACGTGCGAACGCATCTGGCTGGTATTGTTGAGGCCGGTGTATTAGTTCCATAGCTTCGCGAAAAGTCGGTAGCTGATCCTTCGCGATCAGGTGCCCATCAATCCATTCCTCTAACTCGGGCAACTCATCCAACGCCGCACCAATGAATTTTCGGAGCTGTCTCCCGGCCAGACCAGCGGTCATCGGATACACCGGTTCGACTTCCGGCGGGTGTTCATCCCGTTCAGGGTTCACAACATGGTCCGGGTGCAGAATTTGGCGCCCCCCGGAAAACTCCTGCACAAGTCCGGAAGCCATGACGGTGGCGTCCAGGGGAAAAGTCCGCTCAAGCCAGTTCCGGTTGGCGCGGAAATAGACGAGCGTCAGAAAGCCCGTTTCATCTCGTATCCGGATGCGCGCGGGCGCCTTTCCGCCCCGCGGCAAGAACGCCTGATCCACGATGCCAGTCACAGTTGCGATCTCATTTGGCGCCACGTCGGCAATGGCGCCGCGATTACGTCGATCAACCCAGGAATTCGGAAGGTGAAAGATCAGATC
The DNA here is from genome assembly GCA_041987265.1 of Hyphomonadaceae bacterium. Classification (GTDB taxonomy): domain Bacteria; phylum Pseudomonadota; class Alphaproteobacteria; order Caulobacterales; family Hyphomonadaceae; genus IH12. The sequence goes on from JBHIWT010000130.1 coordinate 7,609, forward strand.
AAGCAGTGTGTCGCCACCGATCAGCTTTTCCAGGGTCGCACGCATTTTGGGGCCAACCCCGGGCAGGGTGGCGATATCTGCGTAAAAGGGGTAGAGGGCCGGATCGCGCATGATTGCCTGCAAGATTAGGCTGCTGGAATTGTCGTGGCTACCAGGAGCGGCGCCAATTGAACCCGGAGATCCACATGGAGACCGAAGCGCGGAAGCGGAAGCTGAGATTCCGTGCAGCGCACCGCGGCATGAAGGAGCTGGATCTGTATGTCGGCGCTTTTGCCGAGGCGCGGGTGGAGCGAATGACAGATATTCATCTCGATGAATTCGAAGCGATTCTCGACTTACCAGATACGTCCGTGCTGGACTGGATTACTGGGCGCGCGCCGCCGCCGGTAGATGCCGGGCCAGTGCTCGTGGATCTGCTCAACTTTGACTACTTCAACACGACCAGGAACGCGTCCATATCACTGGACGACTAGCTAGCGATCTTCCGACACGTCTCCAGAGCGTTCTATGCGTATTGCAAACCATATCGCCACACTCGTGGGCGCAAACACGGTCTATCGCGCTCCTGCGAACGAGGATGTCCGCCTTGTTGCCAACGCAATTAAGGGCCGTGGCGGCGCGCACATCTACATCGCCAAGGACGAAAGAGCTGCGCTACAGGCAGCCGCAATTGCGCGCTTCTTTTGTGCTGACATCACAACCCTCCGCTTTCCTGCATGGGATTGCCTGCCATACGATCGTGTCAGCCCAAGTGCAGCCGTTGCATCACAACGTTGCGCCGTTCTCACCGCCCTCGCTGCACCCAGTGCTGAACCCAGGCTGATCATCACAACCCCAGCTGCTCTCGCGCAACGCGTCCCGCCCCGCACGCACTTCAAAAAGGCTGGGTTGTCGTTGCAGGCAGGGAACGAACGTGCCCTCGAGGATATCAAACACTACCTCGCCGCGAACGGTTATGCGCGCACCTCAACCGTCAGGGAACCTGGAGACTATTCGTTGCGGGGTGGGATCGTAGATCTCTTTCCAGCCGGCGAGCCGGAACCTATCCGCCTTGATTTCTTCGGTGACGAGCTGGAATCAATCAGAACCTTTGACCCGGATACGCAACGCTCCACGTCTAACCGTGAGCGCCTCCTGCTGGCGCCTGTCAGCGAGGTGGACTTCTCGGATGAGGCGCTGGCACGTTTGCGACTCAAATACATTGACGCATTCGGTCCCCCGGCAGGTGACCCCGATTACGAAGCAGCGCGTGAACGCATCCGTCGCCAGGGCATCGAGCATTGGCTGCCGCTGTTTTATGAAACTCTCGAAACGCTCGTGGACTATGTCGAAGAAGGGGCGATGATCGCTCACCGCAGCGGAATCATGGATCGGGTTGGCGAACAGTATTCAGATACCTCGCGTTCGTACGCGCTCCGCCAAAAAAGCGCACCCGAGGGAAGTACTGCGCGCGTCCTTGCACCAGAACAACTCTACCTGGCCCCCGAAGAGTTGCACGAAATCCTGCAACGACAGACTGTCATCAGGTTTACTGCCTCCGATGCCGCTGATGGTCCGAACAGGGTGTTTGCCCATGGCCACTTATCTCGAGACTTCGGCCCAGAAAGAGCCAACCCAGAGGCCAATCTCTTTGACGCTGTTGTTGCGCACCTGCAAGCTGCTGCCGAGACCAAGGTCACTGTAGTCGTCGCCGCCTGGACACTAGGCTCGGCCGATCGGCTGAAGACATTCCTTGCGGATCACGATCTACAAAACATCGTTCAGGTTGACAGTTGGGCTGAGTGCAGGCCTGGCTCAGTATACGTTGTGGTCTTGCCGATCGAATCCGGGTTTGCGTCCGACGATCTACTCGTCCTGACGGAACAGGACATCCTCGGCGAAAAGCTTGCGCGCCCCCGCCGACGCAAGAGTTCAGCGGCCGTGATTGCGGAAGCCACTGCGCTTACCACCGGAGATCTGGTCGTACACATTGAGCACGGAGTTGGTCGGTACTCCGGTCTCGTGACAATCGATGTGCAGGGTGCGGCGCATGATTGCCTCGAGCTCATCTATGCCGGTGGCGACAAGATATTGTTGCCGATCGAGAATGTGGAACTGGTCAGCCGATACGGTGCAGAAACCGGAGAGGGCGCACTCGACCGCCTAGGCGGAGCGGGCTGGCAGTCGCGCAAGGCCAGGGCGCGACGCAAGATCTTGGATCTCGCAGAGGACCTGATCAGGCTAGCGGCGGAACGAGAGCTGAAA
>JBHIWT010000131.1:0-9780 GCA_041987265.1 Hyphomonadaceae bacterium
CCGAACCGAACCGCGCAATCATGTCCTTGGCGATCGGTTTGACATCGCGGCGCGGAATGAAGGCGCAAAGCAACAATTCCAGGAGTTCGTATTCCTGCAGGCCTGAGCCATCGCCCTGCATGATCCGCTGGCGCAGCCGCTCGCGATGACCATGGTAGTGGCGGGTCGGTCCGCGCTTGTCCGAGTTCGAAACCGCTGGCGGCCCGTCTTCGACATCTCCCATCATCACCCCCCAGAGATAATTCTACGCGGAGAGTTCCGGGTTGTGCGGCGTATGCAATCCCTTTGGCGACAGCGTGAAGATCTCGCAGCCGGTTTCCGTGACGCCGATCGAGTGTTCGTACTGCGCCGTCAGTGTCCGGTCGCGTGTCTTTGCAGTCCAGCCGTCGGGCATCAGCGCGACATCGCGGCGCCCAAGATTGATCATCGGCTCGATGGTGAAGAACATGCCGGCTTCGAGCTTCTCCCCGGCGCCCTTGCGGCCGAAATGCAGGATGTTCGGCGCGTCATGAAAGATGCGGCCAAGGCCGTGTCCGCAGAAGGCTTCGACCACGGAGTAGCGATTGCGTTCGGCGTGCGACTGGATGGCGGCGCCTATGTCGCCCAGCGTGGCGCCCGGCTTCACCTCGGCCAGACCGCGCTGGAGGCACTCGTACGTGACGTCCATCAAACGCATCGCCTTGCGCTTGGGTTCGCCGACCGCATACATGCGCGAGGTGTCGCCATGCCAGCCGTCAACGATCACCGTGACGTCGATGTTGACGATGTCGCCGTCCTTCAACGGACGAGGGCCGGGAATGCCGTGACAGACAACCTCGTTGATCGAGGTGCAGATCGTGTGGCGATAGCCGCGATAGAACATGCAAGCTGGCGTTGCGCCGTTCGCCAGAACGAACTCGCGCGCCAGATCGTCCAGCGCGGCGGTGCTCACGCCGGGCCGTACATGGTCGACCAGCATGTCCAGGCATGCCGCAGCCAGGCGACCGGCATTGCGCATGCCCTCAAAGCCCTCTGGCCCGTGGAGCTTGATCTGGCCGGTATTGCGAGTGGGCGCTTCAAGCGCGTCGACGAAGCTCATGATTCCTGTCCAGTCCTATCCGGTGACGGATAATGTGCGCGTCTTCTAACATGGCCGGCCCCGGAGTTCTAACCAAAGGGGCGCGATTTCGGGTATTCAGTTCAACTGACGCGACTTTTTCGGCGGTTCGGGAGCGAATGGCTCGGGCAACGGCAGGGCCGGCACGCCTTCTTCGTGAAGCTCCCTGGCGACTTTCGGGCTCACTTCGCCCCAGACGGGCCGAATATCCTTTTCTCCAGCATGCATCGCGCGCGCCTCGCTTGCGAACCTGTCGCCGACGAATTCATGGGTGTCGGCGATGTGCCGGCGGACTTCGCCTGCGATTTTCGCCGCCATCGCTTCTCGCCGGTCGGCGTCACGCTTCGTGCCCTTCACCGCCGGAGCCATGATCTGTTTGTGGACCTTGTGAGTGCCGCATTCCGGGCACTCGATCTGCCGCCGGCGGCGCTGTTCGTCATAGGCTTCGGAATTCGAGAACCAGGCCTCGAACTCGTGTTCGCCAACACATTCCAGCGCGTACCTGATCATGCCTTTGCTTCCATAGTCCGTACGTTGCTAGCAAGCCACGCCCAGAGCCGGATCCAGCCTGCCCGCGCGCTCAAGGGCTACAAGTTCGTCGCACCCACCGATGTGATCCCCGTTGATGAAGATCTGCGGCACTGTTGTCGCGCCGATCGCACGCTGGATCATCTCCGCGCGCAACTCCGGTTGCATGCCAATATTGTATTCGACGATTTCCGCCTTCTTGGTTTCCAGCAGCGCCTTGGCCCGCATGCAGAAGCCGCAGAAGTCGCGCGTGTAAATCTCTACCTTCGCCATCTGGTTCCTCAGTGGGGGCGGAATCACCCGCCCGAACGCTGTTCGCCCCTTATATGGGGAGAGTTCGAGGCCCGGCAACGCGTGTCAGTGTAAGGACATCTACGTTCGCGGCGCCGCCCGATTTCAAGGCGCGCGCGCAGGCTTGTGCGGTTGCACCAGTCGTCAGGACATCATCAATAAGGAGAATGCGTTTCTGGTTAATGCGCCGATGGTGACGCTTGGGGACCCGGAACGCGCCTTGTACGTTGCGACGGCGGGCGTCAGGCGACAGGCCGCCCTGGATTGGGGTGTGACGACGGCGATGCAAGATATCGACGCGCGTGGGAATTCCCGTCCTGCGTGACAATGCGGCGGCTAGCCAGACCGATTGATTGAACCCGCGCCGGACGAGCCGCAGATAGTGCAACGGAACGGGCACCAACATGTCCGCAGCGGGGAGCAGATCTGCGCCTGCCGTCGCCATCCAGCCGGCGAGCGTCGACAAACCGTCGCGGCGACCGCCATGCTTCAGCGCCAATGTGATGTCGCGGGAGATATCGCCGTATTCTACCGCCGCCCGGGCCCGGTCATAGATGGGCGGGCGGGCGATACAGGCCGGGCAAACCTGATCGGGCTCAACCTCGATCTCGAAGGGAACGCCGCAGCGCGCGCACATCGCGCCGGTCAGAAATTTCAGGGTCGCCCAATATTCCGGCTCAAGCACGCCAGGCCCGGCGATCTCGCGGCCTGTGACGAGCGATGTCTGCGGCCAGATCGCGTCCGCGACCCGCCGCAAGCCGCGACGCATCACACGGGTGTTCAGCGGACGATCGCCGGGTAGATTGTCGTCAGATGACAAGCACTCCCCCTCCCCGCGGCCCCGATGTACCGCAAATCTTCGACCGCCGCCTGAATGCGCGTCGGCGCCGGCGCGCATCCGCGGACTATGGCCGGTATTCTTTCCTGAAAAAGCGCGTGGCGGAAGACTTCATCGACCGTCTGGAGGCGATCAACCGGCCCTTCGAGCGCATTCTGGACATCGGCGCGCAGGATGGAACCGTCGGTCGGTTGCTTGCCGCCTCAGGGCGGGCCGGCGACGTGTTCAGTTGCGATCTGGCCGGCGTGTTCTGCCGCTCGCCGCTGGGCGTTTGCGCCGACGAGGAAGCCCTGCCTTTCGCTGACGCCTCATTCGACCTGGCGCTGTCCGCAATGTCGTTGCACTGGGTGAACGATCTGCCGGGCGCGCTCGTGCAGATTCAGCGGGCATTGAAGCCGGACGGGTTGATGATCGCAGCCCTGCCCGGAGCAGGGACGCTGAGCGAGTTGCGGCAGTCGCTGCTGAGCGCTGAAACAGAACTGCGCGGCGGCGCGGTGATGCGCGTGTCGCCGTTTCTCGATGTGATCGACGGCGCGCAATTGCTGCAACGCGCGGGCTTTGCAATGCCGGTGGCGGACGCCGACACAGTCACGGTCCGCTACGACTCGATGCTCAACCTGCTGGCGGACCTTCGCGGCATGGGCGAAACCGCCGCCTTCTCTGATCGCAGCGGACCGGCGCTGACACGCAGCATCCTGCTTCGCGCCGCGGAGATCTATGCGGAACGGTTTTCCGATCCTGACGGCCGGGTGCGTGCGACGTTCGAGATTGTCACGTTGTCGGGCTGGGCGCCTGGCGCAGGTCAGCCGGTCGCAAAACGGCCGGGTAGCGCCAGCGTGCGACTGGCCGATGCGCTGGGCGTTAAAGAGCGGTCTGCAGGCGAAAAGCCCGGCGAATAGTCAGGATTACGAATCCCAGACTTTTTCATCGACGCTGCTGAACGAGGAGTTGGCCGACTGGCCCAGCGTCGTTGCGCCGGCGACGACTGCGATGCAGATGATCCCGCCGATCAGGGCGTATTCGATTACGGTCGCACCGCTTATGCTACGGCCAAACGCGCGAAGTTTTCTGACGATCTGGTTCACGACGCTTTCCCCGCCCATTCCACGAAACTGTCAAACAGAGGCTTGTCCGCTGCTGGCGCGGGATAATCATGCACCTCGCCGGCGGCGGCCCAGGCGATTTCCTGCAATTCCTGCGGTGACGGATCGCCTTCCCATTCCCGGCACATGAAGACCGGCATCAGGAGATGGAAATCGTCGTACGCATGAGACGCGAAGGCGAACGGCTTCAGGTTTTCCTGCCGCACATCGATCGCCAGCTCTTCCTGGAGTTCGCGCACGAGGGCCGCTTCAGGGATTTCGCCCTGTTCCAGCTTGCCGCCCGGCAATTCCCACAATCCCGCCATCGGTTTTCCTTCCGGCCTCCGGGCGAGAAGAATGCGTTTGTCTGAACGCACCAGCGCCGCCGCGACGACCGTCACGATTTTCTTTTGTTGGATTGGTTCTGGCATAGTTCGGTCAAGTTCGCGTTGAGGCGACAGTTCAACTTCTATAGGCGCCGTTTATCTTCACGTAACCCTCGGTCAGATCGCAGGTCCATACCCGCGCCTTGCCCTGCCCGACACCGACATCCGCGCGGATCCTGATATGTTCGCCAGCCACGGCCTCGCTCGCGGCTTCTTCGGAATACCCCGGCGCGCGTGCGCCATCGCATGCAACCTGGTGGTCGCCGAACCACAACGCGATCCGGTCTCGCTCAACGGGTTCGAACGACTTGCCGATCGCCATGATGACACGTCCCCAGTTGGCGTCGCCAGCGGCCATCGCCGTCTTGACCAGTGGCGAGTTGGCGATCGAGGCTGCAATGATCCGTGCTGAGCGATCATCAACGCCGCCTTCAACAGCGATCTCGATCAATCGCCGCGCGCCCTCGCCATCGCGGACGATCTGAAGCGCGAGATCCTGCAACACGGCATGCAGCGCATTGCGGAAGTCTTCCAGGCGCGGGTCATCCGGGTCGGCGATTTCCTCACCGCCAGACGCACCCGTGGCGAACAGCATCAGCGTGTCCGAGGTCGATGTGTCGCTGTCGACCGTGATGCAATTGTAGGTGAGGTCGCAATACCGGGCGATCAGAGACTGAACCGCGCCCGGCGCGATTGCTGCGTCGGTGAACACGAAGTTCAGGGTGGTCGCCATGTTGGGTTCGATCATGCCCGAGCCCTTGGCGACGCCCGCGATGTGTACCGCCCTTCCGTCGATCTCGACTGTGGCGCCGGCGCCCTTGGCGAAGGTGTCGGTCGTACGAATGGCGTTGGCCGTGCGCAGCCAGTCCGGCGTACCCAGACCGGGCCAAGCGGCCGTAACGCCGTCCGCCACACGATTGCTGGGCAAGGGCTCACCGATCACGCCCGTCGCGCCGATGAAGACCTCTTCCGGCTTGCAGCCACAGAGTTTGGTCACCGCGGCGACCGTCGCCTCGTTCTTCGCAACGCCAGCCGCGCCGGTGAAGGCGTTTGAATTGCCGGCGTTGACGACCAACGCTCGGGCGCGCCCGTTTCCAAGTCTCAGGGCGCTGCGACACCAGTCGACATCCGCAGACCGCGTCGATGAGGTCGTAAACACGCCCCCGGCAGCGGCGCCACCCGGGAAATGCGCGACCAGCAGGTCATCCCGCGTTGTTCCGGCATAGAGTCCAAGGGCGTGCGTTACGATTTCGACGCCGGCCACAGCAGGCAGATCGGGAAACGAATCCGGCGCCAACGGCGATACCGGCAAGTCTGTGACGCCCATTCTTACTGAGCCTCGCCTTCGACGGGGACCGGATCAGCCTGGGCTTCGATACGAGGCGGCGGTTCGTCGGCCTCTTCCGGCGCGATCGAGAACGGGTCGGTACGCAGCGGAGCGGCCGATGCGTTCGACTTTCGGTCAATCTGCGACTCAGAGCGCAGCTGCTTGAGCAGTTTGTCGATCTCGATCATGCCGAGATAGTTGAGGATCGGGCCGCGCAATTCCTCAAGCGCCGGCGGGGCTTCTTCACGCCGTTCCTCGACCTTCAGAACGCGCCAGCCGTTGGATGTTTCAAACGGGCGCGAGACACCGCCAGTCGCGGTCGCCTTGATCGCCTGCGCGAAGGCCGGCGGCACGGCGTCCTCGCTGAGGTAGCCGAGGTCGCCGCCTTCGAGCCGCGTCGATTCATCGATCGAAACCTGAGAAGCGAGAACGGCGAAATCCGTTCCCGATTCCAGCTCGGCGATCACCGAATCCATGTCGGCCTTGGTCGGCACGACGATCTGGCGCACGTGCGCCTCTTCGCCCAGTTCGGAGATCGCGATTTGGGCTTCGTACATCTTGCGAACCGCGGCCTCATCGACCCGCTCGGCGACGACCGTTTCAATCAGGATGTTCGACAGTGTATTGTCGCGGATCGACTGCAGGCGGAAGCGCGCCTGCGGGTCCTCGTTCAGGCCACGCGCCTCGGCCTCCATCGCCATCAGACGAACATCGATCAATCCGTCCAGCACGCGGTTGAACTCAGCGCTATCGGGTTCAAGCGTTTCACCGGCGTCGATGGCGCCTTCGGCTTCGGCGGCAAGTATGACGTCAGATGCATAAATCGGCTCGCCATCGACATAGGCGGCAACAGCGGAGGAATCTTCAACAATCGCCAGCTCATTGAGGGGCGCAGGCTGTTCGCAGCCTACCAGGATGAGCCCGGCTGACGCCACTGCGAGCGCCGCAAACTGCGCAAAGCGAACTGGCATCCCTTGAACTCCCTGAAATACTGTCACTGCGACTGAAAAGCGCCGCCATCCAGCGCTCGGATTGACACTGAATAGGCTGGTCCTTACGTGTCGCGATAGCGTAAGTCGAGAATATGACCCGGTTTACATGATTGGCGACGTTGCCGGCTCACATTCCCCGGATCGACGGCTTTTAGCAAGCGCGCCGGGCTGTTCCCGGCGCATATGAGAGCGGATAGGCGCGAATGGTCGACATCGCCCGGAAAATCTTCGGTTCCGTCAATGACCGAAAGCTTCGGCCCTTCAAGGGGTTGGTGCAACGGATCAATGCTCTCGAGCCGGTTACCGAGGCGCTCTCCGATGAGGCTCTCAAGGAGCGCACCAAGGAATTCCGCCAGCAGATCGCCAACGGGGCCAGCCTGAACGACATCCTGCCGGAGGCGTTTGCAACCGTGCGGGAGGCCTCAAAGCGGACTCTGGGCCTGCGGCATTTCGACGTCCAGATGATCGGCGGCATGGTGCTGCATTCCGGGGCTATCGCCCAGATGCGCACCGGCGAGGGCAAGACGCTGGTGGCCACCGCCCCGGTCTATCTCAACGCGCTTGAAGGCAAGGGCGTCCACGTCATCACCGTGAACGATTATCTCGCCAACCGCGATGCGGACTGGATGGGACAGGTTTACCGTTTCCTTGGCCTGTCGGTTGGCAAGATCGTCCACGGCATGGACGACAACCAGCGCCGCGCCGCCTACGCCTGTGACGTCACGTACGGCACCAACAACGAGTTTGGTTTCGACTACCTGCGCGACAACATGAAATTCTCGCTGGCGGACATGACCCAGCGCGGCCACCGCTTCGCCATCGTCGACGAGGTCGACTCGATCCTGATCGATGAAAGCCGCACGCCGCTGATCATTTCCGGCCCGACGGATGACCGGTCGGAGCTCTACCAGCAGATCGACGCGCTGATCCCGACACTGGCGGAAGAAGATTACACGCTGGATGAGAAACAGCGCTCGGTTCAGTTCTCGGAAGAAGGCAACGAGCACATCGAGGAATTGCTGCAGCGCGCCGGCGTACTGGAAGGTTCGCTGTATGAACCTGCAAACATCTCGCTGGTGCACCACGCCAACCAGGCGCTGCGTGCACACAAGCTGTTCCAGCGCGACAAAGATTACATCGTCAAGAACGGCGAAGTTGTCCTGATCGATGAGTTCACCGGTCGGATGATGCCGGGTCGCCGCCTTTCCGAAGGCCTCCACCAGGCGATCGAGGCGAAAGAGAAGTCGACTATCCAGCCCGAAAACCAGACGCTGGCGTCGATCACCTTCCAGAACTATTTCCGCCTCTATGACAAGCTGGGCGGCATGACCGGCACGGCCGACACCGAAGCGGCTGAATTCCAGGAAATCTACAAGCTGGAAGTCTTCGAGATACCGACCAACGTTCCGGTCGCGCGGATCGACGAGGACGATGTCGTCTACCGGACGGCGAAAGAAAAATACAAGGCGGTGATCGCCGACCTGAAGGACTGTCACAAGCGCGGCCAGCCGGTTCTCGTCGGCACGGTTTCGATCGAGAAGTCGGAAGTCCTGTCTTCCCTGCTTGCTGCGGAGAAGGTGCCGCACAAGGTTCTCAACGCGCGTCACCACGAACAGGAAGCTCACATCGTCGCGCAGGCTGGCGTGCCGGGCGCGATTACGGTCGCCACCAACATGGCTGGTCGCGGCACCGACATTCAGCTTGGCGGCAACCTTGAGATGCGCCTTGAAGACGAGCGCAAGGCCAAGGAAGAAAAACTCGGCCGCGAACTCAACGACGACGAAGTCTCCGCGATGGAAGCCGAGATCAAGGCCGATATCGCCGCCAAACGCCAACAGGCGCTGGACGCTGGCGGGCTCTATGTCCTCGCGACCGAGCGGCACGAAAGCCGCCGCATCGACAACCAGCTGCGCGGCCGTACCGGACGCCAGGGCGACCCCGGCCGGTCGAAGTTCTACATTTGCCTGGAAGACGACCTGCTGCGCATCTTCGCTGCGGAGCGCTTGGACGGCATCATGCGCGGACTCGGCATCCAGGAAGATGAGGCGATTACGCACAAGTGGATGAACAAGGCGCTTGAGACCTCGCAGAAGAAGGTCGAGCAGCGCAACTTCGAGATCCGCAAGAACCTTTTGAAGTACGACGACGTCATCAATGACCAGCGCAAGGCGATCTTCGAACAACGGATCGACTTCATGCACGCCGCCAGCGTGGCGGAGACGGTGCGCGACATGCGCCACCAGGTCACTGAAGACATGTGCGACCGCAACATGCCGGCCAAGGTCTACGCCGACCAGTGGAACCTTGACGGACTCGAGGAAGAAGTCAGCGACGTGCTCGGCATCGCCGTGCCGGTGCGCGAGTGGGCGCAGGCCGAAGGCGCGGCGACCGAAGAAGTCACCGAGAAGCTGATTGCGGCGGCCGACGAGCACTTTGCTCGGAAGACCGCGCAGGTTGGCGAAGAGCGCATGCGCTGGCTGGAAAAACAGATTCTCCTGCAGGAGCTGGACACGCGCTGGCGCGAGCACCTGCAGCACCTTGATCAATTGCGTTCGGTCATTCACCTGCGCGGCTATGCCCAGCGCGATCCTCTGAACGAGTTCAAGACAGAGGCCTTCACCTTGTTCGAGGCGTTGTTGAGCGATCTGCGTTCGGGCGTGACCCGCATGCTGATGCGCGGACAATTCGTTGAACAACCGGCGCCCCAACTCGCTGCTGGGGCCGCCGCGCGCGCGGCAGCCGGCGGGACCAGCGGCGGCGGCCAGCCTGCGCCGGGCCAGATACCGGCCGAGTGGCAGAACACCCCGCGCAACGCCCCCTGCCCCTGCGGATCCGGCAAGCGCTTCAAGAACTGCCACGGCGACGTTTCGGCGATCGCCCGCGCTTAGCCGTTCCAACTGAAATTTCATGGTTCAGATGAACCGCCCGTAAGGATGCGGCGGCTATTCCCGTTTTGCGGGAGACGATTGTGGGAATCCGGCCACACGTCTTCAGCGGTGGCGCCTTTCGGCGATCAATATCAGCCGGAATTCATTGCCGCCGCGAACAATATGCGTGCTCTCCAGGGCGAGCCTAGTCTCACCCTGTACGAGCCGGCCGACGTCGAAGCCGACAATAACGTCGAGCACTTGGCAAACATTCTTGACCAACTACGCCAGGCGGATCTTGAAGAGCCCCAAGCAATTCGTTGCTTGGGGCTTTTTCTTTTGCGTCCCAGAGCGGGCGGCCACCGGTACTGCC
>JBHIWT010000132.1:0-9616 GCA_041987265.1 Hyphomonadaceae bacterium
CACAGAGCAGGGGATCGACTTCGACGACAATTTCGAGCGTCAGGACGATATCGAATGGTTCGAGCGCCAGCTCTGGACGACGCAGCTTTCCGGCGTCGAGATTGCGGCGCAGGCAAGCTATGCCGATGTCTCGCACGCGATGAACAATTTCGACCTGCGACCGGCGCCAGCGGCCGGGTCCGCATGGCGGGAGACGATCGCCGCGGCGACGACGCGCGGAGCGGGCGTGTCAGCCGCGTTCGACGCTTTCGGCGGGGCAATGACGATCGGCGTTGATGGCGAGGACGTCGAGCACGACGCGCTGATCACCAACCCGAACAATGCGGACTTCTTTGTTGGTCCGTTCCCTGACATTTCCCTGTCGCGGTTTGGCGGATTTGCGGAGTGGACGGGGACGCTGGGTCGTTTCGAAAGCGAGCTGGGTCTGCGCATCGATCAGAACGAATACGATGCGGGCGACGCGGTCGTCGGTCCGGTCCTGCCGATGGGGCCGCAAATGCTGGCGATGAATTTCAATTCGTCGAACCGAAGCGGCGAGGACACGACCGTGGATGCGATTGCGCGCATCTGGATGCCTACGGATTCCGGCATCACCTATCGCGCGACACTGGCGCACAAGCAGAAAACGCCCGGCTACATTCAGCGGTTCGGCTGGCTGCCGATCGCGGCGAGCGGCGGGCTGGCCGACGGCAACATCTATGTCGGCGACCTGATGCTGGAGCCTGAATCGGCGATCATCGTCGAGGGCGGGTTCGACTTTGCCGGCGCCAGTTCGTATCTGCGGCCCACCATCTTCCTGCGCGAGATCGACAACTACATTCAGGGTGTTCCGTTCGACGATACGCCGGGCGTCATCAACACGCCGCAGGAGATGATCGCCAACATGAACGGCGATCCGACGCCGTTGCGTTGGGCCAATGTCGATGCGCGTTTGTACGGGATCGATTTCGATTTCGGCTTCGACATCAACGGACCGCTGCGGTTCGACGGGCTGGTGAGCTATGTGCGCGGCGAGCGGCGCGATATTGATGACAATCTCTATCGCGTTGCGCCGCTGAGCGTGTTGGCAGATCTGACGTGGGAAGGCGACGGCTGGTCGGCGACGTTCGAGGCGCATGGCGTGTCTGAACAGGACCGCGTGTCGCTGACCAATTCGGAAGCGACAACGCCTGGCTATGTCGTGCTGAGCCTCTATGGCGACTGGCAGATCAGCGATGGCGTGCGGCTTTCCGCAGGCGTCGAGAACCTGCTGGATCATACCTACAGGGATCACCTGTCTGGCTATAATCGCAACGCATTTGGCGATGTGCCGGTCGGTTCGCGCCTTCCCGGAGCGGGCCGCGGCGGCTATCTGCGGCTGTCGTTCGCCGGATAGGCGCTGCACTGAAGACTGACGATCCGGCCTGTCGTTCCTGCGGCAGGCCGGATTGGTCTTGTCGGCGTCATGGTTCGGTAACCGGAACGCCGGATCGTTGACCGCTCATGGCTATTGAGCGGGACGACGACATGAGTGCGAGCGAAACCGAGGCGCCCAGCTGGGAAGAGATCGAGACGCATGACGGGTTTGGCGGCGTGCGCGAGGTTGTGCGCACGAAGCTGGCGCCTGCGCTGGAAAAGGCGCCTGTGGAGGAGTTTACCAAAGGGGGCGAGCCCAAACAGTTCCGTGGGATGATGTCCGGCGCGTTCGCGCTGGGGATCGCCTTGTTCATGTCGACTTTCCTGTTTCTGCCGGAAACATGGTGGGGGACGACGATCCGGTTCATCGCGTTTCCGTTCTGCTTTCTTGGTTCGGTGTTGCTGTTTGCGCGGCTGAACTGGCGCAAGCTGATGGACTTCTTCCTGCGCGCGGAAACGCGGCTGGGCGCGCGAAGTGAGGGACTGCAGGCGATAGCGGAGCATCTCGGGCTGAACTATGTGCCGATGCCCGGCGGGCCGCCGGCGGCGCTGTCTATCCTGGCGCGGCAGTCATGGATGCCGGCCGACTTTCGCGAGATGGTGGCGCGGATGGAAGCCTTTGGCGGGATGGACGAAGCCGTTGCGGCGGCGCAGCGGTCGGGCGTGATGGTTCCGGACGTCATGGTTCTGGGACGCGAGGAGGACAGGCAGAAGTTTCGCGACCAGCAGAACAATGTGCAGGAACTGGAGGACGGGTTTCACGGCGAACGCAATGGCGTTGGCTTCGACATGTTCGAATGGGTGGAGAAGGTGAGCGATGCGCCAGACGTGCATCACCTGGTGATTGTGTTGCGGGCGCCGTTCGAACTGGAAGGCGTTACCGAATTGCGGTCACGCAAGATCGGCTGGTTGCGCGGGGCGGACAAGGTGACCTTGCAGCCGGTGTCGCTGGAGGCGGTGCGGTTTGGCGATCACTTCCGGCTGCGCTCGAGCGATCAGGTTGAATCACGAGCGCTGTTCAACCCGGCGGTGATCGAACGCGTGCTGGCGCTGGCGGATCGTGGGAAGTTTCGCGCGGTGGCTTCGGGTCGCGATCTGGTGTTTGCGTTCGAGGGGACGGACAGGTTTGCGCTCTTGAACCTCCACACGGGCGCGTGGGATGAGGCGTCGATCCGGCGCGGGCTGGGAGATCTGGCTGAAGCGCTCGGGCTGGTCGATGCGCTGGCGCATGCGTTCATGGTGCGGCGGAGCGGTTAGCGCATCGCGGCTTGCGCCGGTTGTGAGCCGGCTACCGTCAGGAGGCGGGCGCCACGTTATCAGACAGCGTCTTGTGGAAATGCGCGATCGCCGCTTCATACCTGCCGAACGTGAGGGCCTCGTTCGCGCCGGTCGTGAGGCTGCGCTGAATGCCCATGACGAGGGCGAGATCTTCGCCGACGGCCGCCTCCGAGACAAAATTGGCGTCGCGCCAGGCATCTTCCACCGCCTTGTCGTCGTCGCCATGGGCGATCCGATAGCTGATCTGCCTGGTCTGGCTGACCGAGACCGGATCGATCAGGAGAATGTTTGTGTGGTGTGACAGCACGCTGACGATGGTGTTCGGGAAGAGGTGGTAGAGATAGGAGATCGCGCGCTTTGCATCGCGTTGATCTGGCGGGGTGTCCCGCTGCGCTTCGATGCGGCGGAAGGGATAGGTGACGCGTGCGTGCGGACCGCACAGCTCGACCACGTTGAGGTTGTCGAATCCAAACGGATAGAAGGTCTCCGGGTGGGCGTGGCGGATGTGATAGCCCTCGATGAAGCTCTCGATGTAGAGCTTCCAGTTGGCGTCGATGACGCTCTCGGCGACATCGAAGAGTTTGTGGTTCCCACCGAAGATATCGGGCAGAAAATCCAGAACGCCGTTGGCGGCTTCTGGCGCGGCCTGATCCGGATCGAGCGTGACGAAGACGAAGCCGTGTTTCTCTAGCGTGGGCAATTCCACGAGGCCGTGGGTCGACTTGTCGAGGCCGTCAAAGCCGTCCTCGTCGGGGATGCTCTGAAGGCAGCCGTCGAGCCGGTAGGCCCAGCCGTGATAGGGGCAGACCAGCGCGCGCTTGCAGCCGGTTCCCTCAACCAGCTGGGCGCCGCGGTGGCGGCAGGCGTTCTTGAATACGCGCACAACACGATCGTGGCCGCGGACGGCGACGAGCGAGAGGCCCGCCACTTCGCGCGCGTAGTACGAGCCGACGTCGGTGAGGCAGATCGAGGGGCAGAATGCGGTTGGCGCCCCGGCGATCATCCTTCGTTCGGCGGCGAAACGATCTTCGGACAGGTAATTGGAAACGGGTTCGCGCCAGACGGATTCGCCGCGGTCTGTGTCGTCGTGATCGATGTGCGAGAGCACCCGTTCGAGAACGTCTGCGTCGCTGAGAAAGCTGGTTGCGTTTTTCATTGTGAGGGCAGCCTAGCGCGGTCGAATTGCGCTCGGCAATCATTCTGCAGGGGAGCGAACGACTTACGCCGCAATCAATGCTGGAATGGATTTGCGCTGTCCTGTACGCGGGAGCTGATTGACGTCGCGGACTTGCGGCTAGTTGAGTCTGCAGATCTCGGCCCGCAGCTCTGCGATGCCGGTGCCTTTTTCGCTCGATGTGGCCATCACGACGGGGTGCGCGGCGGGGCGTTTGGCGATGGCGGCCTGCGCCTTGGCGAGCGTTGCTTCGCGTTCCTTCGCCTTGAGCTTGTCGGTCTTGGTGAGGATGAGCTGGTAGATCACGGCGGCTTCGTCGAGTTGTTTCATGATCTGCTTGTCGACTTCGCCGACGCCGCGGCGGCTGTCGATGAGGACGAAGACGCGTTTCAGTGTCGGGCGTCCGCGCAGGTAGTTCATGGTGAGGCGGGACCACTGGTCGACGGCTTTCTTCGGGGCCTGGGCGAAGCCGTAGCCGGGGAGGTCGACGAGATAGAGCCTGCCTTCGCCGAGATCAAAGTAGTTGAGCTGTTGCGTGCGGCCCGGCGTGTTAGAGGTACGTGCAAGCGTCTTGCGGCCGGTGAGGGCGTTGATCAGGCTGGACTTGCCGACGTTCGAGCGGCCTGCGAAGGCGATCTCCGGGCGGTCGGCGTCGGGAAGCTGGTCGAGACGTGCGGCGCCCATGACGAAATCGACCGGGCCGGCGAAGAGCAGCCGGCCGGCTTCGATCTGGTCTTCGGTATAGAGCGGCTCGTCATCGGGATCGGCCATAGCGGCAATCCTACTCGGCGGGCGCCTTGGGTTTGAAGACGTATTTCTTGAGGAACTTGTCGAACTCTGTTTCGACGCCGTTCTTCCGCATGATGTAGTATTGCTGGATCATGGTGATGATGTTCGACCAGCACCAGTAGATCACGAGACCGGCGGCGAAGCCCGCGAAGATGAAGAGGAAGATCAGCGGCAGGAAGCGCATGATCGCCTTCTGCATCGGGTCTGTCGGCGGGGTCGACATGCCCTGCAGGGCGAACATCGTTATGCCGTAGATGATCGGCCACAGGCCCACGGCGAGTAGGCCGACGCCGCCGATCAGGCCGCCGACGAGCGGCACGGCGGCGGGATCGAACGGGAGAAGGCCGAAGAGGTTCCAGATCGAGGTCGGGTCTGGCGCCGACATGTCCTTGATCCAGCCGACGAAGGGCGTGTGGCGCATTTCGATCGTGGCCGAGAGCGTCTGGAACAGGGCGTAGAAGACGAACATCTGCGGGATCATCGGCAGACAGCCCGACAAGGGGTTGGCCTTCTCCTTCTTGTAGAGGGCCATGATCTCCTGCTGCTGGCGGGCCTTGTCGGCCTTGAAGCGTTCCTGGATCGCCTTCATCTCGGGCGCCAGTTTGCGCATTTTCGACATCGCCTCGTACATCTTCCACTGCATCGGGAAGAACACGACCTTGACGCAAACCGTGAGCGCCATGATCGCCCAGCCGAAAGCGCCGAACCAGCCTTCGAAAGTCTTCAGGAGCCAGAAGAACGGCTTGGTGATGAACCACAGCCACGACCAGTCGACCGCGTTGGTGAAGTCGGGGACGCCTTCTTCCTTCTGATAACGGTCGAGCACGTCGACGCGCTTGGCGCCCGCGAAAATGCGCGTGGTCTTGGTGAGGCTGTCGCCGGGGGCGACGGTGTACGGGGTCGCGGAGAAGCCGGCGCGGAACGTGGTGCGTCCGTTGGCCTTGTCGGCCGAGGCGCGCATCGTGACGGGTTCGCCCTGTTCGGGGATGGCAGCCGCCATCCAGTACTTGGTGGTCAGGCCGATCCAGCCCATTTCGGCCTCTTCAAGGACGGTCTTGCCCTTGTCGAGATCCTTGTACTTGCGCGTCTGGTTCTTGCGGTCGGGGCCGTACATGCCGATGGCGCCTGCGTGGGCTTGCGGCGGCGGTTTCAGCAGTTCCTCAAGGGAGTTCTGCATCATGTATGCGATCGGCTGCACGTCGATCGAGGCGCCGGATTGGTTGGTGAGCGTGTCGGTGACCGTGAACATGTAGTCCTGGTCGATCTCGATGCGGCGATCGATCGTGACGGTTTCGCTCTGCCAGCGGATGTCCAGGGGATTGGTGGGAGAGAGCGGGCCGGTGCTGGTCTGCGTCCATAGCGCATTGTCGGCGGGCAGGCCGGAGGCGCCGCGCCAGTTCACCACGGCGTAGAACGCGCGTTCGGACCCATCCGGGGACATCAGGACGACTTCGCCGGACGGATCGCCGGCCTCCTTGGCCTCGACGGTCTCGTAGTAGTTCTTCAGGCGGACATCATCGATGCGGGCGCCGCGCAGGGAGATGGAGCCGTCGATCGAGGGCGTGTCCAGCGCGACCCGGGTGTTGGCGCTGGTTTCCTCGGCGACGACTTCCTCGTGCGGGCGCAGGTTCGCCTGGACGCGCTGTTGGGGGGACTGCGTCGCTTGTTCCTCGGCTGCACGCTCGCGCGCTTCGCGGGCGGCGCGTTGCTGCGGCTCGATGAAAAAGAACTGCCAGCCCATGAGAAGGCCGAACATCAGGACGATCGCCAGCAGGAAATTGCGCTGGTCTTGCTGTTCCATCGGATCAGGCCTTCGGTCGTTTGGGACGCGCTTTTCGTGCGCGTTGGGGCGTGCGCTGGGGTGTTTCGCCAGCTTGTATCCGGCCGCGGAGGCTTACCAATGCGCTTTCCATATCGTCAAGCAAGGCGGGCCATGCGCAATCTGCGGTCTGTTGGCGCGCTATGAAGACATAATCCACAGAAGGAAGGCCAAGGCTGGGGATCAGCGCCCGCGCGGCTTCGCGCATGCGGCGGCGGGCGCGGTTCCGGACAACGGCGTTTCCGACCTTCTTTGTGGTTGTAAAGCCTAGGCCGGCGGCCTCGCGGGCCGGGTCATGGCGGCGCGCCTGGACAACGAGGTTGCGGCGGCGTTCGTCCAGGCCCCTGGCGACAAAGAGGTATTCCCGGCGCACGCGCAGTTTCACGCATTGAAGCGCGGTTTCGCTGGTTATTTCCGGGTTTTCAGTGGTTTGCGGGGCGGCGATGGCGGTTGAGATCAAGCGCTGATGCGCTTGCGGCCCTTCGCACGCCGGCGCGCCAGTACCTTGCGGCCATTCTTGGTGGCCATGCGCGAACGGAAGCCGTGGCGCCGCTTGCGCTTGAGGTTGCTGGGCTGGAAAGTCCTCTTGGTGGACACGGCGCTCGCCTTTATCTTTCTTGGAAGCCGGCGGACCTAGCCGTTGCGGGCCGGTTCGTCAAGCCGTCGGGAGGTCTTGAAGCCTGCAAACCGAAGCGGAAACTTCATTTTGGCGCATTTATCGATTTTCCATAAGGCTGGCGCGACGGATTGTGCGCGCCTAGGTGGTTAAAGCTGAAAAAGTCCGATCCGATAGAGACTCATGCAGGGTAGAGGAACCGGCGAGGGGCGGGCGTTCTGAACGCGATGTCTTTCGACCAACCAGACGATGGCGGCGCTCAGGTGTCCGCAGCGGCGCGCAGATCCTTCTTTTCGGACCTGCGCGGGCGGCTGTTGCTGATTACTGTCGGGCTGATCCTCGCCAGTCTGGTTCTGATCTATCCGCTGCTGGCCGCCGGTTATCGTGACAGCTGGCTTTCCGAACGCGCGCAGGCTGCGCAGATCGCATCGCTTGCGGTCGAGGCCGCGCCGGATGGGCGGGTGAGCGATGAGCTGTCTCTGGAATTGCTCGATCGTGCACAGGTTGTGGCGGTGGTGATCCTTGCCGAAGACCGCCGGGAAATGGTGCTGGCCCCGTCGATCCGGATCGACGGACCGATCATTCCGGTCGAGATCGACGGACAGAGCGTGCTGTCGGCCATTGGCGGCGCGTTTTCGAACCTGACCGCGCCTGAAGGGCGGTTCCTGCAGATCAACATTTCCAACGCCAGATCGGCTGACGAGGACATGGAGGTGATCGTTCCCGAAGCGCCATTGCGGGCGGATCTCATCGGTTATTCGCGCAACCTGCTTCTGGTCTGGCTGGTCGTGTCGGCGTTTGTCGGCGCGGTCATTTACTTCGCCCTTTATGGCTGGTTCGTGCGGCCGATGCGGGAGCTGACGAGCGCGATCGTGCGGTTCGGGGAAGCCCCGGAAGGGCCAGAGAGCCATGTCAGCGCGAGCGGCAGCTATGAGATGCGCGAGGCTCACGACGCGTTGAAGGCGATGAGGGAGGCCGTGTCCGCATCGTTTCGGCAGCGCAAGCGGCTGGCGGACCTTGGCGAGGTGGTGGCCAAGATCAATCACGACCTGCGAAACTCGCTGACGACGGCGCAGATCGTCTCCGAGGGATTGGCCCAGTCAAAGGATCCGCGCGTACGTTCTGCGGCGCCGCGACTTGAGCGGGCGATCCAGCGGGCCGTGGGGCTTGCGGAATCAACGCTGAGCTACGGAAAGGCCGAGCCGCCGGGACCGCAATTGCAGGACGTTGATGTGGCTCCGTTGCTGAACGACGCAGTCGAGGAAGCGCTGGAGAGTTGGCCGCACGTGCGCGCCGAAGTTGCGGCGACAGAAAACCTGACTGCGCGCGTCGACCCGGATCACTTCCATCGCATCATCTCGAACCTGTGCCGGAATGCGGCGCGGGCGATGACCGAGCGGGGAAATGGAAACCAGGGCGGTGTGGTTCGGATCACCGGCGCGCGCGAGAACGGCGCGATCCTGCTGGAAGTGGCGGATGAGGGGCCGGGTATTCCCGAACGTGTTCTGCCGAAACTGTTCCAGCCGTTCGCGGGCTCGAGTTCGCGCGATGGCGCGGGGCTCGGACTGGCTATTTCGCGCGAGCTGGCGCGCGGCATGGGCGGCGACCTGGAGCTGGCGCACACGTGCGAGAAGGGCGCGACCTTCCTGTTGCGCGCGCCCAGCGCCGGCCGCCGGACGACGAGCTAGTCGGTCAGCGACTTGGCCACGCCCTCGCGGCGAATGTCGGCAGCGCCTTCGAAATGATCGTCACGCGCGACGACGATGTGGATGCCGGAGTTCTCGCCCTGTACCTCGCGGACGGCGAAGCCCGCGTCGCTGAGGTAATTCGACCATTCCTCGCCTTTGGGCGTGGCGGTTTCGACGCGCACGAGCTGGCCGCGGGCGATGACGTTGGGCAGGTCGGCGGCGTCCTGGGCCTTCATGCCCCAGTCGAGGACGGCGACCAGCGTCTTCGAGACATAACCGATGATCGAGTTGCCGCCCGGCGAACCGGTGACCATGAACAGGTCGCCGTTTTCGTCGAACACGATGGTGGGTGACATCGACGAGCGCGGGCGCTTGCCGGGACCGGGCGCGTTGGCGACCAGCTTGCCGTTCAGCTCCGGATTGCGGGAGAAGTCGGTCAGTTCGTTGTTGAGAAGGAAACCGTGCACCATGCGGCCGGAGCCGAACGGGCCTTCGACAGTGGCGGTGAAGGAGACGGCGTTGCCGTAGGGGTCGACAAACGACATGTGGGTGGTGCCGGGCTGCGCGTCGTTCGCCTCGCGGCCCCACATGTCGATAACGGGTTTGCCGTTGACGACTTCGCCGGGATCGCCGGGCGTCGGTTCATCGCCTGGAGCGAAGGCGGTTGCGGCGCGCGCATCAATGTAGCGTGCGTCGATGAGTTCGGCGACCGGAACGGGGACGGCGTCTCCGTCGGCGACGTAGTGGTCGCGATCGGCGTAACCCAGTTGCTGGGCAAGGATGTAGTCGCGCAGGTTGGCCGCTTCATCGTTGTCGGGCGATGCGTCGGCGATGCGCTGGTAGAGCCCCATGATGAG
>JBHIWT010000133.1:0-9614 GCA_041987265.1 Hyphomonadaceae bacterium
GTACAAAAAGACGATGAGCAGCACGGCCGGCAGCAGCGCCAGCACGATCAGCATCAGCCGCCAGTCGAGGAAGGCCATGGCGGCCATGGTGCCAACCAGGACGATGGAGCTGTCGAGGATGACGAACAGCACCTGCACGTACAGCGTTTTGACCGCCTCGGTGTCGTTGGTCACGCGGCTGACCAACTGGCCGGTGATGGCGCGGTCGAAGAAGGCCATGGGCAGGCGCAGCACGTGCTGGTAGACGGTTTCGCGCAGGCGCTGCACCGAGCGCATGGCCAGGCCGGACAGGCGCACCAGTTGCAGGTAGCGCAGGCCGGAGGCGAATGCTTCGGGCGTGCGGCGCGCCCAGATCAGGAAGACCGAGGCGACGGCGGTGAGTTCCCAATAGATGAACAGGGTGATCAGGTCGCCGGCGAAGGTCGCGCCGATGGCGGCGCCGGCGTAGATCATGCCGGATCCGTCCTGAACGCCGTCTTCGCGATGCAGCGAGTAGATGCCGCCCAACGCCGCTGCGATGATGAAGGCGAGGCCGAAGATGAATGACAGGCTGTCGATGCGGTAGAGCGAGAGGGTGAGGCCGAAGACGTCGAGCGTCGCCAGGTCAACGCCCCAGCCGCCGCTGGCCAACAGGGTGACGAGGGTGAGCGCGGGGCCGCCGACGAGTACGGCGGCGCGCGGCGCATAACCGCGCACGAAGAACATGATGAGGCCAGCGGCCATCATGACGATGCCGGGATTGGTGACGGCCATCATTTCGAGCAGGGCGTCAGGCATCGGAGCCGGCCTCCCCTGCTGTGTCTTCGGTTTCCGGCTTGTTGGCGGACTTGCTGGTGTAGAAGCCCTCGGGGCGTCTCAGCCATTTGCCAAGCGGCCAGCCGGATAGCACGGCTGCGGAAAACGCGGCGGCGCCGAAGAGGCCATAGAAGACGGGGACGGCTTCGAGCGGGAAGTGATGTCCGGGTTCGATGAAGAAGCCCATGATGGCGAGGCCGATGCAGACGCCTGCGAGCCCCCAGAGAATGGTTGTCTGGGCGCCTTCGCCGCGCAGCGGGGCGAACAGCAGCGCTGACAGGGGGTGTTCGTTGGAGCTGTCGGAGGCGGATGTCTTGCCGGCTTCCTTCTTTGGCGGTGTCGGTGTTTCGCTGGTCATTGGACGCCTCCCGTGGGCAGGCTCATGGCGGCGAGGCGCGCGGCTGCGGGGTCAGCAAGGAAGAAGAGCAGCAGCGAGCCGAGCGCTGTGACAACCAGCGCGGTGACGGCGATGCGCACCATGGGTTCGGACCGGATTTCAACCGGCTGGTAAGGCGCGCCGCCAGCAGGCGGCATCAGTGCGATGATGGCGATGGGGATGAGGTAGGCCGCGGAGAGAACTGACGAAGCGATCAGGGCCCAGGCGGTGACGGGCTGGTTCATCTCGAAGGCGGCGGTGACGAGCATGTATTTCGACCACATCCCGCCGAAGGGCGGCAGGCCGGTGACCGAGAGGGCTGCGGCGAGGAGCGCGAGGAAGAGGATCGGCATCTGGCGGCCGAGCCCGCGCAGTTGGCTGACATACTTGTAGCCGGTGGCGACGTAGATGGCGCCCGCGCACATGAAGAGGGTGATCTTGCCGTAGGCGTGGGTGAGCATGTGGACGCCGCCGCCTGCGATGGCTGCGCCGGAGGCGAGCAACGCTGCGGAGGTTATGTAGGCGAGCTGGCCGACCGTGGACCAGGCGAGGCGGGCCTTGAGTTCGTCCTTGCGGATCGCGACCAGCGAAGCGACGACGATGGTGAATGCGGCGAGCCATAGCAGCCATTGGGTGATCGGCGCGGTCTGGATGACGACCGGGCCGAATGTGTAGCCGGAGGTCTTGAGCAGGGTGAAGACGCCCGCCTTGACGACGGCGACAGCGTGGAGAAGCGCGGAGACGGGCGTGGGGGCGACCATGGCGCGCGGCAGCCAGAAGTGGAGCGGCATCAAGGCGGCCTTGGCTGTGCCGAAGACGATGAGGGCGATGAGGACGCTGGCGACGGTGGGGCTGATCTTTCCTTCGAGGACGCCGCCCGGGATGAAGCTGGTGGTGCCGGCGTAGGCGAAGACGCCGATGACGCCCGGCAGAAGCAGGCAGACCGATGCGCCGACGAGGGTGATGAGGTAGGTGCGTCCGCCCTGCTTTGCTGCAGCGTCGCCCTTGTGCGCGACGAGCGGATAGGTGGAGAGGGTGAGGATTTCGTAGAAGACGAACAGGGTGAAAAGGTTGGACGCCATCGCGACGCCCATTGCGCCAAACATGGCGAGGCCGAAGCAGATGTAGAAGCGGGTCTGTTCGCGTTCGTTGGCGCCGCGCATGTAGCCGATGGCGAAGACCGAGTTTATCGCCCAGAGGCCTGAGGCCATCATGGCGAAGAGCGCGCCCAGCGGTTCAAGGCGGAAGCCGAGTTCAAGACCGGGCAGCGGCGCGCCGATGATCCATTCGGGCGCGCGGCCCTCGGCGACGTTGTTGTAGATCAGCCAGCAGGTGATGGCGAGGAGGCTCGCGAAGACGAGCGTCATGACATCGCGTGCGTCCGGCATCTTGCCGAGGAGATGGGTGGCCAGGGCTGCAAGCAGCGGCAGGCCGAGGGCGGCCATGACCAGTTGGGAGGGTTCGATCATTCGAAACCTCCTACGGCGGCGCTGGCGGCGGCGGTTGTCAGCTGTTCGATGATGCGGCCGTCGATGCCGAGCCAGATGGTGGCGGCGGCGAGAATCCAGAGCGGAATGAGCGCGCCGATCGGCGCTTCGCGGATCTTGTCTTCGCCCTTCTGCGCAGGCTGGAAGAACAGCGCTTCGAGCATGCGGCCGACATAGATGAGCGAGAGGATCGAGGCGACGGCGATGACCGCGACGGCCCAGATCCGCCCGCCTTCAAGCGTGGCTTCGATGAGACGCCATTTCGACAGGAAGCCGAAAGTGAGCGGGACACCGAGCAGGCTGAAGGAGGCGATGGCGAAGGGCGTCATGGTCCATGGCGCGGTCCGTCCTGCGCCGTTGAAGTGGGACAGACGCAGGCCCGAGACCGAGAGCGTGACGCCGCCGATGGCCATGAACAGGGCGGCTTTCATCAGGGCGTGGGCGGTGAGGTGAAGCAGGCCTGCGGCGATGCCGGCCGCTGAGCCGACCGCGATGGCGAGCATCATGTAGCCGACCTGGGCGACGGACGAGAACGCGAGGATGCGGCGGAGCTCGGTCTGGAAAATGGCCTGGATCGAGCAGACGATTGCGGCGACGCCCGCCATCGGGGCCATGACCCACACCATGAAGCGTTCGACGATGATGGAGCCGGGCTCGAAGACGTCGAAGGCGAAGCGGACCATCAGGTAGATCGCGGCCTTGGTGGCGGTGGCCGAGAGGAAGACGTTCATCAGTGACGGGGCGTGAGCGTAGGCGCCGGGGAGCCAGCCATGGAGCGGGAACATCGCCGCCTTGAGGCCGAGCCCGACCATGATGAAGGCGAAGCCGGCTTCGGCGGCCCTGCTCTGTTCGAGGTCTGGCAGGCGCTGGGCGAGGTCGGCCATGTTGAGCGTGCCGGCGGCGGCGTAGAGGAAGCCGACGCCGATGACGTAGAAGGTCGCGCCGATCGTGCCGAGGATGAGGTAGTTGAAGGCGGCGGGAAGTGCGCGGCGGTCGCGGCTGGCGCCGACGCCGATCAGCGCATAGGTGCCGATCGAGGAAATCTCGAGGAAGACGAAGGCGTTGAAGGCGTCGCCCGTGGAGGTCATGCCGAGGAGGCCGGCGAGACAGAGCAGGAAGCCGGCCTGGAACAGCGTCTGTTTACCTTCGCGGATTTCGGCCTTGAGGCTGTAACCGGAATAGAGCGCGGAGAGGGTTGCGATGCTGGAGATCAGCAGTGCGAACAGCGCGCCCATCGCGTCGATGCGGAAGGTGATGCCGTAGGGTGGTTCGAAACCGCCCATGGCGTAGACGATGGTCCCTTCCCGCGCGACTTCGCCGGTGAGGGCCAGAGCCATCCAGAACGAGAAGGCGGATGCAGCGATGGAAATGATCCACGCCCAGCGCGAGCGCGGTGACAAGGCTGCGGCGCAGGATGCGACGAGCGGACCGAGGACGAGGAGCGCGGCGGCGTGGCGCGCCAGTTCGGGCGGCGCGACATAGAGGTGAGCGAAGTCGATCACGCGTCGCTCCCTGAGGTGTCTTCCATCGGGTCTTCGTTACCGTGGCGGATGCGGTCCTTGCTTTCGATCTCCTCGCGTTCGACCGTTCCGTAGGCTTCTCGCACGCGCACGGCGATGGCGAGGCCGACAGCCAGCGTGGCGACGCCAACGACGATGGCGGTGAGGATCAAGACGTGAGGCAAGGGGTTGGAATAGACCACGCCGTGGTAGGCGGCGGCGTCGAAGTATTCGGGGTCAAGCCGTGCGGCGAGGTCGGCCATCGCCGGATCGTCATCTTCGATAATGATCGGCGCGGTGCCGCCGAAGACCTTCGAGACGGTGATGAAGAACAGGCCCACGGATGTCTGGAAGATCGCCAGACCGATCATGCGCTTGATCAGGTTGCCGGTGGCGAAGATCACGTAGAGCCCGCCCATCATCAGGATGATGACGGCGAAATAGTTGGCGTATCCAAGAACGTCGCTCATTCGCGCGACCCCACGGAGACGACGTCGGCGGCGCGCCCGGCGAAGGCGTAGAACATGGCGACCATGGTGGCCGACACGGTGAACAGCACGCCGAGTTCAATGAACAGGATGCCGAAGTGCTGGCCCCAGTGGTGGTGGCCGCCGGAATGGTGGGAGTCGGGAAGTCCCGCCTCGAATGCGAGGGGGAAGAGATGGTCGTAATCGAGGAAGTTGCCGCCATTGATCATGTTGATGACGCCGACGGATGCGTAGACGAGCACGCCGAGGGCGGCGAATGCGCGGGCGAGTTCGGGCGGGATGGCTTCCATCGTGTCAGCGAGGCCGAAGATCAGGGCGTGGAGGATGACCGCGACTGCGAGGACGACGCCGGCCTGGAAGCCGCCGCCGGGACCGAGATCTCCGTGAAACTGAACGTAAAAGGCGTAGAGGGCGATGACCGGTATGAGCAGTTTGGCGACCGAGCGCAGGACGACGTGGTGATCGCTTTCGGCCAGGGCTTCCATGACTGGCGAGCGCAGAGCCGGCGGAAGATCGCCCATCGAGCGTTCGCCAAATCCGAGCATCAGCGCGACGGCGACGCCGGCGGCGAAGATCACCGTGACCTCGCCCAGCGTGTCGAAGCCGCGATAGGAGGCCAGGACGGCTGTGACGATGTTGGGAACGCCGATTTCGTGGTGGGTTTCTTCGATATAGTAACGGCCGACATAGGCGTTTGCGGGCGAGCCCGGGTCGCCGAACAGGGGCAGGTCCAGCGCGGCGTAGAAGAGGAGCGCGCCGGCGCCGAGGCAGACGAGGCCGGGGGCGATCATGTCCTTCCAGCGTTTGGTGAGGCTTTCGCTGCGGGTGAGCAGGATGGCGCCGAGCAGGAAGGCGGTTGAAACGCCCGCGCCGACAACGGCTTCAGTGAAGGCGACGTCGGCTGCGTCCATGACGACGAACCAGACCGCCGAGATCAGCGAATAGATGCCCAACAGTAGAACTGCGGCGAGCAACGAGCGCGTGCGCCCGATCGCTACGAGCACGGCGAGCAGCATGGCCAGCAGCGCGAAGTTGATGATGGTGTTGGCGTCGAGGCCGGGTGCGTAGTCGGTCATGTCGCCTCGCCCTCCTCGTTGAGCGGCGCCTTGAGGTTCAACTCGCCGAGGTCGCGCTTTTGTTCTGGTTTGCCGTCGCCCAGGAGGCGCTCCTTCGGGCGGTGGCCGGACGACCAGGCGGCGTTGGCGAGGGCGTGGGACGCGGTTGGCGATGTGAGCATGACGAAGGCCCACGCAATGACGAGCTTCACGGCTTCCTGAGACAGGCCGGCGGTCAGGGCGAGGCCGAGCAGCATCAGCGTTGCGCCGCCGGTGTCGGTGATCGATGCGGCGTGCAGGCGGGTGTAGAGGTCGCCAAAGCGCAGGACGCCGAGCGAGCCGATGACCGAGAGAATAGCGCCAGCGAGCGTGAGGCCGAGACCGATCTGTTCGAGCCAATAGACGAGATCAGCCATCGGAGGCCTCCTCGCCGACGCGACGATGGGAGAGCGAGGCCTGCAGCGAGCTGTAACGGAAGAACTTCATCAGGGCGATCGTGGTGACGAAGTTGATCAGTGCGTAGACGATGGCGATGTCGATGAAGGCCGGGCGGCCGAACAGGAAACCGATTACTGCAATGAAGAGCACGACCTTGGTGCCGAAAGAGTTGGCGGCGAGGATGCGGTCGTAATTGCTTGGGCCGATGAAGGCCCGCGCGAGCATCAGGATCATCGCGACCAGGATGGCCGCCGTGGCGCCGAGGAGCATGGGACTACTCCTCCTGCTCTGAGGACTGGCGTTCGGACTGACGGCGTCCGGGCACGCCGCCTTCCGCGCGCCGTTCGCCGCGCCTGCGGTCAGGCGTGATCGCGCCGGCTGCGCCGTCGGAGGCGCGCGAGGCGAGGCGTTCCATCTGGGCGAAGGATTGCGGCGTGGCGTTGGTCTTGTTCAGCGCGTGAACGGTCATCACGCCCTTGTCGATGTCGATCGTGACGGTGCCGGGAGTGAGCGTGATGGAGTTTGCGAAGGTGGTTTTCGCAAGGTCGGAGCGGCAGGAGAGGTCAAGGTCGACGGTGCCGGGATCGACTGCTTTTGTGGGATTGAGCACCGAGGCGATGACTTCGATGTTGGACTTGATGATCTGCCAGAGCAGCCAGAAATGGTAGAGCAGGAGCGACGGCAGGCGATGCCAGGGCGACGCGTCGCGATCGATGATTTCAAGGCGCGCGGCGAGCCAGATCGACGCCAGCACAGAAAGCAGACCGAAGAACAGGAAGAGGACGCCGGTCTCTCCGGACAGGGCGAACCAGAGCGCGGCGAGGGCGAGCGCGAGGCCGGGCAGGTAGATCAATTGTCCGCCTCCTGTTGCTCGCGCGGGTCGCATGCGCCGACTCGCAGCCGTCATCCCAACGTCATCCTGATTGGACGATCTCGCGCGCGATTTCCAGAAAAACCGGACGAGTTGGGGCGTTTTCCCTGTGGGCGCGAGTCGTTCGCGCCGGCGGGCGGATCGGGGATACTTATTATATGCGCAGTGAGTTCAGGGGCGAGTGCAGGGGCTCTGGATTCCCGTGTTTCAGGCGCCCGCTTCGGCGCGGATCTTCGCCAGCATCGACTTGAGGCCGTTGGAGCGCTGGGGCGTGAGCGCTTCGGCGACGCCGATGTCGGTGAAGAATTGCTCGGCGTCGAAGGCTGCGATGTCGCCGGTTTTCTGGCCGGAGAAGAGGCGCAGGAGAATGCCGACCAGGCCGGAGACGATCATGGCGTCGGAGGCGCCGCGGAAAATGATGCGGTCGTCATCGGCGGGCTCGGCGATGAGCCAGACCTGGGACGCGCAGCCGCGCACCTTGTTTGCTTCCGAGAAGTCGTCGTCGGCGAGGGGCGGGAGCTGTTTGCCCATGTCGATAATGTGCTGGAAACGGGCTTCCCAGTCGTCGAGGAATTCAAACTCGTCGCGAATCTCGGCGGCGATGTCGGCGATGGGGTGCGGCGTGGTCATGGTGGGGATGTGGCGTGCGATTGAGCGGGAGGCAAGGCCGTATCAGGCGGCGGTGCGCGGCGTGCGCCACATCGGCTCCATGATCGGGCCGCCATCGCCGACTGTGAATGTTCCAAGCGGTTCGAAGCCGTGTGCGCCGTAGAAGCCCGAATTCGCCGGGTTGGAGTTTTCAAGGTAAGCCGGCACGCCCTCGCGGTCGCAGGCGGCGAGCACGGGCGCGAGCAGAGCCTTGCCCAGTCCTGTGCCGCGGGCGGATTGGCGTGTGCCGATCGAGAAGAGATAGGCGTGCGGCTCTTTCGGGTGCCATCTGGCCATCGTTTCGGAGAGCGCCATGCCGCGGCCGATTGCGCCGGGCGTTCCATTCGCGAGCTGGCCGAGGACGAAATGGAGGAGGCCGAACTGTGACGGTTCGGCCTTTGCGCCGGGCGGCAACCACATCGTCGCGCCTTCATCGCCTACAAGGTAGCAATGACCGTGGCGGATATACATTTCCCGGCCAAGCACGGTGAACATGGAGCGGATCGCACCGGGTGAGCGGAAGACCCAGCGGTTCACCGGGTCGTCGCGGAAGGCTTCGCCGGTGATGTCGCCGAGCTGTTTCCAGTCACGCTTCGTCGCACGGCGCTGCGTGTCGGGCAGGTCAACTTGCATGCGCAGATTGTGGCGCAGGCGTTGAGGCTTGTCACATCGATGCGTGTGGCGGCGCTTGCGCGTACAAATGAAAGGCCCGCCGGGCTGGGGTGCACCGGCGGGCCTTTCCTTGGCGGGCGATGGGTTCGCTTGATTACTTGGTGACGCTTACTTCCCGAAGCTTACTTGGTGACCCCGGCGAAGCAGGCGCCCTGGTCGCCGATCGCGTGTTCGGCGAGGCAGAACGAGAGGTCGGCGCGGGTGTAGGCGGCCGAGACGCAGGCACGGAGCTGGACCTGGCTCCAGTCGATGCAATCGTGTGTCGGGCGGTCCTTCATGGCGGCCTTGACGTCAGACTCATTGGTCTTGGCGGCGTCGAGGACCTGGAAGGCGGCGAGCGTCACGATGCGGTTGGCGGTGCCTTCGCGGCGCGGATCAACACGCATGCTGGTGTGCTGGGCCGTGGTGACCGGCTGGATGGTCGACAGCGCGGCGGCCGGGGCCGAAGCGGTGAAGAGCGAGATCTTGTCCCAGACCGATTCCTGATGGGCGGTCGCGTTGGCCGAAGCGAGTACGATATCGAGGTCCGGCGTGGCGAAGAATTTCTGCGCGGCGTCAGCGATCGGGCGGACCGTGGTGGAGGAGACCTTCAGTTTGTTGACGGTCGCGTCGGCGTTGCGAAGGCGTTGTTTGCCCCAGGAGACATCCTGCAGCTTGTAGGCCTGATCCTTGACGAAGGCGGCGGCGGAGGAGATGCGGCCGGCGTCCTTCTGGTTGACGGCGAGCGCCATCTGGAGGGCGTTTTCGCCGCCGGGCAGCGTGCGGGCGTAGCCGACATCGTTGCGCATGCCGGTCATCACGCGGTCGCGGCCGTAGAAGCCGTCAATGTCGCGGATGGAGGCTGCGAACTCTTCGTTCTGCGAAGCGATGAGGGCCGAATAGGAGATCCAGCCCGACGAAAGCTGGTTGGCGTTCTGACCGCCGAACGTGTCGAGCGCGGTGTCGAGTTCCTTTTCGCCGCCGAGCGGCTTCTTGGAGATGTTGGATACTTCGCCCTGGTACTCTGCGTAGGCGGCGGCGGCCGATTGCAGAACGCGTGGACTATCTTCTTCTGGGGTCTGGGCGGTGGCGCTGAGGGGCAGAACGAGAGCAGCAAAAAGAGCTGCCGAAGACAACCAAGCTTCGGGACGCATGTAATCCTCCGACTGAATACATGTACACACTACACGGGAAAGGCGACGGTAACAGACCCGGCCCGCAATGTGCTTCCAAAAGGTAGCATGCCGGTAGAATATTTACGTGTGGTTAGGGTGATATATCAAAGTGCAGTTGTTGCCTAAGTTTA
>JBHIWT010000134.1:0-9561 GCA_041987265.1 Hyphomonadaceae bacterium
GGGACATCGCCCCACTCCAGCCCCTGCAGGTTGTAATGCACCGCCCGCGGGCCCGGATTATAGATCAGGTTATTGATCACCGCGCCGTGCACGCCGCCCTTGAACAGAGGGTTCCGCTCGTAATTGTGCGCATACAGATTGCCGAAAATGGTTATGTTGCTGATGTTGTCGTGGATCAGCGACCCTTTGGAATGTTCGAACTTCGGATGCGTTGAGTCAGCAAGTCCCTCAGCGATCAGGTTGTGGCTGAACACGATGTTCTTGGACGTTCCTTCCCGCCATTCCGCCGGCGTATCGCCGGTAAACCGCGGACCGGACGACGACAGGTTTTCATCGGTCGCCCAAGTCAGCGTGCAGTGATCCACGATCACGTTGTGCGCAGAAACGGTGGAGATCGCATCCTCGCCCCATCCTGTTCCCCGCGCTTCGCCGACATCGCCGGGACGAATCCGGAGGTGCTGGATGATCACGTCATTCGCACGTACATCGATCCCGCCGCGGATCAGCGTCACGCCAGGCGAAGGCGCCGTCTGCCCCGCAATCGTCAGTTCCGGATTCCTCACCACCACGGTACTGCGACCAAGGTCGATGATCCCGCCAACCTCGAAAACCACGATCCGGGGCCCTTCCGCTTCCAGCGCTGCGCGGAACGATCCCGGGCCGGACGCTTCAAGATTTGTCACGCGGATAACCCGCCCGCCCCGGCCGCCATCCGTCACTCCGGCCGCCCAGCTCGGCGCCCCATGTTCCCAGACCTTCTCGGTGCGCCGCGCAACCTCCGCTTCCGCTGATCCGGCTTGTGGTGAAGGCGACTGCGCGACGGCCGACAGCTGCGAACAGCCGGACAACGCCATCAGGCCGCAGGCGAGACCCCCCGCCCAGAAGCTGCGCAAACGCCTGCGCACAGGTGCGGTATTGTGTTGCACGTCGGGTTTCCTCCTGCCTGGCCGCTGACCTGTGGGTGCGGCTTTCTCGCTGACTTCAATTGAAAATGACACCGGTTTCCTCTAATGTCCATGTTTCAGTCGTCGGCGCAACAAGGTCTTTGAAATGTGGGATGATAATGGCCAGGACAACCGACCCAAGCCAGACCCGAGAGCGCTCGCCTTCGTCACCGCGCGCCGCGCGGCGACCGCGCTCGCCGACTATCCCGGCGCGCCCCCGCAATCGCTGGATGAAGCCTACCGGATCCAGAACGATGCGATCGGTCTCTGGCCGACTGCAATCGCCGGCTGGAAGGTCGGGCGCATCACTGGAGAGGCCGCGCAGCGACTTGGCGCGGACCGGCTCTCTGGTCCGGTCTTCAAGGAACGGGTCGTAACAGCATCAGGCAAAACCATCGACATGCCTGTCTTCGCCGACGGCTTCGCAGCCGTTGAGGCGGAATGTATTCTCGTGGTCGGCGCCGATGCGCCTGCCGACAAGTTCGACTGGACGATCGATGAAGCGCGCGAGATGGTCTCGACCGTTCGCCTCGGCGTCGAAATCGCCTCAAGCCCCTTCCCCGGCATCAATGATGCCGGCTCGCTCGTCACGATTTCCGACTTCGGCAACAATCACGGCCTGATCCTCGGCGAGCCCCTTCCCGGTTGGCACAGCTTCCCGCTTGCGGACTGGAAAATGCAGACGATCATCGACGGTGCGGAAGCCGGGTCCGCCGCCCCCGACAGCATACCGGGCGGGCCGCTGGAATCCTTCCGCTTCCTGCTGGAGAACACCGCGCGGCGCGGACTCCTATTGAAGTCGGGTATGCTCATTTCGAGCGGCGCCGTGACCGGCGTCCATGAAGTGGAAATCGGCCAGCACGCCATTGTCCGCATGGCAGGACTTGCCGACATCGCCGTCCGCTTCGTCGCGGCCCAACCGCTCGACGAGTGACCTCCCACTCAATCTGAACCTGTCAGCCAACGACGCGCGCTGCGCATTCCTGCGCGCCAGGTTGTGACGGCGCCCAATACCGCTCCCGCACCACAGGTCCCCGTCCACCAGCTTCCGACAAAAAAATATCCCGGAACAGCCAAGGGAGGGACCATTCCGGGACAATAGCGACGCGCTCAGAAAGCAGGGTCGCAGAGGAAGTATACGCTCGTCAGTATGTGTACCGCGCGCCGAACAGGAAGTTGCGGCCCGTGTGATGATACAGGGTCACAAGGTCCAGTCGGTCAAACGTCTGGTGTTCGTACTCGTCCGTCAGGTTCAGCGCTTCGAACGTCAGTTCGAAATTGTCCGTCACGTTGAACGAAGCCGACATGTCGAGGTTGAAGGTGGAAGCAACGCCGCGTTCCTCCCGCCCCTCGGTGCGTCCGCTCGAGCTCGGCCGCGTCGTCTGGTACGCGTCGCGATAGGCGCCCGTCAGACGCGCTTCGAACGGGCCGTTCTCGTAGTAGATCGTGGCGTTGAACGCATTCGGCGAGAATCCGATCACGTCGTCAGAGTCGACATACGTGTAGTTCCCGACAAAACCGAAATCGCTCAAGGCGCCAGGGAGGAATGTAAAGGGCTGCTGGTAAACCAGTTCCAGGCCCTGCAGCGACGCGTCGCTTCCGTTCAGCACCTGCGAAATCTCGACGGCAGGATCCTGGCCCGCAGCGATCGCCTGAGCCAGCGGACTGGTCGGCGACAATGCGCTGACCGGAATACCCGTCTGGCTGAACGTCGTCTCGACCGTGTCGGAATTAGTGAAGAACGAATCGATGTCCTTGTAGAAAAGGCCGAGCGCGAGCAGCGATTCCTCGTCGAAATACCACTCGAACGACAGGTCGTAATTCGTTGCACGGAACGGATCGAGACCCGGGTTGCCCTGGTTGATCGAGAACGGAGGGCCGTTGAACGTATCGATATTGCCGCCCGGCGTCAGGTTACCCAGCGCAGGCCGCGACATCACCTTCGCAATACCGCCACGAACCAGGAAGTCCGCCGCAGGTTCAAGAACGATATTCGCTGCGGGCAGCCAGTCCTCATACTCGCGATCGATGGTCACCTGTGATCCGCTCAGGAACCCGGTCGAAGCGACTTTCGTCTCGACATAGCGAACGCCGACATCGCCGCGCACCGGCATCGAACCCCACATGGAGTCGAAGTTCAGCTGCGCGAATGCGCCGGTATCTTCTTCCTCGACACCGCGCGTATCCTGGTCGCGACGGACCGGATCGATGTTGAAGATGTCGATCAGCGCGAACGCCGCATCCAGGTCCGGCGTCACCCAGCTCAGATCGACACCCGGAGGCACATCAAGGTTCGAACCGTAACCGGTCACCAGGTTGGCGATCGCGTCCGTCACCGGAACGGCCGCAGTGAAGCCGGGCAGCCCGGCCACATTGCCTTCCGCACGGGCTTCCTGTGTCAGGAACTCGTACTTCTTCCAGCTGACGCCGCCGCTCAACGTCACCGAATCATTCAGGTCATATTCGATGCTCGCCTGCACAGTGTCGTACGTGTTGTCGACGCCCTGCGGACGGTTGCGATATTGCGTGAACAGGAATGCCGAAGGATCGGTCACATCGAGCGAACCGAAATCGATGAACGGCGTCTCCATTCCCTGACTGAAGTCATAGACGTAGCCGGTCACCGGATTTGCAGCGTCGAAGAAGATCGTTGCCTGAACCGGGATCTCCAGCGCCGACTCAGATGTGCCGGCCAGGACCTCGCCGCGCATGCGATCACTGAACTCATGCTCCAGCTTGGCGGTGAATTGCTTGAACTCGGTGCCCAGCTCATCGCGACGATGCTCGCTGCGCGCCGGGACAAGCCCGCCGCCGGCAGGGTTGAGATTGGCGACAATGCGCTCAAGCACGCCGTCGCTGTTGATCGAGAAATCGGTCAGGTCGATGCCGCCCGTATTGCCGCGGACGAACACTTCGAGGAATTCCTCTTCGCGCGTGCCTTCGAACTTCGAATACAGCGCATCGAAGCTGAACAGGGTCTGCGGCGTCAGGCGCGCCTGAGCCGACGCCGTGATGCCGAGGCGCTCGACATCATAGTCCAATCGACCATAGCGCGGGATCCGCGCGTAATAGGAATTGCGAACGGCGTCGCAATCCGCCGGCAACGGGCTGCCCGTACACGGAACGCCCGACACCGAACCGAACGTACCGAAATCATCGAAGCGAACAGTCGAGAAGCCTTCCTCGCGGATGAGGCGGTCGCCATACGCCGCCGAAACGAGGAAACCAAAATCCTCTTCCGGGTTCGTCCACGATAACAGGCCGGCATAGCGCGGCGATGTATCTTCCGAGAGGTCATTGTAGGCCGCCTGCGCCGAGGCCGACATCGTCAGGCCTGCGCCATAATCGAATGGCTGGGCGGTCTTCAGTTCGACGTTGGCGCCAAGCGAGCCCTCTTCCACCGACGCAGACTGCGTCTTGCGCACGACCAACTCGTTGAACAGCTCGGAGGCGAACGTGTTGAAGTCGAACCCGCGGCTGCGGTTCGTGCCGCCGGAAGCGTCAGAACCGCCGCTGGTGGCGAGCGCTTCCATTCCGTTGATCCGCACCCGGGTGAAGTTGCCGCCAAGGCCACGAACCGTGATCCGGCGACCCTCGCCCGCCTGACGATCGATCGACACACCTGGGATCCGCTGCAGCGACTCCGCGAGGTTCAGGTCAGGAAAATCCGCAATATCCTCGGCGACGATCGCGTCGACCACGCCGGTATCTTCGCGCTTTGTCTCCAGCGCCTGGCTCAGGCTTTCGCGAAAACCAGTAACGACAATCCGCTCGGAATCGGCGGCGCCGGCCTCCTGGGCAATCGCCGCAGGCGCTCCAGCCATCAAAGCAAGAATTGAGACGCCGGCCACGCAGCCGGCCCAGTTGGCATTCGTCATTTTTTCCTCCCCCGGTTTGCTATCCTCGGAATTGGCCAGGACGGCCACCCCGTTATGTCACCGGTGTCATTTTTGGACGCTAATCCAGTACAGCGAAAAAAACAAGCTTATCCAGCCAATTTTGCTCGCGGTGTCACATTCCTGCAAATCAGGCGCAAATCGGCTCTGCGCGGGAGCTGGCGGCATGTTCCGGCTGGACGAACCAGCCAAAAACTGACGCAGCGGCAGCGGACTATCCCGCTGACACCGAGAGCCAATCTGCCCGGATCCTGGTTCTGTCGATCGCATTTAAGAAGTGTCGCCGATCAAAGCCGCGGCAGCGCACAACACGCCAGGCAATCCCATGCCCGCCGCCGGCACCAAATTCTGCAAGCTAATCAGCGAAAAAATGGAGCGGGCGATGAGATTCGAACTCACGACCCCAACCTTGGCAACGTACAACCGTGGCCCTTTTGGGACTAGTCCTCGCCATTAGTGCACTGATTTACTAGGCATTATGCCATTCGGAGCTATACTTGCCTTTAGCACAGAAGTTGCGTGGGAAGTTATCCGGAATGGCACGAAGCACGATGACGCTCACCGAGGCGTGGATGGACCGACCCCAGAAGGAGGGTCTCCATTGGTGTCGGCAGAACCCCGGCCTCGGCTGTCGGGTCGGCAAGACGGGCACCAAGGCTTGGGTGTTCCAACGCAGCGGGGGCGCTCGCATGACTCTCGGCCGCTGGCCCGACCTCAGCCTGCGCGCCGCGCGCGACCGGGCCGCCGATCTTGCCCAGCGGGGGCGCAGCGTGCGCGCGGTCACTCTGGCCGAGGCCATCGAACTCTGGGCAGAGCGCTGCCTGCTGAACGGCGGATCGCAGGGCACCGTCGAGAACCGTCGCCGTCAACTCAAGAAGCACGTCGGCGACTGGATGAACCGTCCGCTGACGACGATAACGCACGCGGACCTGACCCGAGTGCACACGACGGTCGGTCGCGGCTCCAAACACGCGGCGAACGATGTGCTCCGCCACCTCGGGACGATCCATCGCACGGCCACGCAAGACCCTTGGCCGGGCGAGAGCATCCGGCTTTGGAAAATAGATGAGCCATCGAAGCGCCGCCCGATGGGCGACCCCGCCAAGTGGTGGGAAAGCATTCAGCGCGCCGAGTCTGAGATCGTGCGCACATATTGGCTGCTCGTTGCGCTGACCGGGCTGCGGGAAAATGACGCCAAGACGGCGAGACACAGCAACCTCAGAAATGGCTGGCTGCACCTGCCCCAGCCCAAGGGCGGACGAACGCGGGCCTTTGATCTGCCAGTCTGCACGCAGGCGTTGGAGGCGATTGTGCGACTGCCACAGGTTGATGACTGGATATTCCCCGGCAATGTCCCCGGACGACACATCTCCAACCCGAAGCCGCCATCGCTGCGCGGCCTGTGTTCAGAGCACGCCCTGCGTCACCACTGGCGCTACGTGGCCGAGGTCGAGGTCGGCGCGCCCTTCCCTGTCGTGCAGAAGCTGATGAACCACCGCGAGAGCCGGGGCGTGACCGACGTCTACGGTCAGCGAAACATCCCGCCCGAGACTGTCGCCCTGTGGGCGCAACGCATCGGTGATGAAATCGCGAAAAGGATCGGACTTTAAGTTCGCATCGTATTCGCCTATCTTCCCATCGAGTGGCACGTAAGACCCGCGTAAGTCCCATTTTGGGCAGGGGCAGGGATAGATCGTGGAATCCGACTCACTCCGGCACGGACCCGTGTGGAAACACACATCAGAGCTCGGGTTAAAGGGTCCCCAAAGCTGAGCAGCGGGCTTCGCCCGACGAGCCGCCAGCGCCGACTGAACCCCACAAGTTTCAGTCGGAGTCCGAACATGGACATGAACGAGGCCGTGCGCGCCATCGTGCGCGAAGAGTTGGCCACTCTACTCTCCGAGCCGCGTGAACGCGGTCAGGACTACCTAAGCACCAAAGAGGTTGCTGAGCTTACAGGACTCTCGATCTCATATTTTGAGGTCGGGCGCTCGCTCGGCGCAGCCGACAGGCCGCCCTATCAGAAGGTCGGGCGCCGAGTTGTGTATCGGCGATCTGACGTCGATGACTGGCTGACTAGCCGAAAGCGGGGGGCGCAGAAATGAGCAACCCCGCCGAGAGAACCGAGCCCTCGGCGGGGTTGAACGCGGAGTCCCTTCCCAAGGACACGCCGAGTTTAGCTCTGACCGCCGACGAACATAAGGTACGTGAGTTCCTCATCGCGATCGGGTCGCCGTGGCACATCTGCCCCGCCACTCACTGGGCCGGGTGGACCTTCCGTGACTTGGACGAGGCGGTGGCCGCCGTCCTGCGAGCCAACCAAGAAGGCTGCGTCTACTTCCTTGCGAACACGCCGAAGCGTGGTCGGCTATCTGGTCGATCCCGCAAGAAGTGGGACGTCGCTCGGGTCAACGCCGTCTTCCTCGACATTGATGACCCGGACCCGGAAATCGCGCGTGAGCTGCAGGAGCGGTTGGATTGGCCGCCGACCTATGTCGCCTTCACGGGCGGCGGCTGGCAGGCCATGTGGCGGCTCTCGGAGCCAACGACGCCGACCGATGGCGAGGCGATAGCCGTCTGGCTTCAGTCCGAGTTTGAAGACCTGACGCCGGACAGCACGCACTCCTGCGAGCATATCTTCCGGCTGCCGGGGACCAGGAACCGCAAGGCCGACCGCAACGACCGCATGTGCGAGGTCGTCGCCTCGCGCTGGGAGTCTGCCCTGCCCCTGTCCGAGGTCGACCGACTTGAGCCCGGCCCTTGTCGCAGACCTGCATCGCTGAAACTCACCGCCCGAGAAGACGTGCGGCTGGACCAACTCTGGGAAGTCCTCCCGCCGTGGGCGCTGCGGTTGCTGGATGACCCGACCGACGTCGAGGGCGCGCCGTTCGCGTCTCGGAGCGAACACGAGTGGGCCTTTGTCGGCGCGTGCGTCCGAGACGGCGTGCCGGCGGAGCTGATCCGCGACTTGTTGCTGCTCCCGGCGGAGATGGGCGAGACAAACCGCGTCTCGCACCGCGCGCACTGGGCCAAGGTGAAAGGCCGCTATGTCCCACGCCGTAATCCGGAGGCTCATGCGCTGCGGCAGATCGGTTCCTTCCTGGCGAAGGGAGGTTCCGATGAGTGAAGTCACCCTGCCCAGCACGTGGAAACTCGCGCGGTCCTTCGTGGGTGAGCGGCAGTTGATCCGGCACAACAGCGAATGGTTCAGGTGGATGGGACCGCATTGGGAAGAAGAGCACCGCGATCTCATGCAATCAGAGGTCTCCCAGTGGCTCGCCGCCAAAGGGATGACGCCAAGCATCGGCGTGGTGCAGAATGTCCTGTACCACGCGATCTCCCTGCGCGCTCGGCGTCTGGGCGG
Organism: Hyphomonadaceae bacterium; assembly: GCA_041987265.1. Classification (GTDB taxonomy): domain Bacteria; phylum Pseudomonadota; class Alphaproteobacteria; order Caulobacterales; family Hyphomonadaceae; genus IH12. The sequence continues at coordinate 8,205 of JBHIWT010000134.1, forward strand.
CCTGCCGGCGTGGGACGGCGAGCCGGTGGCCGCGCACGTCCTGTCATGCGCCAATGGCTTGATCGACTTGGAGACCGGCGAGGTGCATCCGCACACGCCGAGCTACGTGAACCTCAACTCGGTCGACTATGACTACGTAGCCGACGTCGGTGAGCCAACTGAGTGGCTTCGCTTCCTCGACAGCATCTGGGACGATGACCCGGATTGCATCGCCGCGCTTCAGCGCATCTTCGGATATCTGCTCACGCCCGACACAAGCATGCAGCGCATGTTCCAGCTGATGGGTCCGCCTCGCTCTGGCAAGGGCACGATAGGCGATGTGATGACGGAGGTGCTTGGGAAGGCGAACGTGTGCTCGCCGTCCCTTCGCAACATCGCGTCCAACTTCACCCTTCAACCCGCCGTCGGGAAGCTGCTGATGCTCTTGTCCGAGGCGCGGCTGGATGGCCGCGGTGTAGACAAGTCGGCGATCACTGACGCGTTGCTCCGCATCACCGGCGAAGACTACTTCACGGTGGACCGCAAGTGGAAGGATGCTTGGCAGGGGGTCTTAACGACCCGCATCGTCATTCAAACTAACGAACCGCTGGAATTGGCTGACGACACCGGAGCGCTGCTGCGCCGACTTATCGTCCTGCCAATGACGCGGAGCTTCTCGGGCAAGGAAGACTTGCATCTGCGCGACAAGCTGCGGGCGGAGCGCGGCGCCATCCTTCGTTGGGCGATGGATGGCTGGCGACTCCTGCGCGAGGAAGGCGGGATGATCCGCCAGCCTGCCTCGGGCGAGCGAGTGATCGCCGCCACCCGGGCCGCCGCGTCGCCCCTGACGCTGTTCCTAGATGAGCAATGCGAGATCCATCCGGACGCGTCGGTTCGCAAGGACCGCCTTTACCAGAAGTACCGGGACTGGTGCGACGACAACGGATCGCACCCGCTCACTAAGGCGAAGTTGACCCAGAAACTGGAGACCAACTACCCGGTTCGCTCTGGCAAGGGCGCTTGGATCAACAAGGCCGCCGGACTGCGGGAGCCGCCAGTGTATCGCGGCGTGTGGCTGCTGTCCGACCGGCCCGACGCGCAGAAGGAGATCCCCTTCTAGGGGTCCGGGGCAGTACCCGGACCCCGGTGATCGCAGGAGCGCGCGCAGCGCCGTTTTTGCGTCGGGGTCCGGGTTGGGGTCCGTGCGGGGTCCGGGTTGGGGTCCGTGCGGGGTCCGGGTTGGGGTCCGGGTGCCGGTCGCGCTCAAAGCCGAGGAAACAGAGGGAAAATTCGGCGGGGTCCGGGGGGTCCGGGTTAAATCCGACTGTGGTTAGAGCACGCATAAGTAGGGGACCGGTAGACACAATTGGCGGGAACC
>JBHIWT010000135.1:0-9548 GCA_041987265.1 Hyphomonadaceae bacterium
CGTCCTAGTTTTCTGAGGTCTTTGCAGTAATAATTAACTTCTTCTCCTTCTGAACCTTCCGTTATATGACCTGAAGGTCCGCCTTCTGATTTGATTTTCTGACGAATGGTACGCCGCCGCCGCGAGCCTGTTGGCCCGCGCGTGCGGATCGTTTCGTCGGAAGATTTCATTGTTTTCGTTACGGCCGCTCCCGGCCCCCGGAACCAGTTCTCTTCCTGCGAGCTTGATGCTGGCGCCCGGCCGATCGCGCTTTTCGCGGTCGCTCCTGAGGCGGGAGTTTTGAGAACGGTCATGAATGCTTCGACTGATAATGTTCTGGGGGAAGATATCGAGATTGTGCGGTCTCCGGGCACGCACGAGAAACTGGAGCCGGAAAGCGACGACCGTCTGAAGGCGGTCGACAGCGAGAAGACGTTTCCGGTTCGCAAGGGTGTCGCCTGTCTGATACCGGAGGAAGCCGACGACCGGCACGAGGCGCCGGCCGGGGACGGCAAGACGGATATCCGCGACTTCTATGATTCCGGGGGATGGGCGGAAGACGGCGAGCTGTTTCAGGACACCAAGTTCTTCGTCGATACGCGGGCAGCATCGCTGGCCCACACGCAGAAATGCATCCGGCGTCTCAACAAGTATTTCCGGAAGGGCGGTCAGTATCTGCTGGATGCAGGGGGCGGCGCCATCCCGCATGAAGCGCTGAGGGAGTATGACCGCGCGTTCGAGAAACGGGTGTGTGTGGACCTGTCGGTGCTTGGGCTGCAGGCGGCCAAGAAGAAGCTCGGCGATCGCGGCGTCTGCCTGCAGGGCGATCTGACCGATCTGCCGCTGGCGGACAATTCGATGGACGCGGTGACATGCAATCATGTGATCTACCAGATCCCGATCGAGTTGCAGGCGCAGGCGTTCAAGGAGGTCTGGCGTGTGCTGAAACCGGGTGGGATCGGCGTGGTGGTCTATCGCTGGCCGTACTCGCCTTTGGAGGCGCGGCTGGAGAAAGTGACGCGGTTCCTGACCGGGTATCGTTCACCGCAGGGGGCGGCGGAGAGTGAAAGCAAGACGCCGTCGATCCGGCACGAGCCGCAGAACCTTGACTGGTTCAGATCCCAGGACTGGCCGTTCCGCTATGAGCTGGATGCGTTTCGCGTGTTGAGCAATGAGTTCATGCGCGCGCATGTTGGCGATACGTGGCGCGGCAGGTTGTTCCTGGACGCCGTGTGGGCGTTCCAGAACATGTTTCCGAAGTTCTGTGGCCGCCATGGAGCGATCCCGACGATCCTGATCTACAAGGATTAGTTGCTGACACATCCCTGTCAGGACGCGCGTGCGATGGTGCGTGCGTTCTGATGAGGGAGATACAGATGATCGATCACATGACGTTGCCTGTCGCCGATGTGCGCAAGGCGAAGGCGTTCTTTGACGCGGCGCTGAAGCCGTTGGGGTATGGCGTGATCATGGAATTGCCGGCGGAAATGGCTGGAGGAAACCCGGCGTATGGATATGGCGCCGAAGGCATGGACGAGCCGCAATTCTGGTTGGGGCAGTACGAGCCTGCGCTGAACCAGAGCGTGCACGTTGCGTTTCAAGCGAAGAACCGTGAGCAGGTGGATACGTTCTACGCTGCAGCGATCGCGGCTGGCGGACTGGACAATGGCGGTCCGGGCGTGAGGCCGTATCACCCGCACTATTATGGCGCGTTCGTGCTGGGGCCGGACGGACACAACATCGAGGCCGTGTGTCACAAGCCGGTCTGAGTGACGCCTATTCCATATCCGGCGGCGTCATCCAGCCGATTTCGGCGCCGCCGGGTTCCATGAGCATGGCGATCCGCCCGACTCCGGGGACATCGAATGGCGGCGCGAGGACCTTGCAGCCTGCCTCTTCGGCTTTCGCGAAGCGCGCGTCGATGTCGTCGACCGCGATGAAGGCGCACCAGCCTTCCGGCACGTCCTTGTGCTCAGGGCTCTGGGAGAGGTCCATGAGCCCGCCGATATTCTGATCGCCATCGACGATGAGCGCGTAGGAGGAGCCGTCTGGCATCGGCATGTCCTTGAACGTCCAGCCGAGCGTGTCTTCGTAGAACTTGCGGAATTCTGCCGGCTTATGTGTGCGGCGTTCGTTCCAGTAGAAGTATCCGTGCTTGATCATGCCTGCGCCTTCCCTCCCATTGCGGTTCGCATGTCTGATCTATCATGTAATCGGGTGCGTGCAATTTGCCCGAACGGGGAAAGCGGGTCTCAAGGCGTTTCGGTCAGTATCGGCGGATGCCGTTCCTGAGCGCATTGTTGTTTGGCGAAGTGGTTCGCAATGGCGGCGCCGTTTTCCTGGCCGCGTTGTGGGGATTCTGGGCGTTCGTGTTCCAGGGCATGGGTTATTACAGCGACACCTCGGCGATGTGGGCCGTAGGGTTGTGGCTGTTATGCGGGGCTGCGGTCGGCAGCCTGTTGATCGACTGGTTCGCACCGTCGCTGGCGAAGCTGGGGACGATCCTGTTCTGGATCGCCGCCGCGCCTCTGGTCGTCGTGCTGGTCTATTACTTCTGGCCGCGGTGAAGCGGCCAAGCCTTATCTCAGCGTTCCGGAATTGAAGTTGACGTCGTCGATGTTGAAGCGTTCGGCGTTGGCGCGGCGCTGTTCGATCTGTGACCAGAATTGCGCTGCGTCGCCGGCGACGACGAGGGCGGCTTTCGAAGGCGTGTAGTATTTGGCTGCGGCTGCGGCTGCCTGCTCCGGCGTGACGGCGAGGATTTCCTCGGCGTAGGTGGAGAGGCGTTCGAGCGGCAGGTCGAAGGCGGCGAGGTTGCCGAGCTGGCCGGCGAGGCCGGCCGTGGTTTCGACGCTGCGGCCGAAGCCGCCGACGAGGACAGCCTTGCGGGCGTTGAGTTCGGATTCCGGTATCGCTTCGGCGCCGAGGCGCGCGAGTTCGGCGGACATCAGGTCGACAACCTGTGGCACGGCGTCGTTGCGCGTCTGGGCTGAGGCGACGATTGGCGCCGTGCCGAGCCGGGCCGGGAGGCTGGCGCCGGCGCCGTAGGAAAGGCCGCGTTTGATGCGGATTTCAGCGTTGAGGCGGGCTGAGTAGCCGCCGCCGAGGACGTTGTTGGCGACGAGCGCCGGAATGTAGTCGTCGGCGGTGCGGGCCGGGCCATAGGCGCCCATCATGACGGCGGCCTGCTGGATCTGGGGGATGTCGATGGCGATGGCGCGCGGGTCGGCGAGGCCGCCGTCCTGCGTATAGAGCTGCGGCGTAAGCTCGGCTTCGGGTTTCACCCATCCGCCTAGCGCGGTTTCGGCGAGGGCGAAGCCTTCTTCAGCTGTGATGTCGCCAGCGATGACGAGGACGGCATCGTCCGGGCGCCAGTGCGCGTCGCGATAGGCCTTGAGGTCGCTGATCTGGATGCTGTTGATGGTCGTCTCGGTCTCGACACGGCCATAGACGCCGGCGCCAAAGAGGGCGCGGCGCAGGGCGTAGGTGGCGACCGTGCCGGGCTGGCGGAGATTGACGCGGAGATTGTCGAGGGTTTCGGAGCGGGCGCGCTCGAGTTCTTCTTCTGCGAAGGCGGGATTGAGGACGACGTCCGCCATCAGCGCGAAGATCTGCTCTGCCTTGTCGGAGCGTCCGCCGGCGGAGATGTCGGTCATGTCGGGACCGGCGCCAGCATTGAGGAAGGCGCCGAGGCTTTCGATCTCGCGGGCGAGGTCGGTCGCTGAGCGGGTGGCGGTGCCGCGCGTGGCGACATCGGCGGTCATGGACGCGAGGCCGGCAAGGGCCGCGGGGTCTGCGGCGCCGCCGCGCTTGATCGTGAGGTTGGCGGAGAAGAGCGGCAGGCCGGGCTTGGCGGCGACGATGACGCGCAGGCCATTGTCGAGCGAGCGTTCCTGATAGGCCGGAATCTGGGCGGAGACCGGTTCGCCGGCTTCCGGCGGCAGGGCGCGTTCGCTTTCCGGCGCGAGCGTGTAGAGCGGGATATCGGCGGCGGCGATCTCGATCTCGGTGGCCTGGATGTTCGGGCTGTCGGTGATCGTGTCTTCGGGCGCGCCGTTCTGCGTCTCTTCCGGGAGGTAGGTGATGGTGACGGCCTTGGCGTCGTCCATGATTTGTTGGGCGATGCGCTGGACGTCTTCGGGCGTGACGGACTGGAGGGCGGCGAGTTCGGCATCACCAGCATCCGGGTCGCCGTACATGGTGACGTTGTAGGCGAGCTCGAAGGCGCGCCCGGAAGCAGTTTCGCGACCGTCGAGATAGTCGGTGATCAATTCGTTGCGGGCTTCTTCGAGTTCGGCTTCCGAGATGAGCGTGTCGCGCATCCGGGCGGCTTCGTTGCGAAGGGCCGTGAGGGCTTCGGCCGGGTCCTTTTCGGCGGAGACGATGGCGCCGAGGCCGAACGTGCCGGGATGCTGGGTGATCTCGTAGAGGGTGAAGGCTTCGGCGGCCAGCTGCTGGTCGTAGACCACGGACTGGTAAAGGCGGGAGGACTGGCCGGTTCCGAAGACGGAATCCATGATGGTGAAGGCGGCGAGGTCTTCTGCGGACGCGCTGGCGGCGGGGGATGGCCACGAGATGGCGACGGCGGGAAGCGGGACGTTGGGCTCGTAGACCGTGTAGTCGCGCGCTTCGGTGCGTTCGGGCTCGACGGCTGTGACGCGCGGGATCTCGCGGGCGGGCGTGGCGATGGGGCCGAAATATTCATCGACCCAGCTGTCGAGTTCGGCCTGATCGAAATTGCCCGAGACGACGAGGATGGCGTTGTCGGGGCGGTAATAGGCGGCGTGGAATTCGCGCACGTCTTCGATCGTGGCGGCGTCGAGATCTTCGAGCGAGCCGATGCCGGGGCGGCCGTAGGGGTGAATGTCGTAGGCGGTCTGGGTGAGGTAGAGGCCAAACATCTTGCCGTACGGACTGGCGAGATAGTTCTGGCGCAGTTCTTCCTTCACCACGTCGCGTTCGGGCAGGAAGTTGGCTTCGTCGACGACGAGAGAGCCCATGCGCTCGGCCTCACCCCAGAGGACGCGCTGGAGGTGGTTGGCCGGGACGGTCTCGTAATAGTTGGTGAAGTCGTTCCAGGTGGAGGCGTTGTTGAAGCCGCCGGCGTCTTCGGTGAGGCGGTCCATGGTTTCCGGCGGCATGTTGGCCGTGGATTTGAACATCACGTGTTCGAAGAGATGCGCGAAGCCGGAACGGCCGGGCGGATCGTCCTTGGAGCCGACATCGTACCAGACCTGGATCGAGACCGAGGCGGTGGTCGGGTCCGGCATGGAATAGACGCGCAGGCCATTTTCGAGTGTGCGCTCGGTGTATTCGAGGGCGGGGATGTCCAGTGGCGCATCTGCGGCCTGTTCGCCCGGCTGGCAGGCGACGAGCGCGATGGCTGCGATGGTTGCGATGGCGTGGCGGAGCATGACGGATCCCCTGAGTGGATACGGCCTAATTGCTTAGGTGCGAACGCCGCTGGCATAGCAGGCGCGATATGGCGATGCGAGTCCCTGCATGCCGGGTGTGGCGAGAAGATGAACGCAAGCCAACAGGTTGTTCAGGCAACGGCCAAGGCGGTTCAGACAGGGTTGGATTGCCGGGTAGCTATCTGGCGGTCCGGCATTGAGGGAGACGGGACCATGACTGGACGGATGATCGACCGAATTGCCCTGTTGGGCCTGCTTCTGGCGCTTGGCCTGTGCATGCTGGTGATGTGAGTTGGCGGCGACCTCGGTCGGCTGACCGGGGTTGAACGGATTGCGGTTGCGGATTTGACGGTTCGTTTAGCTAAAATCCGTTAGTCTGCACGCCTATCTATGAGCAAGGCGCAGGCATTGCGGGCCCGACCATGGCGGCTGACACTGAAAGCAGCACGATCTGGATCGTCTATGACGGCGAATGCCCGTTCTGTACCAACTACGTAAAATACATGAAGCTGAAGCAGAGCCTTGGGCCTGTGCAGCTGGTGAACGCCCGCGCGGGGGGCGAGATTGTCGCCCGGGTGGTGGCGGAAGGCTATGATCTCAACGAGGGGATGGCGCTGGTGGATGGCGAGACGATCCATCATGGCGCCGCGTGCATGAACCGTCTGGCGCTGATGTCGACGCGCTCGGACATGCTGAACAGGATCAATGCGTCGATCTTCCGGTCGCCAACCCTGTCGCGCGTGCTTTACCCCGTGCTGCGCGCGGGACGGAATGCGACCCTGTTCCTGATGGGGCGCAAGCGTATCGCGACCGAGTAGCCGGGCGCTACGCGCTAACCAGTCTTACAGTCAGTGTGTGCAGACCTTCGGGCGGTTGTAGTCGACCGGCTTGAAGCGGAGGTATTTCCGTTCGAGCGGGGATGCGGCCAGATAGGTGTTGGTCCACTTGCCGTCATTGATCCGCGTGACGCCATCGTGTCTGAAGCGGACCATCAGACCGGGCGACTGGGCCAGCAGCCGATCAAACTCGAAGCGGACGAGCGCGTGGCCCTCGGCGATGTATTGGCGATCGAATTCCGGGGAGTTGGACCAGAGCGGCGTGACGATGTCGTTCTGGTAGTTGAAGCCCAAGGGTAGCTGGCCATGGATCAGGTGGTTGGTCTGGCCGTCTTCGGTGTGAAGGTTGGAATACATCGCGATCGACGATTCCGTTTTCAGGCCGAGATAGGGGTTGAGGCCGTTGAGGAAATAGAGGGCGGGGACGATCATCAGCCAGGCGGGCCTGGCGATCAGCGGCAGTTCGTTCGAAGCGGCGCTGCGCGGCACGAAGGCGACGATGAAGGCGTAGAAGCCGATCGCATAGACAGTGAAGGCAAGGAAGAAGCCTTCGTGCGTGGGACGTGCGCGCGAGAGATCGAAGAGCGCGCCGGTGGCGGCGAAGTAGGCGAGTACGCCGCCGGCGAGAACGGTCAGGCCGATGCGTGCGGCTTTCGCCTTTCCCCCGAGCTTGTCGGCGGCGGCGCTGAGGGCGGCGATCAGCGCTTCGCGGGGGAGGAAGAGCGCATAGAGGAAGAGGACGATCGTCGAGAAGTCCTTGTAGTAGGCGTAGCCCGTCCAGCCGATGATGATGTGGAAGGGGATGCCGATCAGCATGCCGAGCCGTTTCCAGCGCGGGGTGAAGAGCGCGATCATCGCGATCCCTTCGATCAGGAAGGTGGCGTAGATCGCGCCGTATTGTCCGAGGGTCCAGCCGTTGAGGCCGAAGGGCGTTGCGAGGGCGTCATAGAGGGCGGAAGCGCAGGAGACCTGCGGCGTCAGAAAGTCGGCGTTGATCTTGTGGTAGATGCCGTAGAAGTACATCGCTGCGAGGATCCAGCGGCCGGGGCCGGCGATGGTCTGGAACAGGGTTTCACGGTTTTCGGCGTCACGGCGCAGGTAGACCGTTGCGGCGGCGCAAAGGACGACGAGCGAGACAGCGAAGGCGGTGAGCTGGTTGTTCGAAGCGATCGGCGAGTTGGCGAGATAGTAGATCGTGAACGCGCCTGCGTTGAGAAGCAGGATCGCGTGCAGACGCGGCAGGATGATGCTGGCGCAGGATGCTGCGATCAGAACGAAGCGCAGGAGTTCGCCTGATGGCGAGCCGAAGTCGCTCATGCCCCAGATCTGGAAGAAGTAGAGGCCGGAGATCAGAGTCAGCAGCGACAGCCGGTCGAACTGGCCGAAGGCGATCGCGGTTGCGCGCGAGCGCCACGGGGTCGCTGTTATCGTTGCGTCGGCCATGCGCCCTCCACCAGAACGTGAATGTTACGATATTGGGCCTAAGGTTCGTTTAACCCCGGGCGCGCGCGGGATGCGCTGCTATTCCTGGGCTGCAGAGCCGGAGAGTAGGTTGTCGTCGCCCTCGTCCATCGCCTCTTCCGCGACCCTGAGCCGTTCGGTGCTGGCGCTGGTTTCCTCGGCGGGGCGTGGCGGGCGCTGCATGGCGGGTTCGGGTTTCGGGCGTTGCGGCGCGGATTGATCCGTCGATGGCGCCCCGGGGCCGGTGAGGCGCAGATTGTAGATCGGTTCGGGCATGGCGATCAGCGCTTCATCCAGCGTTTCCTTGACCAGGCGGATGGCTTCGGAGCGGATGCGGGCGAAGTCGTGGGTCGACTGGTCCATCCAGCCTGCGATGAAGAGCGCGACATTGCTGTCGGCGAGTTTTTCTATGTTGCAGATCGGCGCGGGGTCATCGAGGACGCCGTCCATCCCCTCGAGCGCGTTCATGACGATGTCGCGGGTTTCGACGAGGTCGGAGCCGACATCGACGCCAACCTGAAAGCTGAAGCGACGCTTGGGCTCGCGCGTGTAGTTGATGATGATTCCCTTGAAGACGGTGGCGTTGGGTATGCGGATGTGATTGCCGTCCAGTCCCATCAGCAGGGTCGAGCGCGGTGTTAGGCGCAGGACCGTGCCCTCGTGTCCTTCGATCCGGACGAGGTCTCGCGTTGAGAACGGGTGCCGCAGGCTGAGCAGGAGGCCGGCGAGGTAGTTTTCCAGCACGTCGCGGACGGCGAAGCCGATGGCGATGCCGACCACGCCCGCGGCGCCGAGAACAGATCCGAGGACGGCGGTGGCGCCGATGAGATCGAGGGCGACGACAAAGCCGATCAGCAGCACGATGGCGCGGGCGGCGCCGGAAACCAGCGAAGCGACAAACGGATTGGGCGTGATGCGACGCGGCAGTTTGATCCGGCCTAGGATCGCGGAGATCACGAAAGCCAGAACAATGATGACGAGAGCCGCCGCATAGACCGGCCAGTTCAGGACGACCGCGTCGAGGAAGTCTCCGAAACGGCCGGCGACGCGTGCTGTGGCTTCTTCAGTCGGGTCCATCTTCGCCTAGTAGATGCAGTAGCCGCCGTCGATCAGGAAGCTGTCGCCGGTGTGGAAACGGGATGCGGACGAGGCGAGGTATACGGCGACGCCGCCGAAGTCTTCCGGTTCGCCCCAGCGGCGCATGGGCACGCGCGAGATGACGTTGTCGACGAATTTCTGATTGTCCTGCGCCTGCCCCGTCATGTCTGTCGCGATCCAGCCGGGCAGAATGGCGTTGGCGGTGACGCCGTAGCGGGCGTATTCGACGGCGACGGCGCGGATCATCGCGCACACAGCGCCTTTCGAGGCGCCATAGGCGGAATTTCGAGCGGCGCCCTCAAGCGCGGCCATGGAGGCGACGGCGACGAGCGAGCCGCCCGGGTCGCCCTTTTTTGCGCGTTCGGCCATGTGTTTTGCGGCTTCGCGCAGGGTGTAGAAGACGCCGTCGACATTGACGGCCATGATCTTCTTGTAGGCTTCGGTGGAGTGTTCGCCGATTGGGCCATCGCCGCCGGAAACGCCGGCATTGGCGATGACGGTGTCGACGCGGCCCAGCATGGCGACGACTTCGTTCATGGCGTCGGCGACTTCGGTTTCGTCGGCGACGTTGACCTTCCAGGCCTTCGCCTCGCCCCCGTGGGCCTTGATTGCTGCAAGCGCCTTTTCATTCTTGGATTCGTTGGTGCCCCAGATCGCAAGCGTTGCGCCGGCCTGGGCGAGCGCTTCGGCCATACCGAGGCCGATGCCGCCATTGCCGCCGGTGACGAGCGCAACTTTGCCTGTGAGGTCGAAGGGCTTA
>JBHIWT010000136.1:0-9486 GCA_041987265.1 Hyphomonadaceae bacterium
AGGGAAATCTGGTCGAAGGCCATGCGCGCAAGGGCGGGGATCAGGCCGCCGGCGTGGCGTCAACGTCCTTGGCCTTGGCCGCCTTCTCGGCCTTTTCGGCCTTTTCGGCCTTGCCGCCCTTGGCGGACATGACGTAGATGTCCCACGAGCCGGTCTTGTTGCTCGCGAAGGCGATGCGCTCGCCGTCGGTGCAGGCGCAACCATCGTCGCAGGCGCAGCGACCGGAGAAGCCGGGCGGCATGTCTACAAGGACGTGGTCGCGAACAAACCGTTCTCCGGCTACGCGTTCGGCTAGCAGCTATTCGGCCGCCGCCAGCTCCGGCGGCTTCCATTTCTCGCGCATGGTGACCAATTCCTCGGCCAGCGACGGGTGCAACGCACAGGTGCGGTCGAAGTCGGCCTTGGTCGCTCCCATCTTCACGGCGATCGCCACGCCCTGAATGATTTCGGCAGCATCCGGCCCCACGATGTGAACGCCGACAACGACATCGTCCTTGGCGCGCACTACAATCTTCATCAGCACCCGCTCTTCATCGCCCGTCAGCATATCTTTCATGGGCCGGAAGTTGGCCTTGTAGATATCGACCTTCCCGAATTTCTCGCGCGCCTCGGCCTCGCTCATCCCGACAACGCCGGCTGGCGGTTGGCAGAAAACGGCGTGCGGCACCATCTCGTGGTCGAAGGTCGTGTCGATGTCCATGAACTCGGTTTGCGCAAACGCCTGCCCCTCGCGGATTGCGACGGGGGTGAGGGCGATCCGGTCGGTCACGTCGCCGACCGCGAAGATATGCGGCACGTTGGTTCGCGAGTATTCATCGACATTGACCGCGCCATTGGCCTTTGTCTCCACACCCGCCTTGTCGAGCCCCAAGCCGCCTGTCGCCGGATCGCGCCCTGTCGCGACCATCAGCGTCGCACATTCCAAGTGTTCACCGTTGGACAACGTGATTTTCAGGCCTGCGTCCGTTTTCTCGATGTGCGTCGGTGTCGCATTTGTCACGACCTTCACGCCCTTGCGCTTCAACTCTTCATGGACGTGCGTGCGCACATCCTCGTCGAAGCCGCGCAATACTGTATCGCGCCGATAGACCAGACACGTGTCAACGCCCAGCCCGCTCAGGATGCCGGCGAACTCCACCGCGATATATCCGCCGCCGACAATCACCACCTTCTCCGGCAGGTCTTCCAGCAGAAAGATGTCGTCGGAAGTGATCGCATGCTCCCAGCCTTCCACGCCCTGGGGGATCGCAGGCGTTCCGCCCACCGCGATCAGGACCTTCGCCGCGGTCACCGTCCTGCCCGAAGGCGTCAGCTTCAGCGTGTGCGGGTCGACAAATTCCGCTCGCTCCTCGAACAATTCGGCGCCGGCGTTCCGCAGGTTGCGCGCATAGATGCCGGAAAGGCGATCGATCTCGCGATGCAGGTTCTGCATGAACGCCTTGTGATCGTGCCGCGCGCCATCAATCCGCCAGCCATACCCCTTCATCGACTCCAGCGACCGGCCATATTCGGCCGCATACACCATGAACTTCTTCGGCACACAGCCCCGGATCACACAGGTTCCTCCCGGCCTGTAGGCTTCCGCAACGCCGACCTTGGCGCCCGCCATCGCCGACAGCCGCGCCGCGCGTACGCCGCCGGAGCCTGCGCCGATCACGAACAGGTCATAGTCGAAGGAGGTTTCGGTCATTGCTGCTCGCCAGTCTGACAGGCCCGGACCGGACCACGTTTCAGCCCGTTATGTAGGCCTGCTCCCTCAGCGCGCAACCGCGTGCGGCGAACTACCTCTTCGCCAGCGGCCACGATGCGGAAGCGCCGGATGCTGGCTCGCCCGGCGTGTCGCGGGAATAGGTGTAGAGCGGCTGCCCCTTGTAGGCCCACATGCGCGAGCCGTCGTCGCGCGCAACGATGGTCCAGTCGTCATCGCCAACCGCATCAGGCGCCGCCGCCAGTGGCGGCCACGCTGTAGCGCACGACCCAACGCAGCTTGATTTCCCATCGGCATCGCGCGCGAAAGTGTAGAGCGGCTTGCCGTCTGGCGCGATCCAGTTCCCCCCGCGCTCGACAACCCCGGGAGGCGCCGCCCATGCGGCCTGCGCCATCAACCCGATACACGCCAGCGCGCTCAGTCGAACTCCCACATCCACCTCCCTTGCTCCAATCACCCAGACTGGTTCAACGCGCCGTGGCGGCTTCCGATCCTTCGGTCCGCCGCCAGACCTGGTGAACAACACTGCAACGATACGCAAAGCCCATCCTGCGGTACAGCGCGATCGCTCCGGTATTGCTTGCGTAGGCGTGCAGGAACGGCGTTATGCCTTCCTCCAGCATCCGTGCGCCAACAGCCGCAAGCAACGCCCCGCCATACCCGCGACCGCGATAGTCAGGATGCGTGCAGACCGCACTGATCTCCGAATAGCCGTCCAGCTGCACCCGCTCTCCCGCCATTGCGACCAGCCGGCCTTCGTCGCGAATGCCAATGAACCGCCCCATCCGATGCGTGTTGGCGACGAAGGGGCCGGGACGGGTGAGGGTCGCCAGCTCCAGCATCTCCGCAGCGTCCTCCTCGCCCAGATGCACCATGTCGTCCGTCATGGCAGCGCCGGAAAACGTGTCCGCCACCAGCTGCACGCCGTCTCCATGGAACGCGATGTACACACCCTCCACCGGCGTCGGCGGAACGCGCTGCATCACCGACAGATCGCCGTCGGCGGCGATGAGGCTACATAGATCTGCTGCTGCATCTTCGGTTGTATCCGCACACGCCGCCAGAGGGCTGACGTCAGCAGGGAACCTGCGCGCCCGGTCTCCGCCCTCGGCGAACGCACTCTGGCGCGAGTTCAGGGCCGCCCATATCGGATTGTCGAGTGGATGATCCGAAGCATCCATGACCTGGCCTTCCCCAGTTCCTAGCCTACCTGCACTGGCCGGCGCAGCACACGCGTCCCGTCGCTCTCGCCGACGATCACCATCTCCGCCAGATCGATGAACAGTCCATGCTCGACGACGCCGGGCACCATGTCCAACACTGCGGCCAGCGTATCCGGATCAGCGATCGCGCCACATTGCAGGTCGAGGATGTAGTGTCCCCCGTCTGTGACCAGTTTCTCGTCGCCCTGCATCCGCCAGGCGCTTGGCGTTGCGCCCATGTCCATCTCTTCAACCGCAGCATGGATCTCCCTGCGGGTCAGTTCGGCGGCGAACGGATTGATCTCGATCGGCAGCGGAAATCCGCCCAGCACCTTCACCTCCTTGGTGACGTCGGCGATCACGACCATCCGCGCCGACGCATCGGCGATGATCTTCTCGCGCAAGAGCGCGGCGCCACCGCCCTTGATCAGGCGCAGCTGCGGATCGAACTCGTCGGCGCCATCAATCGTCAGGTCGAGCCTTTCCAGTTCATTGGGATCAACGATCGTGATTCCAAGCCCTCGCGCCTGCCGGTCGGTGGCCTCGGATGTCGGCGTGCCGATGACGCTCAGGCCCTGTTTTACCTTTTCGGCCAGAAGTTCAACGAATATCGCCGCCGTGGACCCGGTGCCCAGCCCCAGCACCATGCCATCCTCAACCAGTTCCAGAGCGGCCATGGCCGCATTGCGTTTGGCGGTATCGGACATGTGGTTCTCCTCATTCCTGCAATTGCGTACGGCGCCGCAGCAATCGCGGCAATTGCCATTGCGATCCGACTGAACCAATCGCCTGCCGCCTGTTGAAACCACGCCCAATCGTTGCGCCGCCCGGTACATGTGCAATAAGCCCAGAATCCCCGGGCCCCGCGTCCGGCGACAACGGAGGGATTTTCATGCGCGCCAGTCTGTTCGCTACGATTGCTGTTTCCGCAATGCTGGCTGCGCCGTCACTGGCCCAGATCGCGCCAGAACCTCCCACAGCCGAACAACTCGCGCTGACACGAGCTGAAGATCAACTCGGTCTCGAAACCTGCGGCGTGCCGCGTAACGCTGGCGACGATTACCGCCCTGCGCCCCTGTTCGAAGATCAGACCCGCGCGCCGCGCGTCACCACCGAGACGCCCTATGAGGTTGAGATCGTCGCCTCGGGTATTGAGCACGGATGGGGCATGGCCTTCCTGCCCAACGGCGACATGCTGGTCACGATCCGCGGCGAAGGGCTGAAAACCGTATCGCCCGACGGCGAAGTCTCCGATCTGATCGCCGGCACCCCCGCGATCAAGACGCCGATCCGCCTGTTCGGTATGCACGACGTCATTCTCGATCAGGACTTCGCCGAGAATCGTAGGATCTATCTGGCCTATGTCACCCAGGTCGACGGCGGCAGACCCAACACCGGCTACATCGCCAGCGCCCGCCTTTCGGAAGATCAGTCCTCACTGACCGAATACACGGTTCTGAAGGAAGGCGCCTTCATTCCCCGCCGCGTGGTGCAGGCGCCTGACGGCAAGCTGATGATCATCACTGCCGACATCATCACGCCCTATGTCTCCGCCCAGTCGCTCACCAGCCCGGCAGGCAAGATCCTGCGGATCAACACCGACGGCTCGATCCCGGTCGACAACCCGTTCATCGCCGACCTCACAGCCGACAAGACCATCTATGCGCTTGGCTTCCGCGACGCACAGGGCATGGCCTACCACCCTGAAACCGGCGACCTCTGGGTCATAGAGAATCACCCGCGCGGCGGCGATGAACTCAACCGGGTTGAGGCGGGCAAGAATTATGGTTTCCCGCTGATTTCCTACGGTCGCGACAATGACGGGGAACTGCTCAATGGCGGCAAGACACAGCAGCCAGGCCTTGAACAGCCTGTCCACTTCTGGACGCCGTCGATCGCATTCTCAGGTTTGGCCTTCTATACCGGCGACGACATCCCCGAATGGAAAGGTGACGCCTTCATGGGCGGCCTCTCCGGCCTGCAACTCGTGCGCGTCGAACTCGAGAACAATCGCGTTGTCGCTGAAGAGAAGCTGCTGCGCGAGCGCTGCGAGCGCATGCGCGACGTTCGCATGGGGCCGGACGGCAATCTCTACGTGCTGACCGACGCGGAAGAGGGCCACATCCTGCGCATCGTCGCAAAGTAGGGCGACCGTCTACTGGCCGGCGCAGCCAATGCACGCCGCGGCCATCGGGTCGGCCTCAAGTCTTCCTTCGGAAATAGCTTCGCCGCAGGTGACGCAAAGGCCGTATTCGCCCTCGTCGATGCGCGCGATCGCGGCGCGGATGCGCCTCGCCTCCAGATTTCGCCGCTGTTCGGTCGCCTGCGCCATGGCCTGCACCTGCATGGAGTCCATCCGCGACAATCTTCCGACGGATTGCTGATCCAGTTCCACCGGCTTGCGGTCCTCGGCGACTGAAGCGCCCTCGCTTTCCAGCTCCAGCAGACGCGCTTCCAGCCGCGCGCGCAGCGCCTCGGCGTCGATCGCCATCGCGCCTACTTGTCCTTGTCCGCTGCGCCGCCAGCCGCCGCGCGGGCGCCCGCGCTCATCATGTTCATGAAGCTGTCCTGAACCTGGCCGTCCATGTTCTGCTCGACCCGCTCCTTGACGCTCGCCACCAGCGTCTCGTTGAGGCTGGAAACATCAGGCAGCCCCAGAAACGCGCGCGCTTCTTCGGGCGTGCAGTCGACGGTGATGTTGAGCTTCATTGGGCCGTGGCCTCCTGTCAGTCGAGATAGCCGGGGAATTGCGGCATTGCTTCGAAGTCGGAAAGTACATGCTGGCGAACGACGCGCGCGTCTGTCTCGGCGATCATCGCCTCCAGCTTGTCGATCGAGGCGAGGGTCTGCTCCCTGTCCGTGTTGACGCGAGGAACCGAGCGCGCTGCGCGTGACATCTCCGTATGCCACATGTCTCCAGAGATCAGCACAGGACCGGCATTCGCAAGCTGCAGCATCAGGACCGCGTGGCCGGGCGTGTGGCCGGGCGTCTGGTGAATGACGACCGTTCCGTCTCCAAAAACGTCATATGGCCCATCCCCCTCGATCAGGATCGTGTTCGCCGATTCAAGCTCGCCGTAGGATGAGAAGATCGGGGTGCCGCGCACTTCCTCGCGCAACATCCATGCGCGCTCGTCGGGATCGACGATCCAGGTCCCGCCCGTAAACAGGTTGCCGCCGCCCACGTGATCGTAATGGCTGTGCGAGAAGGAGAGGTATTCGACGTCCGCCGGTGTTAGCCCGATCTCCGCAAGCTGGTCTTCCAGGGTCCTTGCGACCGCGGTACCGGCTGACGGGTTTTCAACGATGGACGCCGGCAGCCCCGTATCCCAGACAAGGTCGCCATCGGAGTGACGGATCAGGTAGCAAGGGTTCGCCAGCTCAACAGCGATGTCCTTGAACGAGCCGTCATCGGCGAACATGTCGGCGCTCGGCAGGCTGAAACGCCCGCAATCCATGGTGTAGAGCCGCACACCTGCATCGCCGGCGGCTGGCGATTGCCCGATACTGCCGCAGCCGGCCAGCCCGGCAAGGGCGCTGATCGCGAGGAATCGTTTCATGGCTCACTCCCGTTGTTCGCCTCAGTCTGGGGAGCAGGCCGGATAGCGTCAAGAAAAACGCTAGATCGCCCCCTTCGGCTTCTTGCCGGAAGCCTTCAGCTCCGACTGGCGTTTGCGGAACTCATCGCCCCAGCCCTGCTTATCGAGCTGGCGCCCGCGCCCGATCGACAGTGCGCCTCCCTCGACATCCACGGTAATGACGGACCCCGATCCGACATAACCGCGCTTGCCGATCCGGACCGGCGCGACCAGTGCTGAGTTCGATCCCACGAACGCGCCCTCGCCAACAATTGTCTTGTACTTGAAGAAACCATCGTAATTGCAGAAGATCGTACCTGCGCCAATGTTGGCGCCGGCGCCGACTTCGCCATCGCCCAGGTAGGAGAGGTGGTTGGCCTTTGCACCTTCCCCCATGATCGTGTTCTTGACCTCGACAAAGTTGCCGACATGCGCCTCCGCGCCGATCTGCGCGCCCGGGCGCAGGCGTGCGTAAGGGCCGACAATTGCGCCTGACGCCACCTTGCAGTCTTCCAGATGCGAGAAGGCTCGAATACGCGCACCGCCAGCGACGTCGACGCCGGGCGCGAACACGACATTCTGCTCGACGATCGCGCCAGCGCCGATTTTCGTGTCCCAGGACACGAACACTGTTTGCGGCGCCGGCATGGTCACGCCGTCCGCCAGCAGCTGTGCTCGCGCCTTGTCCTGAAACACGCCTTCGGCCACCGCCAGTTCGGCCTGGCTGTTCACACCAAGCACATCCGCCTCCTCGCACGCCGCCGCAGCAGCCTTCAGCCCGCGCGCGCGCGCAAGCTTCACCAGGTCGGTCAGATAGTACTCACCCTTGGCGTTGTCGTTATCGACCTCCGCCAGCAGCTCGAACATCAGGTCCACCGGCCCGGCCATCACGCCCGAATTGCAGAAATCAATCGCCAGTTCGTCAGGGCTCGCGTCATTGGCCTCGACGATCGCCTCCAGGCCGCCGTCTTCGCTGAGCTTGAGGCGGCCATAACGGCCCGGATCCGCCGCATTGAAGCCCAACACACAGACGCCCGCACCTTTCCTGACCTCCTCAAACGCCCGCTCGCACGCCTCCGCCGGGATAAGCGGCGTATCGGCATAAAGCACGATGGCGTGGCCTTTCTTGTCGGCGAGCATGTCGCGCGCCGCATCGACAGCGTTGGCCGTGCCCAATTGCTTCTTCTGGACACAAACATTGTCGGCGCCGACCAGTTCGGCCGCCGCCGCCTGCACGTCCTTTGCGCCCGGCCCCGCCACGACAACAGTTCGCGCGCAGTTCAGCTCGTTGGCCAGCGCAACGGACCAGCCCAGCATCGAGCGGCCGCCGACCTCATGCAGCACTTTGGGCAGGGGCGATTTCATGCGCGTGCCCTGTCCGGCGGCAAGAATGATGGCGTAACGCTTGGTCATGATCGGAATCTTCCGTGGAATCAGTCCAGACATTCGGGCATCAGAAAACGACCCGCAACCAAACGCGTTCTAGTCGCCCTTTTCGCGCGATCCAACCGGTAGATTTGGAGCCGCCCTTGCTCAGCCCCGCCGATCTTTCAGGCTGCACGATCGTCTTTGACCTCGATGGCACGCTCGTTGACAGCGCGCCGGACCTGCATCGCGCGCTCAACACCGTCCTGGCCGGCCTTCTCCTGCCGGACGTGCCTTTGTCGCAAGTGCGCCAGCATGTCGGCCTCGGCGCCCGCCGCCTGATCGAACGCGCAACCCAGGCGTTCGAACGTCAATTGAGCGAGGAAGAGCTCGACGACCTCACGAACAAGTATGTCGAGACCTACGCCCACGATATCGCATCTCTGACAACGATCTTTCCGGGCGTCATAGAAACGCTCGACTGGCTGGCCCGGTCCGGCGCGCAGATGAGCGTTTGCACAAACAAGCGGACGATTCTCTCTCGCCGCCTGCTGGATGCGCTCAACCTCTCCCGTTACTTCGTAGATGTGATCGGCGCCGACGCCGTCGCGAACCGCAAGCCGCACGGCGAACACTTCCTCGCCGCCCTCGAAGCGACAGACGGCAAAGTCAGCGCCAGTGTGATGATCGGCGACAGCGCCGCAGATGTTGGCTCTGCGCGCGATGCAGGCGCGCCCGTCGCCGTTGTCGACTTCGGATATACGGACACCGCGCCGGCGCTTCTTGGCGCTGACGCGGTGTTCTCGCACTATTCTGAATTGCCGGACATCGCCGTCCGGCTACTTGGCCGGTCCTAGGCCAGGCCGCGCAGCATCGCGCCGCCGTCGCGCCGGGACGCCTGAGGGTCCAGCTTCTTCCTGGGCGGCATGCCGTTGACCATGTTCGAACGGACGTCGGTACGCGCCGATCGCATGGCCGGGACAAAGCCCGCGTCCACGAGGTTGATGTTCACGTCGAAGCCGCGCGTGGACCAATACTCTTCGATCTTGGCCTTGAGCCGCTGCGCGCCGTCCTGGTTGCAAAAATCGCTGTTCATTCACTCGCTCCAAACTCCAGACGGCGCGTAACTACCTGTTGGCCGCCCTGTCTGGTCCCTCATTCCGCCGACCCGCTTTGCGTGTTCCGGCATGAGAAGAAGCTATGAATCGCTTCGCGACTTTGCGTGGAGCAAACGGGGTGATTTCTGGAACAATTGTGGCGATGCGCCTTGGTAACCTGAACGTCTGTTCAAGAAAGGCGGACAAGACCGCCGACGCTGGTCAATGCCGGACGCGGCAAAAGCGCCGGGTCGCATAGGCCGGCCAACCTGAAAAAGGGGCAGAAAATGGTGGGCGATGCTGGGATTGAACCAGCGACCCCTGCCGTGTGAAGGCAGTGCTCTCCCGCTGAGCTAATCGCCCCAAACCATCCGATTTGCGGAGCAGGTTGATAGGCGCGCCAGCCCCCAACCGTCAAGCAAGCCGCTCAACCTATCTCGGGCTATCTCGGGCGGCCGCGCGGCGGCTCCACCCACTGGCCTGGTCGCCTGTACCAGCCCCGATCCGTATGAATCCACTGATCGGGCCGCCAGACT
>JBHIWT010000137.1:0-9461 GCA_041987265.1 Hyphomonadaceae bacterium
TATGGCGAGGGAGAGCCGGCGCGTTATCCGGTGAAGGCGGCGAAGGCTGTGCGGCCGGAGCGGCGCGGGGTGGCGTTTGTCGGCGTGCGCGGCGGCGAGGTGTTGCTGGAGCGGCGGCCAGGCGAAGGGTTGCTGGGCGGGATGTTGATGCCGCCTTCAACGGAATGGGTTGAGGGCGGTGTGGGTGCGCCGATGAATGCAGCGCCGTTCGAGGGTGCGTGGGAGCGGGTCGGCGAAGTGCGCCATGTGTTCACGCACTTCTCGCTGAGACTTGAGGTGATGCGCGCGGAAGCCGGCGCGCGGGATGCGGCGGACGGCGAGTGGCTGGACGCGCAGGACGCCAAGGCCGCCTTGCCGTCGGTCGGACGCAAGGCGGTTGCGCTGGCGGTTGGCGACTAGGACGGATCGGCCGGTTTTCGCGTCGCCCACAGCGAGAAGGCGATGGCGCCGAGGAGCAGCGTGAGGGTGGCGATGAGCGACCAGACCGCTTCGAGGTGGGGCCAGCCGAGGAAATCGCTGACGCCGAAGTTCCAGAAGATCTTCACACCGATCAGGACCAGCACCAGGGCCAGGCCGTATTTCAGGTAGGAGAAGCGCTCCACTGCCGCCGACAGCATGAAATACATCGAGCGCAGGCCGAGAATGGCGAAGATGTTCGATGTGTAGACGATGAACGGGTCCTGGGTGACGGCGAGGATGGCCGGTACGCTGTCGACGGCGAAGATGATGTCGACAACCTCGACCGAAATCAGGGCCAAAAGGAGCGGTGTGGCGTAGAGTTTTTCGACGCCGTTCTCATCCGGCAGACGCTTGATGAACTTGCGTCCGTAGATGTCGGGCGTCACTGGCAGGAGCTTGCGGACCAGCTTGATGACCGCGTTGTTCTCCATGTCGGGATCTTCTTCATCGTCTGAGGAGAGCATCCGGACGCCGGTGTAGATGAGGAAGGCGGCGAAGAAGAACAGGACCCAGGTGAACTGGTTCACGACGGCGGTGCCGAGGCCGATGAAGATGGCGCGGAACACGATCGCGCCGAGGATGCCCCAGAACAGCACGCGGTGCTGATAGTCGCGCGGAACGGCGAAATAGGTGAAGACCAGCGACATGACGAAGATGTTGTCGAACGCCAGTGCGGTTTCGAGCAGGTAACCGGTGAAGTACTGGATCACCGCCTGTTCCTTGAGGCCGTCTGGCCGCGCGTAATAGGCGGGGTTGGGTTCATAGAAGAACCAGATCAGCGCGCCGAAGCTGAGCGCGATGGTCGCGAAGACCGACCACATCGCCGCGCTCTTGCCAGCGGAGACGACACCATCTTTTCGATTGAACAGGCCGAGGTCGAGCCAGAGAAGAGCGAGGATGACGGCGAGGAAGGATAGCCACATCCACAACGGCTGGCCGGCCACGGCGAGCGTCAGGATTTCCGACAAAGGGGTCGATCTCCAGATCGATGCGATGCGTCTTCGCGATGGAGCATGGCTCCCAGAGGATCCGACATCACAGGTACCGCCGTACCTGCCAGAGGGGCCCGGATCCGCTCTATTGGCGCAAACTGGATCAAGTTGATCCAGAGGCCAAGTGGTCGGCGGAATAAATTGTTGTGAGATCGCCCGTCAAGAGCCCGCGCGCACAATTTGCGTCGTGGTCTTGCGTTGGGGGCGCCGGAGGCAGACATGATTTGCTAGGGTCAGGCAAACAGCTTTCGCAATTCTTACCTCGAAACGGCCCTATAGCCCCGACGCAAAGACTGGAGACGCTGCGATGTCCGATCAAAACATTCCTGTTCTCGATCCCCCCGGCAGGGGCAGAATTTACAACGGTATCCTGGAGACGATCGGCAATACGCCGATCGTGCGGGCGGCGCGGTTCGCAGAATCGGAAGGCGTGGTCGCCGACCTGTTGCTGAAACTGGAATTCTTCAACCCGATGGCCAGCGTGAAGGACCGCATCGCCTACGGGATGGTGATGGATCTGGAACGCGAGGGCCGCATTACGCCGGGGAAGACGACCCTGGTTGAGCCGACATCCGGAAACACCGGCATCGGCCTGGCGCTGGTCGGCGCATC
The DNA here is from genome assembly GCA_041987265.1 of Hyphomonadaceae bacterium. Lineage (GTDB taxonomy): Bacteria > Pseudomonadota > Alphaproteobacteria > Caulobacterales > Hyphomonadaceae > IH12. The sequence goes on from JBHIWT010000137.1 coordinate 2,064, forward strand.
GCGTGGCTACAGCGTGATCCTGACCATGCCGGAATCGATGTCGATCGAGCGGCGCAAGATGCTGGCCTTGCTGGGCGCCAAGCTTGAGCTGACGCCGAAGGAGAAGGGTGTCGGCGGCGCGATCGAAAAGGCGAACGAATTGCTGGCGACAGTGCCGGGCGCGGTGATGCCCAGCCAGTTCGACAATCCTTCGAACCCGAAAATCCATGAGCAGACGACAGCCGAGGAGATCTGGAAGGATACCGGCGGGGAAGTGGACATCATCGTCTCGGGGATCGGCACGGGCGGCACGTTCACCGGATGCGCGCGGGTCCTGAAACCGCGGCGGCCTGACCTGAAGATGGTGGCGGTGGAGCCTGAGAACAGCCCGATCCTGTCGGGCGGGGAGCATTCACCGCATGTGATCCAGGGGATTGGCGCGGGGTTTGTCCCGGCCAACATGGACACGACGATGATCGATGAGATCCAGACCGTAAAAAACGAGCGGGCGCTGGAACTGTCCCGCAAGCTTGCGCGTTTGGAAGGAATTGCGGGCGGCATTTCAACTGGCGCCGCGCTGGCGGCGGCTGTGGAAGTCGGAAAACGTCCCGAGAACGCCGGCAAGAAGCTGGTGGCGATCGTTCCATCATTTGCCGAACGCTATCTTTCGACTCTGCTGTTCGAAGGCGTCGTCTGAGCCGCGCCCTTCGGCGGCTCAAACGATGGGAGAGCTGTGATGAAGGGTTGGCTGGCAGGCGCGGCGGTTCTGATGGTCGCCGCGGCTTGCGGCGACGCGGGCGGACCGCCGGACGCGACCTTGCCGCCGGGCGCTGAGGAGACGGAATCCTTCGTGATGCCGGAAGCCCCTGCAAGCGAGGACGCGCCGGCAAGCGAAGCGCCGCAAACCGAACCGGCGGCGGTTGGCACCACGGGGTAAGTTGCGACCGGCCAGGCTGGGGGCTGTCTATTCGGCAGGGGCGGGCGCGCGGTTGGCCTCTTCGGCGCGGCTGCGCAGGAACCAGATGATGCCGAAGCAGGCGAAGGCCGCGAGGAACAGTCCTGCGGCGAGGGCGGGGGTAAATCCGATAAAGGTTGGTGCGCCGGCGATCGAGGGGATGGCGATCGCGAGGAAGACCGACACGATCAGGCCGATCATGGCGCGCATGACATCCGAGACGATGTCGAACACGGCGGCGCCGACGGTGCGGCTTTCGCGCAGGAGGAAGGTGATCGACAGTTCGCGGCCCGCAAGCAGGCCGAGGAAGACCCAGGTTGTGCTCATCGGCAGGTCGTTCACTTCCTTGAAGACGAAGAGAATGATCCCGTAGATGAAGTCGATCATCGTGGCCGAGCGGATGTCGATCGTGTTGGTCTTGGATAGAACGATCTTCTGAATTTCGCCGCCGCGGGTGGCGAAGATGATGGCGTGGAGAAGCACCATCACCAAGGTCGCGGAGATGATGACGACGGGGTCGAACGTGACCGACCCGGCGACGCCGTCGATGACTTCCTGGTTGCGGGGCAGGAAGACGAAGATGTTGGCGAGGTCCTGCATCAGCCATTGCGACCAGAGAAAACCGGTCGAGAGCCATTGCAGGGCGACCCAGTAACTCGGGAAGGGCTTTTCGCGCGTTCGCCAGACCCAGCGCTCGAGGATGTTGGTGACGGCGAGGTAGACGACGATGCCGGCGAGGAAGGCGACGATATAGCCGACCAGCGACTTGGTGAGCATGCCGGGCAGGACATTGTCGCCGGTGGTGACTCCGGTGAGCGTGAAGATGGTGAGGACCAGGAAGGTGGTCGAGACCGGAATGCCGAAACGGGTGAGGACAAGAAGCGCGAGCGGCGGGGCGACATGGTACCATTCGATGCCGCCGGGCGGGTCCCAGCGCGCCCACCATTCCGGCCGCGAGCCGTCGTTTTCGAGGATGGGCGGGTAGGCGATGCGGTTGAGGCGTTCGAAGGCGATGTCGCCGTCGAGTGCGAAATAGCCATAGCCCATGATGGCGATGATGATGGCGCAGGCGAACAGCCAGAGGACCCACCAGGAGACCTTGGCGTTCGACGACATGAAGGTGCCGAGGGTCTGGATCGCGTCGTTGGCGACGATGGAATAGGACGCGAGCAGAAAGCCCACGATCGCAAACAACTCGATACCCGCCATCGATTTTCCCCGCTCGGTCCGGACGTTTTGGTCACACGTCCCGGACCGCCGCAAGGGGGATGCGGGCGGGCGAATTCGATTTCACAAAAGGTTCACGCGCGGGCGCGATTCCAGTTGCGGTTACTCGGCGGGTTTGAGCGCGATGAAGGCGTTGCCCGGTGTCTGGCCGAAGGAGCCGTAACCTGCGCCGACGAGGATGTGGCCGGCGCCGACCGAGATGCCGTGCGCTTCGATCGAACCGCCGCGGGCTTCGACACCGTTTGTGGTTTCAAAGGTGCGCGCTGCGTCGAACTTCTGGAGCACGCGGCCGTTTTTGGCGTCGAAGACGTAGAGCCAGCCGTCGAGCGTGCCTGCTACCAGGGTGTCGCCGACGATGACTGGCGCTGCGGAGAAGCCGTAGAAGTTTTCGCACTGGGTGATGTGGTCGGAGCGGGCGGGGTCGCAGCTGGCCGAGGCTTCATACGACCAGACCGGTTTGCCGGTCTTGATGTCGAAGGCGTACATGCCGGCCTTGGGCTCCAGCGGCGCGGCGAAGAGGGCGGCCGGGTCGTTGATCGGGATGAAGACGTTCTTGCCGTCGGTGGCGATGCCCCAGTGGACGCCGCCAAGGGCCGAGCCGTAGCCGACGCGCTCGTTCCAGAGGACTTCGCCGGTTTCAGCGTCGAGCGCCCAGACGTCGCCAGACTTCTGGCCGGCGAGGATGATGTCCTTGGCGCCGAGGCCAAAAAGTCCGCCCTTGGTGCGGGCGAGGATGGGTTGGGCGCCGAAATCATAATCGCGGCCATTGCCGCCGAAATGCATCGGGCAGTTGGGGCCGTCGCCGGGGCGCGGCGCGACAGCGAGACTGTCGGCGGGCGGCGTGGCGCTTTCGCAGGCCATGTTCCAGACATCGGATTCCATCGCCTGGAACACCCAGTCCTGTTCGCCGGTGTCGAGGTCGATGGCGATGATGGCGTCGGATGTGACGGTCGCCGGGTGCGAGGTGTTTTCGCCCGTGGCGACGAGGACGCGGTTACGCTTGGCGTCGATCGTGGGCATGGCCCAGATCGGCGCGCCGGAGGGGCCGCGTTGCTTGACGCCCTGATCGTTGACGAAGCCGTTGTATTCGGCCTCTTTCATGGTGTGGTATTCCCACAGTTTTGAACCATCGGCGGCGCTGAGCGCGACGACCGCGCCGTGGCCGGTGCAGCATTCGAATTTGGGATTCATGCCGGAAGCGACGCCGGAGGCGGAGATCGGCACGATGACCTTGTCCTGGTGGACGACAACGCCGCCGCGCACCGCGCCGACGCCATTGTCCGGCTTGCCATCGGCCTTCCAGACGAGTTCGCCGGACTGCGCATCGACAACGTGCACGGTGGCCGAGCCGGTGACGTAGAGGATCGCGGTCTTGTTGTTGATCCGGGCGATCTGCGGCGTGGTGCGTGAGCCGCCGCCGTCATAGACCCAGCGCGCGCAGCCTTCGTTGGCGTCGACCGCCAGCAGCTTGCCGCCGCCGTTCACAAACAGCGTGTCGCCGATGGAGGGCGTGCCGACGCCGAGATTCTGCGCGCGCGGAAAGCCCAGCGCCCAGTCGACCGCGAGGTTGGACATGCCGGCGCGGGTGAGGCCTGCATCAGCGTAGGAGATGGAGCGGGTGGAATGTTCGTCGCCGCCGAAGCCGCCGAATGCGACCGGGGCGGAAATGTCCACCGTGCGGTTGTCGGCGGCGCAGAGCATGGCCTCGTCCCACGGGACGTCGGCGGCTTTCTGTTCGGCGGTGAGCCAGCCGACGAGTTCGGTGAGTTGTTGTTCGGAAAGGGCCGCCGCCATCGGGGCCATGATGCCGTCTCCGGTGAGCGAGGACTGGAGATCCGCTGGCGAGGTGTTGCGCAGGACCGAGAGCGGCGCGGCGCGTTCGGCGCCGGGGGTGTTGGCGGGATCGTTGTGGCACAGGGCGCAGGCCTGGTCGTAGACGGCTTTACCGGGATGGTCGGCTTGCTGGGCGAGCGCGGCGGGCGCGAGCGCAGCGGCGGCCAGCGCGATGGCGAACGAACGCAGTTTCATGGCGGATCCTCCAGACCGGTTTCCGTAGCAAGTTCTCGCCTGCCGGAATCGCGCGCACAATTGACCGGCGCGTCAGCATTTTCAACTCGCGAGGGTGTGAAAACTGTCGGTCGACCTACCGGGCCGCAGGTTTGTTCTGGCGGCCTATGAAGTCGGCGATGGTCCTGGTGAGGTTGTCTGTCGCGGCTGAGGGAAAATGCCCGAAGGCGTGAGGCTCGCCCGGATAGAAGACGTAGTCGAGTTTGCCGCCGCGCGCCTGCCATGCGCGCAGCAGATCGAAGGTCATGTCCTGCGGGATGTTTGAATCCATTCCAGGCTGGACAACGAGTATGGGCGGCAGGGTTTCAGCTTCGCCGGCGGTGACGATGCGGGGGACCGAGGCGTCCCACATTGCGTATTCGTCCGGGAAGTAGCGTTCGGTGAGTTCGGCGAGGCGATCCTGGCCGGAGCGTTGGGCGTAGCGATAGCGGGCTGCGGGGTCGGATACCGGCCACATGGCGACGACATAGTCGACCTCGGCGGAGAGGTCGTCATGTAGGGCGAAGGCGCCGGATGCGTCGGAGATCGGCGTACCTTTGTGGCTTGGGTGATCAGGGCGCAGGGCGGCGAGGAGAGCGAGGTGGCCGCCGGATGACGAACCGATCAGACCGATACGTTCGGGATCAGCGTTCAGCGTATTGGCGTTCAGGCGCACCCAGCGAACGGCGCCGGCGACATCTGCGGAACCTGAAGGGTGCTGGAAGTCAGGCGACTGGCGGAAGTCGATGGAAATGACCGTGAGGTCAGGCGTGGTGAGCGCCTGCGCGTAGTGGGCGCCCGCTGTGCGGTCGTAGGCGCCCCATGCGCCGCCGTGAACGTCGATCAGTATCGGTACAGGCTGCGACGCAGTGTCGGGGTGGCGATAGATACGCGCCTGCAGGTCGAGGCCTTCAGGTTTGGCCCAGATCACATCGGACACGTTGACTTCCGACATGGCGTCTTCCCCTGCTGACTGCTCCTGTGCGGCGGAAGGTGACATGCAGGCCGCCAGCATCAGGGCCAGCGTGAGGGCCAGCGTGCGCATTGTTTTCCTCCCGTTTCGTCTTTGCCCGTTGATCGCGTGGAACGAACGACACTGCAAGGCGCGTGATCGCGGAGGCGCTCAGCTGCTGCGCGCGAAGCAGGGCCACTTTCATTTGCGGCCGAACGCGCATAGAGGGCGCGCATGCACAAGGTTGTCGTCTCCCAGCATATCCTGCCGCGCGCGCCCAGGGCGATTGTGTTCGACCTCGATGGGACGCTGATTGACAGCGAGGCGATGGTGAAGGCTGCGTACTTTGCGCAGAGCCGGGCGTTTGGTGTGGACTTCAGCGAGGAACAGTTTCTCTCGCTGGTGGGGCTGCATCGCGAGGCGAATGATGCGCGATTGCTGGAATTGTTCGGCGCCGATTTTCCGCTGCCGGACTTCTATGCCGGCATCACGGCGCATATCGGAGAAAAGGCGGCGGAGTTGAAGCCAGGCGCCGCCGAGCTGTTCGGATTGGTGGGCGAGATGGGCTTGCCGGTCGCGCTGGCGACGTCGTCCGGGCCGGGATGGGTGGAGCGGCACTTCGATGCGCACGACCTGCATTGGCGGTTTTCGGCGATCGTGACGCGTGATGATGTGGAGAACCGCAAGCCGCATCCGGAGCCGTATCTGAAGGCGGCGGGTTTGCTGGGCGTCGATCCTGTTGATGTGCTGGCGGTTGAGGATTCGCCGACGGGGATCCGGTCTGCGTCGGCTGCGGGGATGATGGCGGTGCTGGCGCCGGACCTGATCGTGCCGGACAAGGAGACGCGCGGCCTGGCGTTGTGCGTTGTGGAGACGCTGCACGAGATCGCGGGGATGTTGCGGCGCTAGAGCGGCGCAGCCGGTGAAGACTGCGCCGCCTGGAATGCCTTGATCCCAACAGAAGGGGTGCGAACCGCTACCGGGTTTTCGCCGGCAGGATCAGCACGGTCTTGGGGTCGATCGTCTCGCCGTCCTTGTAGACTTCGACGTGAAGGTGCGGGCCGGTGGCGCGGCCGGACGAGCCGACTTCGGCGATCTTCTGGCCGGCGGCGATCTTCTGCCCCGTATTGACCGCAAAGCTCTTCAGCTGACCGTAGCGTGTGACGTAACCGTCTCCGTGGTCGATCTCGAGCATGTTGCCGTAGCCCTCGTTGTCGAGCTCTGCGCGGGTGACGGTTCCGGCGGCGGGCGCCTTGATCGGCGTGCCGTCGGCGGCGGCGATGTCGACGCCGCTGTGGAAGCGGACCTGTTCGGTGAACGGGTCCTTGCGGTCGCCGTAGGAACTGGAGACCTTGCCGTCGAGCATCGCGCTGGTGAAAGCGGTGGTGTCGTCCGGGGCGTCGAACGCGTAGGCGATCTGCGCGCCGAGGAGCGGCGTTGCGGCGAGCATAGCGGCGATGGCGAAGGCGCGGGCGCCTTGCTTGCGCGGGGGAGCGGCGGCCTGCATGATGCTGGCAATTCTCATTCGGTATTCTCCATGTTTCCGGGTTGAGAAGGCCGCCGGAGCGCATGGCAGTGCGTTTCCGGCGGCATGCTTCAGGGCCGACACAATGGCTTGTGCGTAGGTCCTGCGCATTTCGGGCGCCTGTTCGAAAAACCGGGCGATCACTTCACCATCGCAGGCGAGTTCGGCGGCGAGGCGGCAGCGCGCAGTCTGAGCGTGCACGAAAGGGTTGAACCACAACAGCGCCTCGATCGCTGACAGGATGAGGTAATAGCGCGGGTCGCCGCGCATGATGTGGGCGCGTTCGTGGGCGATGATCATGTCGAGGTGCGGCTGGGGCGCGGAGGCGACCAGCGTGTCGGGCAGAATGATGCGGCCGCCAGCGCTGGCGAAAGGCGGGAGGTCCGTGTCGGCGACGAGGATCGCGCCGTCTGTTGCGGCGAGGCTGGCGGCCCGGATGGTGGCGCGCATGCGCAGGCTGGCGGCGGCGAGGCGAAAGAGAGCGTAGGCGGCGCCGGCCAGGTAAACCGTGATTGCGCCGAGCGGCAGCCATGTCATCCAGTCGATCGTCGGCGTGGCCGGCGTTGCGGCGGCTGGCTGTGTGTCGCCGGCGAAGGGCAGGTGAAGGTTGTCGGGCAATATATAAGGCTTTTTTGCTTAGCCAAAGAACGCTAAGAACGCGATAACGACAGCGATAATCGGAAGGGCCTCAACCAATGCGATACCCATGAACAT
>JBHIWT010000138.1:0-9319 GCA_041987265.1 Hyphomonadaceae bacterium
CGACTTCGGCCGGCTCGACCGTCTCGGCCGGCGCAACCGCAGTTGCGACTGCCCCCTTTGTCGCCACCCACTGAACGACCTGCAGCGCGCCGCCCTCCAGCGCCCGCAGCCGCGCGCGCCAGGACTTCAGCTCCCAGACAAGCTCACGAAGGAACAGGACGCCGTCTGCGCCCGACATGCCCTCCGCGACGGTCGTCTCCAGCGCCGCGCCAAGTTCATTCATACGCGCACGCGCCGCCTTGATGACGTGCTCCGTCACGTTCTGATTGCTGACGTTCGAAAAGCCCGCCTTCTCGATCAGCGCGTCGACTTCCTCGACCTCAGACAATTGCGGCTCCGCCCATGCCGATGCGAACGCCTGCGCGGGCGTCTTTGCCGTCGTGCGCACGGTGTCGAAGACAACCCAGCGCCCACCGTCCTTCAAGGCGTTGAAGGCGCACGACACGAGCCCCGCCTTGTGATCGGCGAAGCCAAGCGTGTTGACGCTGGCGAGCGCCGCCAGCGCTTCCGCCGGAAACGCCTTCACCCGATCCACATCGTCACCGACGATCGTCACATCCGGCACGGCGCGCCGAACACGCTCCAGCGCAGCAGAGCGCCATTCCGACGCGAGAAGGTTGCGCCCGCCACGGTCAGCGCAGGCGCGAACGAAGGACGGGTCCGCGCCCATCAATCCGATGTCGCCTTCAACCGTCAGTCCGCTGAGCAGTTGATCGAGAATGAGAGGATTGCAGGCGTCCGGGCCGAAACACCCCGGCCCCCACATCCGCTCCAGCGCCGCGAGACGCGCGCCGTCTTCGGCCACGTCGGCTGCGACAACAGGCTGGGGCGCAGGCTTGCTAACCGCTGCTTCAGCGGCTGGCTCGTCACCCTCGGCGCTCTCGGCGCCCTCTTCGGCTTCAGGCTCGGCGGGCACATATTCGCGCCCGTCCCACCATGCACCAAAGCGGCCGGCAAACTCCTTGCGGCCTGTGGGGTCCATGATCTGTTTGACTTGCGAGAGCATTTCTACGCGCGCCGGTCCCGGGAATTGCAATTCAACCCCAAACACTAGGCGGTGTTGGTTAACATCAACTCGCACAAAACCGTATAATTACAGCTATTCCGCCCCGTTTTCGGCGATCCAGGGCAGTTCGGGGGCTCCGGACGGCAAGACCGCCCCGCCGGACCGGGAAAACGCCAGCACATCCCGCCACACGGTCTCGGCCTGCAGGTCGTTCAGCAGCATGTGATAGCCGTCCTGATAGTATGCGGTGCGGACATGATCCGGCAGACGCCGGGCCGTGCGTTCGACCCCGGCAGGCAGGATGATCTCGTCGCGCGCGCCATACATGAACAGGACCGGCGTATCAGCGCTGATCCGGGTCACCGCGTCGTCCGCCTCCTCCATCAGCGAGACCACGCCGTAAACGGCGTCGATGCGAGTGTCCTTCAGGACATGCTCATCCTCCCACATCTCGATCAGCTTGTCGTTGTTGTCAGTCGGCGTGATCCGCACGCCCTTCGGGGGACGCACGATCCATCCGGGCCTGACATGGGCGGAGATCCACAAGCTGGTCTTGTACAGGAGCGGCAGCGCCCCCCAGCCGCGCAGCCCCGGCGCCGACAGCGCCAGCACATCGGCCTCGGGCGGATCGGCCGATCCGAACGCCGTCATCGCCAGCGCCGCGCCCATGCTCTCCGCCACCACCGCGATCCGCGCGCCGGGATGGCGACGCCGCGCAACATCTACCGCCGTGCGCAGGTCCTGGCGCATCGCCTCGTGGTCGGCCCAGATGCCGACATTCGGCGACCGGCCAAAGCCCCGCTGATCGTATGCATAAACCGTCACGCCGCGCTCGGCCCACCACGGACCGGACGCGTTGAACAGCCCGGCATAATCGTTCATCCCATGCACGCCGACGATCACCAGCTCCGGTTCAGCTGGGGCCTCTTCTGCATCCGGGCCGGATCGGCTTGCGGCTTCGGATTGCGCTGCGGGCCGCCACACGTTGAGACCCAGTTCGGCGCCGTCAAAAGTCCGGAACACATCGCCATGAAACCCCGGCGAAATCGGTCCGGCCGGTCGCTGCGCCATCTGCTGCACAGGCGCGCAGGCCATGGCGCACAACGCCAGCAAGCCGACGATCGCCTGCCGCAGCGGACTGGACGGGATAGCTCCGGCCATGTCAGTCATTTGGTTTCCAATCACGCGGAGCCTCCCCATGTCCGGCGTCATTGACCTCATCATCGCACCTCGCGCTCGCGATCTGGGCGGTTTTTCCGTTCGTCGCCTGTTACCCGACGCCAGGCGCCGCAGTGTTGGGCCATTCGTCTTCTTCGACCACCTCGGCCCTGCGAAATTCGCGCCGGGCGATGGCATCGATGTTCGTCCGCACCCGCATATCGGCCTGGCGACCGTCACCTGGCTGTTTGAAGGCGCGCTCGATCATCGCGACAGTCTCGGCACAGTCCAGACCATCCGTCCGGGCGCCGTCAACTGGATGACTGCAGGCCGGGGGATCACCCATTCCGAGCGCACGCCGCCGCGGGAACGTGCAGGCGGACACCGCATCGAAGCGATCCAGACATGGGTCGCCCTGCCGCAATCCCACGAGGAAATGGAACCGCAGTTTGCACACTTCGCCGCCGACGAATTGCCAAAGGCCAGTCTTGGCGGCGCCACCGCCACCATCATCGCCGGGTCGGCCTTCGGGCAGACCTCACCTGTGCCGTTCCCGTCTGGCATCTGCCAGGTCGTGATCGAGGCGGAACAGGACACCACCTTCGAAACGCCGGAGATGGACGAATGCTGCGTCCACCTCGTATCCGGCGCGATGACGCTTGATGGCGACGCCATCGAAGAAGCGCAGATGGCCGTGCTGACCGATGGCCAGCGCGGAAAGATCGCGCTCGCGGCCGGTTCGCGCATCATGATCGCCGGCGGCGACAAGCTCGAGGCCCCGCGCCACCTCGACTGGAACTTCGTTTCCTCGTCCAAGGAACGACTGGCCAAGGCGCGGGAGGACTGGCGCGCCTCGATCTGCGCCGCGTTCAAGGACAGCTGGTTCACCCAGCCGCCCGGAGAGGTCGCCTACATCCCCTATCCGTCCGACCCGGACCCCGACCCGGGCGACACCCCGCCGCTCTGATCGCGCTCTGGCGAAGTCAGCCAGACGGCGGCCAGTTTCGCCAATCGCCGGAGCGACGTTCGCCACAAAATTTCAGCGTGCAAGCACGATAGTTCAAAAAAGTACGTAAGATCAAATCGCTAGAAGGTTAGCAGATTCTGGCACGCGCATTGCAATCCTACTGTTATCGGCGCCAGGCCATCGGGGTGAGGCGCTCAACAACAAGGATAACAACCATGCGCGGCTTCATCTCCCTCCCCAAACTCGCCGACTTCGACATGGCGGCTTCGCTGCTCGTCGCCACCGCCTTCCTGTCGGGTTTCGTCTACACTCTGGTCTCCGCCGGCGGCATGACCGCCTAGGACGACCGGCCATATCCGGGGCGCAAGAGCTTCGCCGATCCTGACGGGATCAGTGAAGCGCCCGAGCCCCGGCCCGACTACCCTCTACCCTCTCTACTTCCTCCCGCTCCTCCCCTCCCAACCACCACATCGCCGGGCGGCGTCTCGCGCCTGGCGTGGGCTTGCAGGCCGCCCACTTGGGGCTAATGTGCCCGCGTTTCATGGATGGAAGGGCAAATCATGATCGCTCGCACCGCGATAGGCGCTGCACTTTTCGCTCTGGCGGCCTGTTCGCCAACCGCTGATGCGCCAGACGCCGCTTCTGCTGCGCCGGCTGAAGGCCCGGTCGCCGTCTTCCCGGAAACCACACCGGAAATCACCGCCGCCGACATCGGCGCGCGCATCGCCGAGCTGGCCGACGACAAGTATGAAGGCCGCGGCCCCGGCACCGTCGCAGGCGAAGCATCCGCTCAATGGGTCGCCGACGAAATGGCTCGCATCGGCCTCAAGCCCGGCAATGGCGACAGCTACTTCCAGACCGTTGAAATGGTCGCCCAGACGGTGATCCCATCGACATCCAGCATGTCGATCACAGCCAACGGCGAGGAGATCCCGCTCGCGCTGGGTTCGCAAGCTGTCTACGTGACGCTTCATCAGGACAAGGAAACCGTCACGATCGAAGACTCCCCGCTGGTCTTCGTCGGCTATGGCGTCAACGCCCCGGAAGCGGACTGGAACGACTACGAAGGCGTCGACGTCGCCGGCAAGACGGTCGTGATGTTCGTCAATGATCCGGGCTTCATCACCAACGACGACAGCCTCTTCGGCGGTCGCGCGATGACCTATTACGGACGCTGGACCTACAAGTACGAAGAAGCTTCGCGTCAGGGCGCGGCCGCCGCGATCCTGATCCACGAGGATGAGCCCGCCGCCTATGGCTGGACCGTCGTCCAGAATTCCTGGACAGGCGAGCAGGCCAACCTCGTGCTCGCCGACGCTGGCGCCTCTCGCACCCTCGTGGACGGCTGGGTACAGCTCGACGTGGCGACCGACCTGTTCAATCGCGCCGGTCTCGACATCGACGAAATGCGCGCAGCGGCCAACCAGCGCGGCTTCAAGGCCGTGCCGATGGACGGCCTCACCGCCTCGGCCACGATCAACCAGAAGGTCGAATTCCGCGACAGCCGGAATGTGATCGGCACGCTTCCCGGCGCCGAGCGTCCCGACGAGCACGTCCTGTTCACCGCTCACTGGGACCATCTCGGCGTCAACCGCGACATCCGCGAGGGCGCCGACAAGATCTTCAACGGCGCTGTCGACAATGCGACCGGCGTCGCGATCATTCTCGATATCGCTGAAAAACTGGCCGCCGATCCGGCCCCGCAACGATCGGTGACCTTCCTTGCCGTTACGCTGGAAGAATCCGGCCTGCTCGGCTCGGCCTATTACGCCGACAACCCCATCATCCCGCTCAACAAGACGGTCGGCGGCCTCAACATCGACGCCGTCCTGCCAACCGGCGAAACGCGCGACGCTGTCGTCGTCGGCTACGGCGCTTCGGAGATGGAAGACCTGCTCAAGGAAATCATGGACGAACAGGGCCGCGTCATCGTTCCCGATCCGGAACCTGAGGCGGGATATTTCTACCGCTCCGACCACGTCTCGCTCGCCAAGAAGGGCGTGCCGATGCTCTATGCGGACGGCGGCGTCGATCTCGTCGAAGGCGGTGAATCCGCCGGCATCGCCGCTGGCGAGGCCTATCGCATCAAGGCCTATCACGCCGTGACCGATGAGTACTCGCCGGACTGGGAGCTGGGCTCTCTGCTCCAGGTCGCCGTCACGGATTACGAGCTCGCCAAGCGCCTCGCTAATTCCGACCAATGGCCGGAATGGTATGACGGCAACGAGTTCAAGGGCATCCGCGAAGCCTCGCTGGCTGGAGAGTAACGTCCCGGATCACCCCGGACGGGCAGAGCCCGATCCGGGGTGACGCCCGGCGCGGACGTACAACGCTCGGCTCCGTCCAAGTGTCACAAAGAGTCAGTAGGCTGATGAGCATGCTCCACCGACTCGTTCCCGCCGCCCTCGTCCTTGCCGTCGCCGCTTGCGCCGCCCCTCCGCCGCCGACAATTGCAGCGCCGATCAACGCGCCGCACACGATCACCCTGACAGGAACTGTGACGCGCGCGGACTATCCTTCCTATGTCGAGCGTCCATTCGATGTCCCGCCGGGCGTGAAGCGGCTGACACTGTCGTACGATCACACCGCCAAGGGCGACGGCGTCACCCTCGACCTCGGCCTCCGCGATCCGGACGGCCAGCGCGGCTGGAGCGGATCGAACAAGTCCGGCCTCGTTCTCTCCGCATGGGAGGCCACGCCCTCCTTCCGCGCCGGGCCGATCCTTCCCGGCGAATGGACGGTCATCCTCGGCGTGCCCGCGGTGCGCGAAGGCAAGACATCCGACTACACCGTGACGATCGAACTCGATAACGAACTCACGATCGATGATTTCCCTGCAAGACCGTTCGCTCCCGAAAGGGCGAGCGTCTACGTCACCGGCGACTTCCATACCCATACCGGCCATTCAGATGGCAGCTGTTCTTACGGATCTGAAGAGCGCGTCCCCTGCCCGACCATTGCCACGGCTGGCGCGCAGGGGAGATTCGATTTCGTGGCGATCACCGATCACAACACGCTCAGCCAGCTCTCGGATATCCGCGCCTTCCCACCAGAGCTCGGCCGGACAATCATCCCCGGCACGGAGATCACCACCTTCCAGGGCCACGCGAATGTTTTCGGGCTGCTTGAGCCGCTCGAATTCCAGCTCGCCGGCGAACGGCTGCCAGATCTCGACGCGCTGCTCGATCAGGTCGAAGTCGCCGGCGCGCTGATCTCGGTCAACCATCCCGGCCTGCCCACTGGCGAGCGCTGCATGGGTTGCGGCTGGGATGCGGACACCGACTGGTCGCGCATCGACGCCATCGAAGTCGTCAATGGCGGTCTGTTGCGCGAAGGAACCGAAGAAGGTCCTTATTCCGGCATTGTCTTCTGGGAGAACCTTCTCCGCCAGGGCTATCGCATCACCGCGATCGGCGGTTCGGACAACCACGATCCCCTGGACACAACCGGCGCGCAATCTCCGGTCGGCACACCCCTGACCCGCGTCGCCTCCCGCTCTCTTTCGGTTCCCGACATCCTTGCCGGAGTTCGTTCCGGCCGGGTGGCGATCAACCTGATCGGCGACCGCGAGGTCGACCTGAAGTTTGAACAGGACGGACGGGACGTGTTCATGGGCGGCGAACTCCAACTCGCCGAAGGTGAAACGCTTGAGGGAACGCTGACGATCGGCGGATCGCCTCTCGCCGCAGAAGTGGAGATCGTCAGTTCGAGTGTCGAAGCAGACGTTTCCGTCGCCGAGGCGGAACGGACCGCTGTACCCGCCACCGCGACCGTCTCGGTTACGGGACAGGGACAACGCGGCTGGTTCCGGTTCAATCTTCGCGATCCGAACACCGGCCGGCTCTCGACCATCGGCAACCCGATCTACGTCACACCGAGATAGAAGGCGCAGCTATAGCCGCTTCATCATGAAGCGCGAGAACGGGTTTTCGACGTAATCGCCAAACGGGCCGCAGAAGGAAAATCCTTCGCTCTCATAAAGCTTCAACGCCGGTGTAAACGCCGAAGCTGATCCCGTCTCCAGCCACAGCGTCGAAAGCCCGCCATTCCGCGCCTGCCACATCACATGATGCAGCATCGCCCTGCCCGCGCCCTTTCCAAGAAACGCATCGACGACCCGCATCGACTTGATCTCGCCGTTCCTGGAGTCCAGCCGCTTCAGCGCGCCCATGCAGGCGATCTCGTCGCCGACCCAGCCGGTCCAGAATGTCACGCCTGGTTCCAGCAGCGCATCGATGTCCAGTGCGAAAACGCTATCTGGCGGCGAGGTTTCGTGCATGCCCCGCAGATGGCGCGCCACCAGCGCGCGGCTGGCTTCCCCGCTCAGGTCATCGACTCGGATCGAAAACGTGTCCATCGGGAGACTGCGCCGGGAACCTAGAACTTGCTTGCTACCGACAGGATCGCATCAGCGGTCGCCTCCGGCTCCAGCAACAGGTGCAGGTGCGTGCCGTCAAGACGCACAATCGGCCAGTTCAGCCGCTCCGCCTCGCTGGCGCTGATGTCGTAGTAGTGCGACGTCCTGACGAAGCCGGCCGGCTTCTTGCGCCAGATCGGCAGATCAATCTTGTCGTCGAACCATTCGACGGTCAGGCGCGGCAAGCCGTTGACGACCCACTCGTAGAGCTCCGGACGCGCGGCAAGTTCGCTGATGCCGACTGTCGCGCGGTTGGTGTCGGTCTTCCACCAGTCCACCCACAATGGCAGGCCCTCAGTTTCGCGCGGCATCGTCTGGATCAGTTCAAGCAGCGCGCCTTCAGACGGCGCAGCCCACCCCTCGACCGGCGGCAGGAAGCCATCGACAATGACCAGTCCGGACACGTTCGCCATCTTGGCGAGCGCTGCTGCGATGGGGGTCGCCGCGCTGTGGGCGACCAGAACGAAGGGGCCGTCACCATCGATCGCTCTGGCGACAAGGTCGGGCCATTCAGACCACTTGGGCAGGTTCTCGGAACGCGCCAGCACGTCAGGCGTCTGTACGTCATGGCCTCTGCGGCGCAGCACTGCTGCGAGCGGCGAGACCGTCTCTGGCCCCAGCATCGGGGCGTGGATCAGTATGAAATTCGTCATTTGGCTCAGATATCAAAAATTTGTTCCAGTACACTGATCACGCGCAGTTGATACTTCTAAATTCTCAAAATTTTCTGTAATATTTTCCCCGCGTCCGGGATTGCCCGCATTTCTGGCCCGCTTTCCGGCCTTTGCGCCTGCGAATTCTCAAACGCCCGCGGTGTTCAAACCCGGCGAACGGCGCGCTCCGCACGCCCGCAACCTCCCCGCAACCTCACCGTACGCGTCGCCCGTCGCCCTGGATGGCCTCCCAGATCACCCCTTCACTCCCTGTGTCATGCGCTGATTGTATTCCCGCGCTATAGCGACAGCATATCAGCACGCCGCGCTAAGCGCACGCTGGAAGCTATTCCATGTCGCCGTCGCATGAGGCAGGCTCGGAAAAACGACGCCCGCAAAGATGGCGCGCGCACATGAGGGAGAGGCGGAATGGCGATCATGGATCCGAACCAGAGGCGCCTGCGGGCCGGACAGGGCTTTTCGCGGCGGGGCCTGCTCGGCGGCGCAGCGGCGCTCGGCGGACTCGCCGCCTTGCCGGGATGCGCCACAGCGCAGACGCGCCGGCTCGGACCGTCCGACCGCGTCAACGTCGCCGCCATCGGCGCCGGGGGTAAGGGCGCAGACGACATGGCCATGCTGACCGGCCAGAACATTGTCGCCGTCGCCGATGCGGACTTCGGCCGCGTCGACCGCTCCCTGCGCGATCGCGACGGCAATGTCCGGCCCGAGCGTGAAGCCCTCAAGGCCGCCTACGACAAGGCCGACCGGTTCGACGATTACCGTCGCATGTTCGACGCCCGCAGCGACATCGACGCAGTGGTCATCGCAACCCCGGATCACCACCACGCCCTCGCCGCCCGCATGGCGATGGAGCGCGGCATTCACGTCTACGTACAGAAACCTCTGACCTACACGGTGCGCGAAAGCCGCGTGCTCGCCGACCTCGCGGCCGCCAATCCGCGGCTGGTGACCCAGATGGGCAATCAGGGCCATTCCAGCGACGATGGCCGGCGGGTCATCGAACTCATACGCGGCGGCGCCATCGGCAAGGTGTCCGAAGTCCATGTCTGGAGCAATCGCCCGGTCTGGCCGCAGGGCGGTCCCAGACCGGACGCGCG
>JBHIWT010000139.1:0-9216 GCA_041987265.1 Hyphomonadaceae bacterium
TGCGGTCTGTTCGGCCTCAAACCGTCGCGCGCAAAACTGATCGAAGACAATCCGGGCTGGCGTCCGCTCGATGTCGGCGTGCAAGGCTGCGTGTCGCGCACGGTGCGCGATACGGCGGGTCTGATGACGGTTACCGAAATGTCCGGCAAGGAAGCGATGTTTCCGCCGATCGGACTCGTCACGTCGCCAACACGCGGCGCCCTGCGCGTCGGCGTCGTTACTCACGGCTTCATGGGCAATGAGGCGAGCCCGGAAGTGCTCGGCGCGGTCAACGCCACGATCAGTCTTCTTGAGTCGCTCGGCCACGGAGTTGAGGCGACGAAGTGGCCGACATCGGCGAACTTCTCGAACGACTTCCTTGCTTTCTGGTCGCTGGGCGCGGCGCAGGATGTCGCGATGGGCGCAGAACTCGTCGGCAAGGCGCCGGACGAAACCATGTTCGAACCGTTCACGCTGCGCATGGCGCAGAACGCTTCGAACCTGACTCCGGAAGGTATTGGCGACCTGCAACAACGCCTTCTGGCGGACGAGGCCGCCTACAATGAATGGATCAAGGGGTTCGACGTCGTACTGTCGCCGGTGTTCACTTCGCCGCCTTCGCCGCTGGGCTATCTGCGCGGCGATGTCGAATTCGAAACGCTGGTCGACCGTCTGCTCGCCGAAGTCGGCTATACGCTGATCCACAACGTCGCCGGAACGCCGGCGATGAGCGTTCCCCTCGCCTGGTCATCGGACGGCCTGCCCATCGGCATGCAGTTCTCAGCGGGCGTCGGCGAAGAGCGCAAACTGCTCGAACTGGCCTATCAGCTGGAAGCCGCGCAGCCGTGGATCGACAAGCGGCCGCCGGTCTGGGCGGGCTGAACCTGGCTCCAGACGCAAACCGGCCGGCGCAACCAGATGGCTACGCCGGCCGGTGAAATCGAGGCTTAAAGCCCTAATTTCCTAGCGTTTCGTGCGCTTGGTCGCCGGCTTGCGAGCCGGGGCCTTGCGAACGGCCTTCTTGCGAGCCGGAGCGCGGATCGCCTTCGGCCGGCTGGACGCTGCTGCGCGCTTGGAAGCGGCCTTGCGAGCCGGAGCCTTACGGGCTGCTGGCTTGCGGGCCGACTTCGCGGCAGTCGCCGTGCGACGGCTGGCGGCGGACTTGCGCGCCGGAGCCTTGCGGGCGGCCGTCTTGCGAGCAGGCGCCTTACGGGCAGTCGTCTTCTTCGCTGCAGTCTTGCGGGCGGTGGTCGTCCGCTTGGCGGCCGCCTTGCGAGCAGGCGCCTTCTTGGCGACCGTCTTGCGGGCGGGCGCTTTCTTCGCAGCAGTCTTACGCGCCGGCGCTTTTTTCGCGGCGGGCTTTTTCGCTACCGCTTTTTTCACCGTCGTTTTCTTCGCAGCGGTTTTGCGAGCCGGCGCCTTTTTGGCGACCGTCTTGCGGGCTGCGGGCTTGCGCGCGGTCGCCGTCTTGCGAGCGGCCGGTTTGCGCGTTGCGGTTTTCTTCGCGGCCGGTTTGCGGGCCGCCGGTTTCTTCTTCTTGGTCGTCGTAGCCATGGTTCGTCTCCGTAGTTTTTTCAGTTGGGCGGATCGGGATTGATCGTTCGCCTTGCCGCCGAGAATCTTTGTCTCGATGCAGGTAACTTGCACAGCGTTCCTGAAGACAACGTTTTCAAGAACTGAAGACAAAGTTTCCACGCATACTCATCAGCACACTGCACTTGCTTGGAAACTCGCTCGCTTATCCAACAGAAATTCGCACGATGCAAATACAGCGCACATGACAAATCGTTCGTGTTTGCAGGCGAATTTGAATCTCCGAACTGCACGACGCGTTTGCGCGCACGACTCCAAAACGAACACGCACAACGTTGCGCAACCAACTTGCGCAAAACCGCGCGCGAAAATTTTTTTGATGAAGCAATCACAAACGCGCGGTTTTGATTCGTCACTCACGCAACAGCGCCGACACGATTCGTACGACATCGTCTGTCCACATGCCGTAACGCGAATTGTGCAAAAGTGCGCCGGCGGTTTCCGCGGTTGCGCAGACAGGAACATGTTTCGCGCGCGTCAGTGTTGCGCGCGTGCAACGCGAAGTGCGCGCACCGCATTTCGAAACGCGCATCGCATCCTCCGCGATACGTAGTTCGGTCCGCGATCGCCACGCGTCGTTCGCGTTTCGCCCATCGGTTCGGCGGACCGCAATGAAAAAGGCCGAACCGCAGAACGGTTCGGCCTTCTTTGTTCTATCTGCGGCTTGCTGCAGCGGCGTGCGCGCCGCGTTACTTGCCGTGCACGATCACCGGCATCCGGCTGTAGCCCTTCACGAACGAAGACGGCACGCGATCAGGCTCTTCAAGCACTTCGATGCGGTCAAATCGCTTGAGGATCTCTTCCCACAGGATCTTCAGCTGCAGTTCGGCAAGGCGATTGCCCACGCAGCGGTGAATCCCGAAGCCGAATGAGAGGTGGCGGCGCACCTGCGGACGTTCGATCCAGACCTCGTCCGCGCGGCTGAAGACGTCTTCATCCCGGTTGCCGGAGACATACCACATCAAGACCTTGTCGCCTTCGCGGATGCTCTTTCCGCCTAGCTGACAATCGCGCGTCGCGGTGCGCCGCATATGAGCCAGCGGCGTCTGCCAGCGGATCACTTCCGACACCATGTTCGGAATGTGCGCGGGGTCAGACTTCAACAGGGCGAACTGGTCCTTCCACTTGTCCATGGCGTAGACCGAACCCGTCATCGTGTTGCGGGTTGTATCGTTGCCGCCGACGATCAGGAGGATCAGGTTCCCCAGGAATTCCTCAGGCGACATGTTCCGAGTGTGCTCGCCGTGCGCCAGCATCGAAATCAGGTCGCCCTTCGGTTCAGCGTTGACGCGCTGGTTCCAGAGCTGGGTGAAGAACATGCCGCACTCCATCAGCTCGCGGCGCCATTGTTCATCCCCGCCGGGGCAGATCTCCGGGTTCGCCTTACCCGTGGCCACGTCCGACCAACGGGTCAGGCGGCGACGTTCCTCGAAGGGAAAGTCGAACAGAGTCGCCAGCATCATCGTGGTCAGCTCGATCGAGACCGTATCGACCCAGTCGATCGCCTCCCCTTTCGGCAGGCTGTCCATCAGGTTGCTGGTGCGTTCGCGGATCAGGGCCTCGAAGCTCTTGAGATTGTCTGGGCCGACAATCGGCTGAACTGTCTTGCGCTGCACGTCATGCTTGGGCGGATCCATCGCGATGAACATCGGCAACGGCAATTCAGCATCCTGGTCGACAACCGTGATGCCCGATTCCGAGGAGAAGTCCTGATGGTTGGTGTCCACCGCCATGATGTCGTCGAAGCGCGTGACCGACCAATACGGGCCGAACGGACTGTCGGGGCAGTAATGGACCGGGTCTTCCTTCCGCATCCGCTCGAACCGATCCCAAAAGGCGTTCTGCCGCCAGATTTCCGGGTCGGTGATATCCAGCGTTGACAGGTCGATTTCCGAAGCAGGCGGGATTTTGGCGTCCCGCTCATATCCGCCGACGCGGAAGGCCTCTTCGCCTCCGGCCTTGGCGATTTCGGGCTGACTGGCTGTATCCGCCATCTTTCTCCTCCAATACGTTGCCCGTTCCTGTGACGTGCGCGTAAACACAATAGCAGGTCAAACGCAATTGGTCAGTCCTTCCCTCAGGTCAGGTGCAGCCGCATCGGGCATCAATCCGGATTTCACCGGCTGGAGGTGGACCTCGACCGAATGTTGTGGCTTGTGCGAGGGACGGGGCTTCATCCCAGTCGTGTCTGTCGATCCGCTTTGAAGCCCTAAATCTGCGGATTGGAACTGCCGGTCGAAAGTAAGTGATGAGCATACTGCGAAGTCGATCGCGGAGGCCGGCCAACGTGAAGGAGAAGCGCCCGGCCCGCGTCTCCCTTCAGTCGATCGCTCGGCTGGAAAAATCCTCGGTCCTTCTGCTCATCTACCTCTACTGCCTGGTCCATTATGTCATTCGCGTCCTGATCGCGCCGATCTTCACGATCGAGGAAAGCGAGCAATTGCTGCTCTCGCAGTCCCTGCAATTTGGCTACACCGCCTCGGCCCCGCCGATGCTGACCTGGATCCACGCCGGGCTGTCCTACTGGCCGGGCCTGACCGCGCCGGTCGTGTTCATGGTCAAGTATGTGCTGTTGTGCATCGGCCTCAGCTTCTACTACCTGTCCGCCCGCAATATCCTGACGACCGCTACCGCATCGGCTGGTGCTCTGGCGGGGCTGACCATCACCTACATGGTCGGCTGGGGTTTCCACGAAGACATGCTCAACGCCGTGGCGCTGATGGCGTGCATGTCGCTGTCGCTGCATGCGCTCACCCGCATCCTCACCTGGCGGCGCTGGCGCGACTGGGCCTATCTCGGGTTCGCGATGGGCGCTGGGCTGTTGACCAGCCACCTGTTCATTATCTTCCCGGTCGCGCTGATCGCGGCCGCCATGATGTCGAGCTTCCTGCGCGATGCTGTAAAGTTCCGCTATCTCGGCATGGCGCTGGCGATCGCGTTGTTGATGCAGGGCGTCTACGCCTACTGGTTCTTCACCCACGTGGATCGCATTCCGGAAGCGTTCGCGGATTTCGCGGAAAGCTGGTCGCTTGACCCGGTGTGGTTCAACCGCGCCCTCAACGGCGCGCTGAACATGATCGAGAAGCTGGTCTCGGCCACCCTGCCCCTGTCGCTGTTCTGGGCGACCTTGTTCTGGTCGATCTGGCTGCCGATCCTCTATCCGGTCTTCCAGAGGCGCTCGACCAACGAGGAGCCGCACGAAGAAGCCTGGCGCGGCGTTCTGGCGCGCACGCCGATCTTCGCTTCGCTGCTTCTGCTGTGCGGCGTTCTCGTCGGCGTGCAGGACTTCAAGACCTACTGGATGCTGCCGGCGATCTTCACCATACCGATCTGGATGGCCGCCCACGTCAAGCGCGCCGGCGAATTCCCGGTGATGAGCCGCGCCTTCGCAGCCATCTTCATCCTCTTGACCGTCGGCGTGCTTGGGGGGCGTTTCCTTGAATGGCGCTACGAGATCGCGATGTGCGCCGAGGATGGTTGCCGGCCCTATACGCCCATTCCGGAATGGGAGGCCGAACTGCGCGCCAGCGGCTTCAGCGTCGGCACGATCGTCGGCGCCGACCCCCACCTGACCGGCAATCTGCGCAAGGCGTTTCCCGAGGCGCGCGTGCTGGACGCCAAACATGCGCCCGGCGCCTATCCGCCCGCATCAACCAACGGCGCATGCCTTGTCGTGTGGCGCAATGAAACCGTGATGCCACAGGACCTTGCCGACTACCTCGTCATCCAGCTCGGCGCCCGGCCGCGCGATCGCGGACCGGAAGGCGCGATCCGCCGCAACCTGCGCCAGAGCTATACCAAGGCGTCGACGCTTTACTTTCAGTTCGTGCGGCCGTCCGAGGATTGCCGCTGAAGCGCTTCCGGCAACAGCTCCTCATCCGGCGCAACCGTGATGCGCCGCGCCTTCAGATCGACGCCCGGCGCATTCTCCGCATCAAACGGAAGGTAGAAAGACGGCCCCGTCGCGGGCGTGATCTCCAGCAATGAACCCGCCCCGAAGTCCGGGACATTGCGCACCAGGCCGAGCTGCCGGCCATCAGCGTGCACGACCTCGCAGCCGATCAGGTCGATGACGTAGTATTCGTTGTCTTCAGGTTCCGGCAGGGACGCACGCCGCACGTGCAGGTTCGTGCCCTTCAGCGCTTCCCACTCCTCCCGCTGCAGCGCCTCTTTCGCGGTCACGCCGAACAGGTCCTTCAGCGGACGGTAGCGCACCGGCGTCAGCACTACCTCGCCCTTGTCGTTCATCAGCGGGCCATAGGACAGGCAGGCTTCCGGATCGTCGGTGAAGGGACGCACCCTCACCTCGCCTTTCACGCCAAATGCGCCCGCGATCTGCGCAACGACGACCAGTTCGTCAGGTCCGCCGCTCATGCCGCCACCGGGCGTTCAAGAAGGACGACGATCTTGCCGGCGTCCGACAGGCGCGTACCGAGATGCTGGAAGCCCATGCTGTCATGGAATGCTAGGCTCACCGGATTGGGCGGCAATTCGTTGACCTCCGCCGTAATGCGCGGATCGCCAGCCTCGCGCGCCACATCGATCGCAGCCTCATAGAGCGCCACACCCACCCCCTCGCCCCGCGCCATCTCGTCGATCGCGATGCGGTCGACATAGAGGTGCCGGTCGAAGCGATCCTCGAACCATGCGAAGTTGTCGCTGTCATAGGCCGCGCCTGAGCGCAGCAGGATCAGGAAACCGACGGCTTCGCCGTCAACTTCTGCAACCAGAATGCGATGAGCCGCCCCGCGTATCTGCGCGAAGCGGCTCGCATCCATGTCGCCGACCTCCGGCGTACAGGCGGCGTTGAGGCGCAGGATGAACGCCTCGTCGCCGGGTTCGTACGCGCGGATCGTCGCTGGCAAGACGTCCTACTCGGACGCTTTTTCTTCTTCAGCTGCGGCTTCTTCAGCAGGCGCCTCGGCTGCAGCTTCCTCGGCGGGCGCCTCTTCAGCCGCCGGCTCTTCGGCAGGCGCGGCGGCGGCCGCAGCAGCCGCTTCGGCTTTCTCGGCCTTCTCGGTGGCGCGTTCCTTGGCCTTTTCGCCGGGCTCGGCCTTCTTCGGGTTGTTGCCGTGCTCCCACTTGATCACGCCAGCAGCGCCGAGGAAGCGCGCAACGCGATCGGTCGGCTGGGCGCCTTTGCCGATCCATTCCTTGGCTTTCTCGAGGTCGAGGATGACGCGCTTTTCGTCGTCCTTGGCGAGCAGCGGGTTGTAGGCGCCGATCTTCTCGATGAAGCGGCCGTCGCGCGCATAGCGCGAGTCCGCCACAACGATGCGGTAGTAGGGACGTTTTTTCGAGCCGCCACGGGCGAGCCGGATTTTCAGGGACATGTACTTAGCCTTTCAGGTTTTCAGTTCGGTTGTGTTTGGGTGTTGCTCAGAATTGTCATCCCGGCCGCAGCGAAGCGGAGAGCCGGGATCCATTTCTCATCTAGCCCGCCCGTTGGCCCATGGATCCCGGATGGCGCTGCGCGCCTCCGGGATGACAACGCGCAAGGTTTGAAGTTCGGCGCCGGACGAAAGCTCACTTGCTCCCCTCCTGCAGTTTCTCATGATGACGGATCACTTCCGTCACGATGAAGTTGAGAAATTTCTCGGCGAAGTCGGGATCGAGATCCGCGTCCTTCGCCAGCGTGCGCAGCCGTTCGATCTGGCGCGCCTCGCGATCCTTGTCGGCCGGCGGCATCGCGTGTTCGGCCTTCAGCCGCCCGACGGCCTGCGTGCACTTGAACCGCTCGGCCAGCATATGCACCACCGCCGCATCGATATTGTCGATCGACGCGCGCAGGCGGGCGAGTTCGGATTGGGGATCGGTGGTCACTTCTTCTTTCCCCCGGGGCCGCCAAGGCCGGGCAGTCCGCCCGGCATGCCGCCGCCTCCGAGGCCCGGAAGACCGCCGCCGCCTGCGCCGCCCATGCCGCCGCCACCCATGCCGCCCATGCCGCCGCCGCCCATGGACTTCATCAGGTTCTTCATGCCGCCCTTGCCCATCTTCTTCATCATGGTCGACATCTGCTTGTGCATTTTCAGCACGCGGTTGACCTCGGCGACGTCAACGCCCGCGCCAGCCGCGATGCGGCGCTTGCGCGAGGCCTGAAGAATGTCCGGCTTGGCGCGCTCCTTCGGCGTCATCGACGAGATGATCGCTTCCTGACGCTTCAAGACCTTGTCGTCCATATTGCCGGCGGCCATCGCGGCCTTGGCCTGTTTGGCGCCGGGCATCATGCCCATCAGGCCGCCGAGGCCGCCCATCTTCTGCAGCTGGCGCAGCTGGCTGGCGAGGTCTTCAAGATCGAACTTGCCCTTCGCCATCTTCTTGGCGAGTCGCGCCTGTTCTTCCTCGTCGACGTGCTCGCGCGCCTTCTCGACCAGCTTGACGATGTCGCCCTGGCCCAGGATGCGTCCGGCGATCCGCTTGGCGTCGAACACGTCCAGCCCGTCGAGCTTTTCGCCCATGCCGATGAAGCGGATCGGCAGGCCGGTCACCGCGCGCATCGACAGCGCCGCGCCGCCACGCCCGTCGCCGTCCATCCGCGTCAGCACCAGACCGGTCAGCGGCAGGCGGTCATGGAAACGTTTCGCCGTTTCCACCGCGTCCTGACCGGTCAGCGCGTCGGCGACCAGCAGGGTTTCCTGCGGTTTGGCTATGGCGGCGATCTCGGCCGCCTCGTTCATCATCTGCTCGTCAAGCGTCGTGCGGCCGGCAGTGTCGAGGATGATGACGTCATAGCCCGACAGCTTCGCCGCGTTCATCGCGCGCTTTGCAATATCGGGCGGCAGCTGGCCTTCGATGATCGGGAGGGCGTCGACGCCGGCCTGTCCCGCCAGCACCTTCAACTGCTCCATGGCGGCGGGGCGGCGCGTGTCGAGCGAGGCGACCAGCACCTTCTTGCGTTCGACATCCTTCAGGCGCTTGGCGATCTTGCCTGTCGTCGTCGTCTTACCCGAGCCCTGCAGGCCCGCCATCATGATGACGGCGGGCGGGCTGTCGATCTTCAAGGGCGGCGGCTCTGCGTCCCCGCCAAGCATATCGACCAGCGCGTCGTGGACGATCTTGACGACCTGCTGGCCCGGCTTGATCGAGCGGATGACGTCCTCGCCGACCGCCTTGGGCTTCACGTCGTCGATGAATTTCTTGACCACCGGCAGGGCGACGTCTGCTTCCAGCAGCGCCACACGGATCTCGCGCAGCGCGTCGGCAACGTCCTTTTCCGACAGCGCGCCGCGCCCGGTCAGGCTGTCGAAAACGCCCGAAAGCTTGTCTGTCAGCGCATCAAACATGCGGTTTCCTCATCCACGTATCGGCCAGAGCCTCAACATGGGCCTCGATCAGTCTTCGCGCAAACCAGCAGCGCCCCGCTGAGCGCAACGCGCCGGGCGGGGGACCTCGCCGGGCTCAGGTCCCGGTCAAGGCGCAGAACAGGTCTGCGCGGAAGAGCGGGTGCGATAGGCCCCATCTGTGGAAAGGTCAAGGTTTGAGTGGGCCGGCGCGTTGCGCGGCGCCGAAAAGCTGCGTCAGATGCCGGGCCATAACGGCGCTACGGGAGGTATATGATGAACGGATTTACCAGAACGATCGGCATGCTGGCGCTCGGCTGCGCGCTGACGGCCGGCTGCGCCTCCACCGGAGCGGGCGATGGTG
>JBHIWT010000140.1:0-9191 GCA_041987265.1 Hyphomonadaceae bacterium
TTTCGCGTACGAGGCGTTGCCGTGCAGTTCGATGACGCGCTCGTCGGGCACGCCGGAATCCTGGTGGAGGTTGTCGACGTTCTGCGTGATGACCGCCTTGACCATGTCGGCGGCGACGAGGCGTGCGATTGCGTGGTGGCCTGCGTTGGGCTTGGCGCCGGTCCAGCCGGCGGTGCGGTTGAACACGCGGCCCCATGACTCGCGGCGCGCCTCGCGCGATGCGACGAAATCCTGGAACATGATCGGCTGGATTTTCGACCAGACGCCGCCGGGGCTGCGGAAATCGGGAATGCCGCTTTCGGTGGAGACGCCTGCGCCGGTGAAGACGACGGTGCTGCTGGCGGCTTCGATCAGGTCTGCGAGCTTGCGGGCATTGGTCATGAGTCAAGCATAGGGCGGATGGCCGGGGATTTGGAGGGGCGCGGCGCGTCGTTTCCGAATTCCTAACGGGGCCAGCCGAGTTGTTGGGGCCGGGTTCAGCGGATTTTC
The DNA here is from genome assembly GCA_041987265.1 of Hyphomonadaceae bacterium. Lineage (GTDB taxonomy): Bacteria > Pseudomonadota > Alphaproteobacteria > Caulobacterales > Hyphomonadaceae > IH12. The sequence continues at coordinate 490 of JBHIWT010000140.1, forward strand.
TCCAACATTTCGTAGGTTGGGTGTGGGGAAAGCCTCGTGGGGACATGTGCGATGTTTGGATTGCTCAAGCCGAAACTGACCGATCCGGTGATTATCCGGACGGCGATCGTGATCGACGCGCCGCGGGAGGCGGTGTTCGACCTGCTGGATTTTGCGTCGCCGAGCAATGTGTTGCGCGCTCTGGGGTATGGGTTTGCTGGCAATGTTTTCGGAACGGGCCGGTACGCGGCGACGCACGGCGATGCGCCGGGCGTGACGTATCATTTCGAAGTGGACGATTACGTCGCCAATATCGCGATCGGCTTTCGTTCGTGGCTGGAAGGCGAGCGCGTGAAGCGTGAGGTGACTGGATCGCGCAGCGATTACGTTCTGGTCGGGCTGGACGAAGAGCGTTGCCGGCTGGAGCTGGTCGAGACCGGCGCGCTGCGGCCGGGCGTCAGCCGCAAGGCGGCGGACCGGGCGAAGGACGTGATGACCGAACTGGTGGAGGACCACCTGCGCCGGGTGAAGGTGCTGGCCGAGTACGGCGCGGACGCGGACGTGGCCGCCTAGGGCGATACGTTAGCGCGCGGTGGTTGCCGGTTCGCCGAAGCCGAAGATGAAGACGGCGGCCATGGCGACCAGTCCGAACCCGACCCAGTGGTTCCACGCCAGCCGCTCGCCCAGATACAGGTAAGAGAAAATCACGAAGACGCTGAGCGTGATGATCTCCTGCATGATCTTGAGCTGGGGCGCTGACCAGATGGCATGTCCCATGCGGTTGGCCGGGACCTGAAGCAGGTATTCCGGAAAGGCGATCAGCCAGCTGACAAGGATGACGGCGGCGATCGGCGCGGCCTTGAACTTCAGGTGGCCGTACCAGGCGAAAGTCATGAAGACGTTGCTGGCGATCAGCAGAAGCGGGGTGAGCCAGAGGGCGGCCGGGGCGGTGAGCAGTGCGGGCATGGATGCGCCTTCGATCTGAGGACGCAGGTGGATGGCGCCGCTCGCGTTCCCTCACAAGCGGATTTTGCGGGCCTCACCCTCTCTGAAAGTGATCGTGGATGCGTTGGGCGAGGGCTTCGGAGACGCCTTCGGCGGTTTGCAGGTCGGTGACGGTGGCGCGGGCGACGGCTTTGGCGGGGCCGAAGCGGTGGAGGAGCGCCTTCTTGCGGGCGCCGCGGCGGTAGGGACCGTTCGCAACGGTGTTTCTTAAGAGAATGCCCTTTCGAAATCTGCGACAAATTCTGCACATGTCGTGGGAGCCAAAACCACATCGCCATCGCTTGGCGTCTCGAAGCGTATGCGTAACTCGTCAGCAATCGCTTTGCCATTGAACTCAGAGATTCCTAAGGTGGTCCCCAGAACGTTCCGGGTTCGGACAATGCCGGGCGGGGTCAATAGCTCGAGATTCTGCTCGAGATACGAAAACCCGAGAAAGCAAATCAAGTCTGCATCGGCGATTGCTTTGTGAACGCGCCCAAGAGTGTCTGTTTCTTCGATGCGATCGGCGTAGGTGCGGATACCCTTCGTCATCTCCATGATCGGTAACCTCTCCGCACCGAACTCAACTCGGACGCCAGGGGTTGAAACCTGCCATGGGAGATATCCGATCACACCGTAAGGGTGAATGATGTTAGCTGTAGCAATGACCTGAGCTGCTTGACGCTCGTCTACCCCATAGGATTGTTGGATCGCAAACAGGAGGAAGTGTTCGACACAGCGATCATAGTTGAAAATGATGAAAGTGACTTTTTCGAACAGTGTCTCCAGTGCCTCCTTTCTGACTTTTCGCTGCAGTCTACGGAAGAGTTTCTTGAGCCACGTATTCTCAAGCTCCTCGAATGGAAGCGCTCCGCGTCCCGACCGATCGTATCTAGGGTCGGACCACAATGTGCTCTTCCTTTCCGCTTCTCCGATCTCTTTAACAATTCCCAGTTCGCCCATGTAACGAAGGCGCTTATCCTGTTGGTGCTTGTCCATGAAGTTGTCGATCGAGTCGGCCAAATCCAGGCCGTCCCGAATCCGCCACGCTGCGTATAGGTAGTTATTGAAATCAGCCCCTGCTTCTTGCCTCACCACCGCGGCGATTTGCCGGTCCCCAGAACTTTGGGAATACCCATCATCGAATCGAATATCGAGTTTTTGGACAATGTTCTTTGCTAATTCGGTTCCGACGGGCAGGCCGAACTCCTTGCTGGCACCCGCTCCGATGACGACAACTATGTTCTTGTCCATGATCGGCTACCCCTTCTGGAAATGATCGTGGATGCGTTGGGCCAGGGCTTCGGAGACGCCTTCGGCGGTCTGGAGGTCGGCGACGGTGGCGCGGGCGACGGCCTTGGCGGAGCCGAAGCGGTGGAGGAGCGCCTTCTTGCGGGAGGCGCCGACGCCGGGGATATCGTCCAGCGGATTTGATGCGGCCTGTTTGGCGCGTTTGGCGCGGTGGGCGCCGATGGCCCAGCGGTGGGCCTCATCGCGCAGGCGCTGGAGGTAATAAAGGGCCGGGTCCTGCGGCGGGAGCTGGAATGGGGCGCGGCCGGGTCGGAAGAATTGTTCGCGGCCAGCATTGCGGTCGGGCCCCTTGGCGATGGCGACGAGGTTGAGCTCGCCGTCTGTGTATCCAAGTTCGTTGATGGTTTCGCGCACGGCGGACAGCTGGCCGAGGCCGCCGTCGATCAGGACGAGGTCGGGCCAGGTTGAGGGGCGTTGCATCCGTCCTCCACCCATCTCTGATGGGGGGAGGTGGCCCGCAGGGCCGGAGGGGGGCGGTTCCGGCTGCTCTGGCTGTGAGACGGGAGGGGTTGGTCCCCCCTCCGTCTCGCCGGCGTCGCCGTCGATCCACCTCCCCCCATCTTCGATGGGTGGAGGACTTTCTCTCTCAGCTAGTTCCTCGGTTTCTTTCTTCAGTCTTGAGAACCTCCGGCGCATGACTTCGCGCATCATGCCGTAATCGTCGCCCGGTTCGAGGTCGGCGTCCTTGATGTTGAACTTGCGGTAGCTCTGTTTGTCGAAGCCGTCGGGGGTGGCGACGATCATGCCGCCGACCATGTTCGTGCCCTGAATGTGGGAGTTGTCGTAGACTTCGATGCGGCGGGGCGGTTCGGGCAGGTCGAACACTTTCTGCACCGCCTTGAAAATCTGTTGCTGGGACTGGGTTTCGGCGAGCTTGCGGCCGAGGGCTTCGCGGGCGTTGAGGCTGGCCTGTTCGACAATGCCTTTCTTCTCGCCGCGCTGGGGCGAGCGGATTTCAACCTTGCGGGTGGCGCGCAGTTCGAGGGCTTCGGCCATCAGGCCGGCATCCTCGATATCGTGGGAGAGGAGGATGAGTCTGGGGACCGGCTTGTCATCGTAGAACTGGGTGAGGAAGGCGGTGAGGATGGCGCCGGGTTCATCGTCGCGATCATGCTTCGGGTAGTAGGCTGTGGCGCCCCAGTTCTGGCCGGCGCGGAAGAAGAAGGCCTGGACGCAGGACTGGCCGGCTTCGGTGTGGATGGCGAAGACATCGGCTTCGACGAGGTTGTCTGGATTGACCGACTGGCTGGCGCGGACGGCGGAGAGGGCGCGGATGCGGTCGCGCAGGCGGGCGGCCTTCTCATAGTCCATGTCGGTTGCGGCCTGCTCCATCTCCTTCGAGAGCTGGTCCTGCAATTCGACGCCTTCGCCGCGCATGAAACGGGCGGCCTGATCGACGAGGCCGGCATAATCCTCAATCGAGATCAGGCCGGTGCAGGGAGCGGCGCAGCGGCCCATCTGGTGGAGCATGCAGGGACGCGAGCGGGTGGCGTAGATGTTGTCGGTGCAGGTGCGCAGGAGGAAGGCTTTCTGGAGCGTGTCCAACGTGCGGTCGACGGCGCCGGCGGAGGCGAAGGGGCCGAAGTATTGGCCTTTCTTGCGGCGCGCGCCGCGGTGCTTGAGCGCCTGCGGGGCTTCGTGGTCTTCGCGGATGAGGATGTGGGGGAAGGACTTGTCGTCGCGCAGGATGATGTTGAAGCGCGGCTTGAGCTTCTTGATCAGGTTGGCTTCGAGGAGAAGGGCTTCGGTTTCGGATGTGGTGACGACGAATTCCATCGAGCGGGTGAGCGAGATCATCCGGGCGATGCGCTGGGTGTGGCCGCCGAGCTTGGCGTAGGAGCCGACACGGTTCTTCAGGGAGCGGGCCTTGCCGACGTAGAGCAGCTCCTTGTGGGCGTCGTACATGCGGTAGACGCCGGGCTTGTTGGGTAGGCGCTTCAGGTGGTCGCGGATGACGTCGACGCCGGACAGGGGCGTCGATTCAGCCGGTTTTTCACCGGATTTTCCTGTGGCGTCTGGCGAATCCATGGGCGGAACGTAGGCTGTCGCGCAGGCGGCTTCAAATACTGTCATGCTGGCGACATGTTCCGGCGACAGGGTTGGCGGAAACGGAGGTCGAGATGGTTTCGAGGCGGCATTTCATTCAGAGCGCAGGTGCGGTCGGGCTGGCGCTGCCTGGCCTAGCGGCGTTGACGGGATGCGCGCAGGGGCCGAGTGCGGCGGGGCTTGGGCTGGCGGCGGATCCCGAGGGGATGCTGGATCTGGCCCCGGGGTTTACCTATTCGGTGCTGTCGCGGACCGGGGACGAAATGTCGGACGGTCTGCTTGAGCCGGGCGCGCACGACGGGATGGCGTGCTTTCCGGTGGAGGGGGATGCGGACCGCTGCATCCTGGTACGCAATCATGAGCTGGACTGGAACGAGGACGGCGAACGCGGGGCGTTCGGCGAGCGGTTCGCGCGCGCTGGCGGCGTCGACAAGGCGAAGGTTTATGACTGGGCCGGAGAAGCGCAGCCGTTTCTGGGCGGCACGACGACGGCGCTAGTGAACCTTCGCTCGGGACGGATCGAACGAACGCACATGAGCCTGATCGGGACGTCGCGCAATTGTGCGGGCGGGCCGACGCCGTGGGGGAGCTGGCTGACGTGCGAAGAGACCGATGAGCGGGCCGGCGCGCGCGGGGGCAAGGATCATGGCTATGTGTTCGAAGTCCCGGCGAGCGCGACGGAGCCGGTAGAGCCTGTGCCGCTGGAGGCGATGGGCCGTTTCGTGCACGAGGCGGCGGCGGTCGATCCGGCGACGGGCATTGTCTACATGACTGAGGATCGCGGGGATGGGTTGTTCTATCGGTTCCTGCCGACGACGCCGGGCGTGTTGCGGCAGGGCGGGCGGCTGCAGGCGCTGGCGATCCGTGGACAGGCGGGGGCCGACCTGACGAACCATCCCGATGCGAGCGACCGCGTCGTGCGCGCGGCTCCGGGGCAGAGCTTCGAGGTCGACTGGGTGACGCTGGATGATTACCGCGCGCCGAACGGCGACCTGCATCTGCAGGGGCGTGGGTTGGGCGCGGCGATCTTTGCGCGCGGAGAGGGTATGGCCTTCGCCATCGTCAATGGCCGGCCGGCGATCTATTTCGCCTGCACCTCGGGCGGGGCCGCCAAGAAGGGGCAGATCTGGCGGTATGTTCCCAGCGAGAACGAGGGGCTGCCGTATGAGCGCGGCGGACCCGGGAAGCTGGAGTTATTCGTCGAGAGCTCGGGCGAGGCGCACTTCGACTACGCGGACAATATCGTGGCGTCGCCGGGCGGCGACATCATCATGTGCGAGGATGGCGGCGGGGATAATTACCTGCGCGGCGTGACGCGGTCGGGGAATGTCTATTCGATCGCCCGCAATGCATTGCCGGGTCAGTCTGAGATGTGCGGGGCGTGCTTCTCTCCAGATGGCGGGACGCTGTTCGTCAATATCCAGAAGCCGGGGATCACGCTCGCCATACGCGGGGATTGGGCCGGGTTGTCCGTGGCGGCAGATATTGCGGCGGATATTGCTGCGGGCTAGCGGCCGATCGGGGCGGGTCGTAGACTGGCGAGATGAGCCAGACGACGCACCAGCGCGCCGAAGAGACGCTTACCGCGTTCGCGCTTTCCCTGCCGGAGACGGATGTCGTGCCGGGATGGGGGAGGGAAGATGACCGGACGCGGTATCTGCGGGTGCGGCGGAAGGGTTTTGGGTTCTTCGGCGAGAAGGGCGAGGCCGACGATACGTTCTCGATGACCGTCAAGCTGCCCACGGCGTATGAAATGGTGCTTCACCTGCCGTTCGTGCACGAGGGGTCCGACTGGTACCGGCGTAACAAGTGGATCGTCGTGCGCTTCGGGCCGGACGCTGATGTTCTTGGCGAACTCGACACGCTGAAGAGCTGGCTTGTGCAGAGCTATGTCGCGATGGCGCCGAAGAAGCTTGGCCAGTCCGTGCTGGAGGCGCACCGGCGATCCGGTGGCTAGAACCGCCCTGCGATCCTGATTGCGTAGGAGCGGGTGCCGTAGGCGCCGTAAGCGTCGCGCGTTTCGATGGTGGAGAGATTTGCCGGGTCGGTGCGGTCGGGCGTGAAGAAGCGGCGCTCGCGGCGGTCTGCGGGCAGGAAGACGTCCGAGACGGTGAAGCGGATGATGAAGGGGCGGATCGCGGTGGTCTCGACGAAGAGATCGAGGTGGGGGTCGATGAAGCCGGTGGTGCGTAGCTCGGAGAAGCGGAAGAGCTGGACGTCGTCGGCGTCTTCATAGAGCGCGCCGAAACGGAGTTTCAGCGACGGAATGGGTTGCTGGTAGTCGATCGAGTAGGACCAGTCGGGTTCGTCGGAGAAGCGGCGGTCGAGGCCGGTCGACGGGTCGGTGACTTCGCTTTCCTGGGCGGTGCCGTTGAGGCGAAGCTCGCCGCCTGTAAGGCCCAGCGCATCGAGCGGCAGCGTGGTGGAGAGGCGCACGCCGGTGCGCGTGCCGTCGCCGAGATTGCCGGGGCCGTCGAAATTGCCGCCGGGCGTGAAGATCGGGATCTGGTCCTGCACCGCGTCGACCTGGTCGTGGAAGACGGTGGCGATGAAGACGCCCTTGCCGGCGAAGCGGCGCTGCCATTCGGCCTGCGCGCGCCATGTGCGCTCGGGTTCGAGGTTCGGGTTGCCGAGGCTGGTGGTGCCGTCGAAATTGTTGATGGAGGTGGCGAACTCGGAAAAGTCGAGCTGGGCGACGTCACGTTCAAGCAGAAGACGGAATTCATCTGACGGGCTGGCGGTCCAGACGGCGTTGAGGCGCGGCTTTGCGTAGGTGAAGTCGCGCTCCTGAACCGCATCGCCGGACTGCGAGATGGTGGAGGTCTCGATGGTGAGCCCGCTTTCAAGGCGCAGGCTGTCGGAGATGCGCCAGGTGTCGGCGATGAAGATTTCGCCCCGCTGTTCTTCGACGCGGGTGTTGGCGACCGGCGGGGTGCGGTCGAGGACCATGCCGAGTGTCTGCACCTGAACGTCGAGTTCGCTGTCGAGGTAGTTGAAGGCGATCTCGCCGCCGAGTTCCAGCTTGTGGCTGGCGGTTGGCTGGAGGGTCCAGACGCCGCGGCCGATGTATTCGCCGCTTTCCGAGCCACGCGTGATCAGCGTGGCGCGGTCGGGCGACTGGTTCTGGATGAAGAACGAGCGGTATTGTTCGGCCGAGCCGTCGGTTGACTGGCTGGCGAGACCAATGAGCTTGAAGGACGAGGTGGGGGAGAAACGGCGTTCCCAATCGCCGCCGAGTTCGTAGGCCCACGCCTTGTCGCCCTCGACGTTGGAGTCTTCTACGCGCAGCAGCGCGCCGGCGGGGTCGTAGGCTTCCGAGAAGGTGTGGCGGCCGTTCTGTGACGGGGTAAGCTGGGCGTTGAAGCTGACATTGTCGCGGGCGGACGGGCGGAAAGCGCCGCGCGCGCTCATCTTGTATTCCCAGTAATCGCCCTGGAGGAATTCATCGCTGGTTTCCAGCAGCGCGCCGGAAGCGTCGTTGATGCGTTCGTCGTATTCGATGCGGCCGCGGCGGGAGGGCTGGGCCTGCAGCGCGAGGGTCCAGTCGACGCTGGCGGCGCGGAAGGATGAGGACAGCACGACAAGCGGGTTGATGCTGTCGGACGGGTCGAGCTGGCTGGCCTGCAGGACGAAGGTGTTGGTCGCCTTGCTGGAGCGGGGCTTGAGGCGGACGTCGACGAACAGCGTCTGGCCGGTGGCGGCGGCGCCTTCGGCGTTGCCGGAATAAAGGGAGATGCTTGCGACTTCCGCGGAGGAGATGCGCGAGAGCTGTTCGGAAATCGGGGTTTTGGATGACGGGCGTTCGCCATTGATGAGGACGTTGCCCGAGGCGCTGGCGAAACCGCGACGCTCTTCGCCGTCGTCGAGGGTGAAGCCGGGGATGCGGCGGACCATGTCCTCGGCGGTGACCGGGTTGAAGGAACGGAAGTAGTCGGCTGCGAAGGTCTGTTCGGCCTGCGCCTGCGTGGACGCGGTTTCCTGCGCCGCTGCGGTCTGTGCGAAGGCTGCAATGGTGAGCAGCGAGGCGGCGATGGGCGCCCCGCGCGGGTTCGTCTTGGTCACGGACTTCCTCCTCAGTCAGGCGTCAGATTTGGACTGAGGTCTAATTTTGTCAAGCAGCGTTTGAGCGTGGAATTCAGGCGCGCGCGCCGCGCAGGAAGACGTCGCGCATGTCCTGCAGGATGGGCTCGAGAGGCCTGTCCTGCTTGCCTGCGAGCCATTGGGTGACGCCGCCATAGAGGAGGGAATCGAAGGCGGTGGCGAGGTTGGCCGCGGATGACTTGTGCGTGATGTCGGACCTGTCCTGCCCGCGTTCGAAGAGCTGGCGAAGGACGGTCTGGCATTGCTGGCGCAGCTCGCCCGTGCGTCCGCCAGTGGAAGGG
>JBHIWT010000141.1:0-9159 GCA_041987265.1 Hyphomonadaceae bacterium
GCTGCTGGCAGGCTCCGTGGATGGCGAAGCGGACAAGCGCGTGGCGTCCCGGATACGGCAGAAGCAGTATTCGCAGGTCTGGCTGTGCTCGGGCGGCGGGTCGGTTGAGGCCGGCAAGGAGATCGGCAGGGCGCTGAGCCGGGCGAAGGCGACCGTGCGGGTGCCGAACGGCTTCTTCTGCGCCAGCGCGTGCACGATCGCCCATCTTGGCGGGTACAACCGGATTATCGATCCGCAGGCCAACTTCATCATTCATGCAAGCTCGGCCTACAAGGGGATGGGGTTGTCGGACTTCATCATACTGAATTGTGCAGGGGGAACGGCGGATGCGTTGTGCGGCGCGTTCATGTCGGACCTCCGGTCGCAGAATTTCGCCGAGTGCCGGTCGATGACGATGCTGCAGGATCCGCTGGCGGATTGCTTCTACCTGCTTGCAGGCGGGCGCGGCGACAGTTTCCGGCAAATGGCGTTAAGCGCGCGCTATCTGCCGCGCCTGCCGGCTAGCGAGACAGTGTTGACGGCGTTGATCGACCGGCTGACGGCGCGGCAGATCAACTATGTCGCCGATCTTCTGGAATACTATCAGGAGATGCTGCTGGATGGGCGGCGCGACCTGATTGATCGCAACGGATATTACGCCGTGCGGCAGAGCCTCAATCCGCAGCCCTTATACAATGCGACGCGACCGGGTCCGTATTCGCGTATGCTGAAAGAAGACGTGGCGTCGATGAATGCGGCGGGGAACGTGGCTGACCGGCTGGCGCTGTGGCAGCTGATCCTGACCGACATGGAGCTGAATGTTCAGCGGCAGCTGGTGGACTTCGTGCAGAGCGGGCAGGCGGATCTGGGGGCGGCCGGACTGGATGCGGTGAAGATCTTCGATGCGATGATCATCTGCCAGATCCAGAGCTCGTGTTACCTGGAGCAGCATCAGGCCGAGGCGCTGGGTTTCAGAAATTTCTTCGACGTTCAATAGTTCAGACAATGATTCAGGGCGAGGGGCGGCAGTGATGCAGCAGGGATGGATATCGGGTTTGATGCGCGCGCGGCCGCGGGTGATGGCGGCGGTGCTGGGCGTTGGGCTGGCGGGGTGCGCGACGGGCGCATCGCTGTCGGCGGGCAATGCGCTGCCGGGGATTGCGCTGAACGCGGCCGGGCCGTCTGTGTTGTTGAGCTGGGATCCGGAAGGCCCACTGGGACGGCAGATGACGGCGCGGACGCCGGTGCAGGTGGTTGCGTCCTATCCTTCCGCGCGCGGTCCGGTGACCGGCGAGCCGGTGGCGAGGGCGACGGTGGATGGAAGTTTCGCCGGGCTGAAGTTCGATCTGCCCGATCGTCTGCAGCAGGCGCCGACGGGGCCTGTGTGTCTGCGGCTGGCGTTGCGCGGGCGGGCGATCCCGGTGCGGATACCCGACGCCGGGCAGACCAGCGATGGGTTTGTCTATTCGGAATGGGAGAGCCATGCGGCGCTGGGCGCTCAGCGCGAGGCGCTGGAGCAGCGCAGGCGGGTGGCGGAGACCAACCTGGCGCGGGTTTCGACGCCGGGTAACGAGTTCGAGGAATGGCGTCAGGCGCGCGGGTTGAGCAGCGAGGCGCAGTGCGAAACGCTGACCGCGCAGATCGACACGTCGCGTCCGCGCACGGCGTTGACGGGGGCGGCGAAAGAGGCGGCGGCGCGCGATCATTGCGTCGCGCTGTTCAATGCGTTTCCGACAAGTTCGAACGGGTTCGGCGACAGGCCCGGGCTGACGGGATTGCAGTTGGCCACGGAAGTCCGGTCGGCGTTGCCGGCCGGTCACGCGTTGCGCGGAACGGCGGACGGCCTGCTGGCGGATATTCGCAGGTTTGGCGATGGCCAGACCTATCTCAGCGCACGGGCGCTGGCGGTGGATTCCTCGACCAAGACCAGTATTGCGGTTGCAGATGGGCGGGTGAACGCGGTTGTGGCGACATCGCTTCTGGAATCCTACACGGCGTGCGTCAGCGAAGCCGAGGGGCGGTTCGACCTGTCGTACAAGAGCTGGCAGGAAACGAGCAGCACGCTGACGCAGAGCGCGCGGAACGAGCCGCTGCGGCAGGAGTGCCGGGCGCGTTTCCGTACCGAGGAGCAGCGGCTGACGCAGTTGCAGCAGGTGCAGGAAGAAAACCTCGCCGTTGAAGCCGAGATCGAGGCGCTGGCGGCGCGTCAGCCCGAGGCGCTGCCTGCGCAGAAGTCGCTGATTCCGGCTGCGTGTCCGGCGCAGTTGCGTCCAGCCTAACGAGGGCGCGCCTAGTCGTCGAAGCCGACGAAGGTGGTGGCTTCTTCGACGGGTTTGCGGTTGGAGACGACGGCGTTGGCCGGGAAGGTTTCGTCGGGCCAGCCGAGCGCGATGGCTTTCATGATGACCTGGTCGTCGGCGATGCCGGCGTGTTCGCGGACGACGGGCGATTGCATGATGCCCTGGGAGTTGATGACGCAGCCGAGGCCGCGCGACCATGCGGCGTTGACCAGCGCGGTGGTGACAGCGCCGCAATCGAAGGCGGTGTCGTCGCTGTCGGCGAGTTCCTTGTCGTAGGTGACGATGACGCAGACGGGCGCATCGAACTGGCGAAAGCCGCGCAGGACCCAGTCCTGCCGTTTTTCCTTGTTGTCGCGCTCGATGCCCATGGCGGAGAACAATTGCTTGGCGACTTCGATCTGGCGTTCGCGATGAACGCCCGCGAAGGGTTGGCCGGTGCGAAATTCGCGTGATTGCGGCACGCCGGCGACCATGCGTTCGGTGTTGCCCTGGCGGATGCGGTCGAGCGGCTCGCCGGTGATGACGTAGAAATTCCACGGCTGGGTGTTCATGGACGATGGCGCGCGCATGGCGAGGGCGAGGATTTCCTCGATCAGCGCCCTTGGCACCGGATCTGGCTTGTAGCCGCGGGTTGAGCGGCGGCCGCGGACGACGTCGTCATAGTTCATGGGTTCAGCCCTGATGCGTTTTCTCTCTGCAGTTTGTCCTACACGGGCGGGGCCGGACGCCCAAGTGCGGGGCGTTGCGTCGCGCTTCGATTTGCCCTGCGATGGAATGTCGGCTTGCCGGTAGCTCACGTCGCGTGAGAGTTTGGCGCATTCTCATTCAGGAGGCCGGAATGGCGGCTGGTGAACCGATATTTGCGGCCTTGCGCGGGCGCTGCGGCGTTTGCGGCGAGGGGCGGTTGTTCAAGAGCTATCTGAAGCTGAACGAAGCCTGCCCGAAGTGCGGACAGGATTTTGGACGCGCGGACACTGCTGACGGGCCGGCCTTCTTTGTCGGGTTCTTTGTATTGGTTCTGTTTGCGCCGTTCATGTTCCTGTTGCCGATCACCAGCTTGCCGGTGTGGATCAAGGCGGTCGGCTTTGTGCTGATCCTGTTGCTGGCCGTCGGTGTGACGCTATGGTTGCTGCCGTTGGCCAAGGCGATCCTGTTCAACCTGCAGATTCATCATGACGCAGGGCAGCGGGAGCATCGCTCGGGAGAGTGAGGATGAATGTGGCGCCTGCGCCGCTGGTGCCGGCTGCGACGGTTGCGTGCCTTCGCGATACGCCGGGCGGAATCGAGGCCTTGTTGTTGCTGCGCAACCGGACGCTGAGCGCGTTTGCGGGCGTGTGGGTGTTTCCCGGCGGCAAGCTGGAGGCGTCGGACGGCGCGCCGGGGGCGGACGAGGTCGAGAAGTCGAGTCACGCGGCGGCGCGCGAGGCCAACGAAGAAACGGGACTGGTGGTTGATCCTTCGGCGCTCGGCGTATTCTCGTTGTGGATCCCGCCGCCTGCGGAGAAGCGGCGTTTCAAGACGTGGTTCTTTCTTGCCGACGCGGGTTCGCAGCCGGTGCAGGTGGGTGAAAGCGAAATCCTTGAGCATCGCTGGGTGCGCCCGCGTGACGTGGTTGCGGCGATGCCGGATCCGGACCTGCGGATGATGCCGCCAACATTCGTGACGCTGTGCCAGATCGCCGAGCACGGTTCGGTGGAGGCCGCGCTGCATGCGTCGCGGCAGGTGGAGCCGCCGCGGTTCGAGACGCGGATGCAGCCGAGCGGTGGCGGGACGACGTTCTACTGGCGTGGCGACGCCGGGTATGAGTCAGGCGATCTGAATGCTGCGGGCGCGCGCAACCGGCTGGTTACGGACGCGGACGGCTGGCGGTATCAGACCGAGAACGAGGACTGAGCGCGATCAAGAGCGCGCCGGGGCCGGTTCGCGATCAGGGCTTTTCAAAAATCTCTTCGTGCTGTGGGCCGCCTGGTATGCCTTCGCCGGCCATGACCGCCGGACCGATGGGCGAACGCAGGAGTTCGAAGACGCCGGCGAATTCGGCCCTTGAGTTGATGTGCGGGAAGGGTTCGTCGGGTTCGGGGACGCCGAGCATGTCGCACAGCGGTTTCCAGCCGTCGCCGGGTTCATAGACGGTGAGGCGGTCGGGCCCGAAGGCTTCGCGGATGGCGGCGTTGTGGGCGTTGTAGGCGGCGATGACGGCGTCGTGGTCATTTTCGTCGCCGCCGATGTGATCGTCGATCGTGGCCTCGAGCATGCGGCGCCATTTGGTGCCGGCGGTGAGTTCCTGGATCGTCTTGGAGAAGATGGTTTCCTGGGTGGACGCATACCAGCGTTCGGCGTCGCGCTGGGAGAGCAGGATTTTTGCGTCGGGATAGGCGGCGGCCAGTTCCATCGTGTAGCTGGCGGCGGGGAAATCGACGGTTGCGTTATAGGCGCCAAAGATCGCGTTCCAGTCCGGCTTGCCCGCTGCGGCGTCGAGCCAGAGATCGACGTGGCCCGGCGTGCCGACGACTTCGCTCATGTGATAGCAGCGGCCGCCGGCGAGTTTTTCCAGCGCGAGCTTCAGCGACGCCGTGCCGGTGCGCCCGAAACCGGCGCCGATTACCTTGAGTGTCATGTTTTGATGTCCTCCCGTTGGGAGGAGCCTAGGTGTGGCGGTGGTTCACGGCAAGCGCATCGCAGCGCAGGCGCCTAGCCGCCGCGCTGGGGGATGGTCCGGGTCTCGTAGGTGGGGTTTGCGCCGACGAGGTGTTCGTTGATGAAGTCGAAGGTGACGTCGAACAGCGGCACGCCGCCGATTGTCGTCGCCTGGAGGTCGATGTCGCCGAAGCCGTGGCTGTTCCCGGTGACGGTGTAGAAACTGTAGGGCAGGAAGGCGGCGTCGGCCTGGGCCTGCAATTCCTGCGCATAGGCATAATCGACGACCGGGTCGCCGGTTTCGTGGAGGATGAACAGGCGCGGATCGGTGGACGAGACCGCGTTGTCGAGCAGGAGGCGGCCCCAGTAGTCGATGACGACACCGGGTTTGGCGACGTTGATGTTGTCTTCGTCCAGCCCATAGCCGGTGTAGAGCGCGATGTAGGATCCGGCGGAGCTGCCCCAGATGGCGAAGCGATTGGGATCGATGCATTGCTCGGCTGCGTTGTCTGCGGCCCAGCGAATGGCGGTGACGGTGTCTTCGATCGAGCTGGCGACGATGCCGGCCCAGAACGCAGCGGGAAGCTGGACATCGCCCTGCAGCGCTTGTGTGAGGCGATCGCGCACGGGTTCGAATTCGGCGGAGGGAACGGGATTGTCGCTTTCGAGACGGTATTCGATCGACAGGGCGACATAGCCGCGATCCGCCAGCGCGGCTCCGATTTGCGGGAAGGGCGGGAAGTAGCGCTCGCCGGAGGTGAAGCCGCCGCCGTGGATGAGAATGACATAAGGGCGCGGCGCGGCGCAGACCTCGCCTGACTGGTAGATGTCGAGATGGAGGTTGATCGGCTGGCCGGTGGTGAGGCCGGGTCCGTAAACGACGTCCTGCGGGCTCTGCGGCGTTGGCGGCGGGGAGCTTGGCGGCGAGGTCGGCGGCGATGGAGGCGGCGATGTCGGCGGAGACGCTGGGGGCGAGGATGGCGGTGAGGATGGCGGCGAAGCCGGCGGAGACGGGCTGGGGCTGCCGCCGCCGCCACTGCACGCAGCGACGGATCCGGCAACGAGGGTTGCGGTGGCGAGGGCTTTGAGGAGCGGTGCGCGGCGAGAGGTCATGCCTGTTTGGGTATTCAGGCGGGGCGCGGTGTCAACGAGGTTATCCAGTTGGTGGAGTGGGGGCGGATCGGCGTGGACGCGTGATCAGTGGGGCGGGGCCTGTGTGATCCACATGCGTTCTGCGGCGAGGTCGAGGGTGATTGTCCATGCCTTGAGGACCGGGAGGCCGATGTTGCCGTCGATGATCATGTCGCGGGTGCGGGCGGTTGTGTGGTGGGTGAGGGGTGAACCGTTGTTGGTTGCGAGCGTGAGAAGAGCTGGCTGGCTTTGTTGCGCGGGGTCGAGGCCGAGGGCGGCGGCTGAGCTGGGCGCTAGTTGCAGCGGGGCGTCGCTGCCGGCGTCCAGCTGCATCCAGAGGTCGCCTTGCGGGCTGGGGACCTGGGCCATGACGGTGAGGCTGGCGCCGCCGGCCTGGCGCGTGAGGCGGACCGGGATTTCGGCGGCGCCTGCAATGCGCGCGGCGAAGCTGTCTGGCGTTTCCAGGGTGAGGCGGGATGCGCCCAGTTCCAGGGTGAACCGGGCGTTGCCGAGCGCATCGAGGCTGAAGAGGCCGTCGATGCGCGGGGCCTGAGGCGGCAGGAGGCCGGAGAGATCGAAGACCCCGATGTCGTGCGCGCCGAGCGCTGCGCCGCCCAGCGCGAGCGCGACGCCGGTGCAGCGCTGGCCGGTGAGTTGTTCGCCGGTGAGGCGGAAGCCGGTGACCTGCCCCCACGGCGCGCAGCCGATGGTTTCGGCGAGGGCGGGGGTGATGGCGGTGACGCCGCCGCCGGTGTCGAAGATCATCGTGGCGGACTGGTCTTCGACCTGAAGATCGACCGTGTGGAGGACGCCGAGCAGATCGCCGAGTGCGATGGCGACGGGTTGAGCCGATGGCGTGGCTGCGGGGGCGTCCGGGGCGGCGGCTGGCGGTGTTGTGCAGGCGCTGGCGAGGGCGGCGCAGGCGAGAGCTGCGCGAAGCGTGTTGGTCATGGGGCGTTCTCTCCTTTGTGCGCGCGTTCTCGGGCGTGCGCTTGGGCGGAGGATTGCATGAGGTCCGGCGTCGGGCCAGTGGCCTGCTTGGACGCTATCTCGCGGTTACGTCGGATGTGGCGATGCGGAAGCCGATCGACTTGTCCCGGATTGTGCGCCCGACCCGGGCGCGGTTTGCGGCGCGGTGCTGGGCTGGTTCGTCCTCGTAGGATCCGCCGCGAATGACGCGCAGCGAGCAATCGCCGTCATTGACGGCGCGGCCGTCTGTCGGCGCGTTTGCGTAGTTGTTGACGTAGCAGTCCTCGACCCATTCGCGCACATTGCCAAGCGTTCCGGCGAGTTCGAACGCGTTGGTCTGAAGCTGCGACACGGCGCTGGGGCGACCTGAGGGCGCGATGGTGCGGTCGAAGCGATCGCCCCACCAGTATGCGGTTTCGGTGCCGCCTCGTGCTGCGTATTCCCATTCCGCTTCGGTCGGGAGGCGGTAGTTGCGGCCGGTCTCGCGCGAGAGCCAGACGACGTATTCGTTGGTGTCGGCCCAGGAGACGCCGAACACCGGCATGGCGCCGCGCCCGTTGCCGCGATCGCTGGGCGAATGACGGCAGGCGCCGGCGTCGACGCACGCATCCCATTCATCGAACGTAACTTCGAATTTGCCGATGGCGTAGGCGGGAAGGGAGACTTCGTGTTGCGGGCTTTCGTTGCCGACGCGGTTGGGCTCGTCTTCGGCTGAGCCCATCCGGAAGGTGGCGGGCGCGAGCGATACGAGTTCGGGGCAGGTGTCGCAATCCTTGATCGCGCCGGCGACGGGGCCGGCCTCGGCGATGGTGTCCGTCGCTGCTTCGGCGGCGCCGGAATTGCCGAGTGACCGGAAAAGCACAAAGCCGCCGCCGGCCGCCGCGACGATGGCGGCGACGATCGCGCCGAGCACGAGCGGGCTGGGGCTGAGCTTGACGTCGTTCGGATCTCCGCCTTTGGCGGCTGCTTTTGACTGCGCGCGCGCGGCGCGGCGCAGTTTCTTGAGGCGGTTGCGCGCCAGATCGGCGAAATGTCCCTCCGGGTAGCGTTTGAGGTAGGCCTCGAAATCTTCCGGGTCGGTTTCATCCTCGATCGAGTTCCAGAAGGTGGTTTCGATGCTGGCGTCGTCGGATGAGGGATCGGCGCTGGCCGGTGCGGAAACGATCGGCGCGGCGGGTTGCGCAGGCGCCGTGGCTACGTCCGACTGGTCGCCGATGGCCTGGCGGATATCGGCGACGAAGGCGCGCCAGTGTTCGGCTGTGCGATCGCCACCCCATCCGATGAGGTCGGCGGTGTGGGTGAGTTCGAACATGATCGGGCGGTCGCACTCTTCGATCATCGCCGGCACGAGAACCGAGCTGCGTGAACCGAGCGTGGCCTCGGCGCGCACCCATTTCGATTTTGCCGAAACCTTGGACCAGAGCACGACGACGACGGCAGAGTCGCGCAGCATGCCTTCGGTGACTTCATCGTAGGTCTGGCCGGCGCGCAGGACCTTGTCCCACCAGACTTCGAATCCTTCCGCTTCCAGCGATTCAGCGATTTTCTGCGCCGTTGGACGGTCGTCCCGGCTGTACGACAGGAATACGTGCGCCACCGCCACTTCCCCTCTGAGGCCTTGCCTCAATGTGTTGTCCCCGATCGTTTATTACACGAATTCAATCCGCCCCCAAGCAGGGCGTTGGCGCGCGAGACCGGCGGCGATCGGCGCGCGCGGACTAGAGGAGGAATTTGGACCTGGCGTGGGTGCGCAGGAAGACGCGCATCTCTTCGAGGCTGATGCGTTCGAAGGAGCGGATGACTTCGAGCTGGGTGGGGAAATCGCTGGCGCCGTCGAGGCGTTCCCTAGCGACAAGGATGTTGGCGCGGTACTGCTCGTAGCGTTCGACGTCGCGGTGGGGCTGGAGGCCGTCCTCAAGGGCGCGCGCGGCGAGGGCGATCAGCGCGGTCCAGACGACCATGACCTCCATCGGCGCGAGCGGCAGGTGCAGGGGGCCGGCGGCGAACTGGGTGATGTGCAGGCCGATGACGATGGCGATCGCGGTCCATGCGATCCAAGAGAAGATGTGTTCGGTCTGGAGAGCGGACAGGCGTCCGCCGCTGGAATGGTGGGCGAGCTTGGCTTCGCAATAGCCGAGCTGCC
>JBHIWT010000142.1:0-9089 GCA_041987265.1 Hyphomonadaceae bacterium
GCCAGTAGCGCGACCGGCTCAGAACTAGGAACCGCAGACCGCGCACATCGGGTCTGGCGCAAGTTTCACTGTGCGTGAATCGCCGCTGAGGCCGTCGAACAGCCAAAGCCGGCCCGCGAGGCTGTCGCCTACCCCGGCGATATCCTTGATGGTCTCCAGCGCGAGCCGTGCGCCGACCATGCCTGTCAGCGGGCCTACAACGCCGACTGCCTCGCAGGTCTCTTCGGTTTCTGGCGGATCGGCGACGAGACAGCGATAGCAGGGCAGGCGCTCGGCGATCGGCTTGCCCTTGGTCTTTCCTGACTGGAACACCGAGACTTGTGCGCTCCAGCGACCGACCGCCCCGGAAACCATGGTCATGGCGATCGAATGGGCGGCGTTGTTGATGCAATAGCGTGACGCGAAACTGTCGGTCCCGTCGACGATCTGCTCGGCGCCGTAGGTCAGGATCATCGAATTGTCGTCCGTCAGGCGCTCATTGCGGATGACAATCTCGCAGTCAGGATTGAGCGCATTTAGCTCGCGCTGCGCCACCACCGTTTTGGGCTTGCCGACGTCATCTGTGCGGAAGAGGACCTGACGCTGGAGATTGGACAACGAGACTACGTCATCGTCGATCAGGGTCAGCTTCCCGACGCCAGCCGCCGCCAAGTGCAGCGCAGCGGGGCCGCCGAGCGCGCCGAGGCCGACAATCGCGACATGCGCTTCCAGCAGCTTTTTCTGCCCCGGCCCGCCGAGCTCGCGCAGCATGATATGCCGGGCGTAGCGCTCCAGCTGCTCTGGCGTTAGAGTCATAACCTAATTCTGTCCGTCACCCTGTCCCGGGATCACTCAAACCATGGCCGACTTGCATGTTCAATGGCCATTGCACCGATGCGCGTTGAAAATCAGCATCGCTTTGGAAGTGGGTAGCGAATAGGCGATGGACAATGTCTATGCGCCCTTGCTGGACAATCTCATGGGGGAGGGACGCAACGTCTTTCTCACCGGCCGTGCCGGTACGGGCAAGACGACGCTTTTGCGACGGATCATCGCCTCGGAAGGCGACCGCACAGTTGTGCTGGCGCCGACAGGGTTGGCGGCGGTCAATGTCGGCGGCCAGACGATCCATTCGTTCTTCAATTTCGCCCCGCGTCTGCTGGACGCCTCTGACGCGAAGCGCCTGCGCAATCAACGCGTGGTACGTGCGATGCAGACGCTGATCATCGACGAGGTGTCGATGGTGCGTGCGGACATGATGCAGGCGATCGACAACTCGCTGCGCCTCAATCGCGGCGTGCGCCAGCCGTTTGGCGGCGTTCGCTTGATCCTGTCGGGCGATCTTCACCAGTTGCCGCCGGTGGTCGAAGGCGACGTGCAACCCATCCTTGATGCGGAATATGGCGGCGCATGGTTCTTCAAGGCGCCGGCGATCGAGAATGGCGGGTTCCGGTTGGCGGCACTGAAGCGGGTGTTTCGTCAGGAGGACGAGGACTTCATCCGTATCCTGAACGGACTGCGGAATTCCTATCTGACGGAGGAAGACGAGGCGCTGCTTGCGGAACGTGTGTCGGACAGGTCGCCCGCCGAAGCCAGCCAGACCCATGTCGTGCTGACACCGAACAACGCCGCGGCCTGGCGGATCAACCAGATGCGTCTGGCCGAGCTTCCGGGAGAGCCGCGCGAATACACTGCGACTTTGGAAGGAAATTTCGACGCGAAGGCGTTTCCGACCGAGGACGTGCTGGAGTTGAAACAGGGCGCGCGGATCATGATGATCCGCAACGATCCGCAGGGACGGTGGGTGAACGGGTCGCTCGGCACGATCATCGCGCTTGGCGAAAGCGACTGCTTTGTCGAGATCGGCGGTGAAACGCATCGCGTCGCGCCGCAGGCGTGGGAGAAGTATCGCTATGAGTTCGACGACAAGAAGAAGTCGGTCGAACGTTCGGTCGTTGGTTCGTTCAAGCAATTGCCGCTGCGGCTGGCCTATGCGGTGACGATCCACAAGAGCCAGGGCCTCACTCTGGAGAAGACTTATATCGATTTCGATCGGGGCATGTTCGCCCACGGCCAGGCTTATGTGGCGTTTTCCCGTTGCAGGTCGCTGGAAGGGCTTGAACTGTCGCGGCGTCTGCGACCGCGCGACGTGATTATCGACCGGTCGGCGTTCGATTTCGGTCCGCTGCAGACGATTGAGGACAATGACGATTACCTGATCGCCGACATGGCGCCGCCGACACTTGAGCTTGAGGGATGATCGTCGTCTTATCGGGTCTAGCAGGATATCCGGCGCGCCTGACGCCGGTGGGGCGAAGAGTATGACGCGCAAGGCGGTGTTCTATGTTCTTCTTGCTGTCTGGCTGTTGTTGTTCCTGGGAGCATTCGTTTCCTACGCGGTGACGGCGCCGGACGATATGGGATTTACCCGCGGACTGAACCGGGTGACGGCGTTTCTGGGTTGGCAGCTTGCCGCCGGGTTGGCGGGGCTGGTGCTCTGGACCCAGGCGGGTGTATTCGCGCGCGGTTCGGCGGGGCGCTGGCTCGGGCGCGCGCCTGCGATTCTCGCGGGTCTGCTGTTTGGCGCGATCGTGTGCCTGATCGCCTGGGCGCGCATGGCGCCGCGACCTGCGCCGGCGCCTGCTCCTGAACGCGCGGTCACCGCACCTGCGGTCGGCGTGAAACCACCAGAGGATGCAACGGAATGAACAAGCGCCACCTGCCGACGATATTCATCTGCGCGTCTTCGGTCCTGCTGGCGGGATGCGGAGGAGATTCGAGTGTTGTGGAAGAGCGAGAGGCTCGCCGTTCGCCTGAACGCATTCTGGCGAAGACAGTGGAAATCCTGGCGCCGGACGCGCCGGATACGGTCAGTGTTGACAATATCCGGCTGGAAAAATCGCCCCGCGGCAAGTCTCTGATCGTGGTGTGGGATGCGGTCGGTCCGCAGGGCGTCTTTCGGTGCAACGCCGACCAGCGCGTTGACTTTCCTGTCTGCGACGTCGTGACCGCGTCGGTCGAGAGCGCCGGTCAGCCGACGCCCTGAGGCGAGCGCTGCTAGCGACCGGTAGATCCGAAACCGCCGGCGCCGCGAGCGGTTGCGCTGAGTGTGTCGACCACCTTCAATTTGGCCTGTGTGACGGGAGCGATGATCATCTGCGCGATGCGTTCGCCGCGCGCGATGACGAAGTCTTCGTCGCCGAGATTGATGAGGATTACTTTCACTTCGCCGCGATAGTCAGCGTCGATCGTGCCAGGCGTGTTGAGGCAGGTGATACCGTGTTTTGCGGCCAGTCCGGAGCGTGGCCGTATCTGTGCTTCGTATCCGGCTGGCAACGCAATCGACAGACCCGTCGGAACCATCGCGCGTTTGCCTGCGGCGAGCGTCATGGGCTCGTCGTCAGGCACTGCCGCACGTAAGTCCATCCCGGCCGCGAGATCGGTTTCATAGGCGGGCAGGGCGAGGCCGTCGAAGTGTTCAAGCGGCCGCACTTCGACCGTCAGCGCTTTTGGCATGGCTCACTCCCGTGTAACTTGTGGGCTTGGTTCCTGACCGGAAACACGATGGCGTATCATCCCTTCTCGTCGCGCGAGGTCCAAGAGACGTTTGGCGCGTATCCACAGCGGATACGCAGGCCCCTGATGGCGTTACGCGAACTCATCCTCGATGCGGATGATCCGTCGATAACGGGCGGGCTGGTCGAAAGCCTGAAATGGGGAGAACCGGCGTGGCGGCCAAAATGGGCGCGCGTCGGATCGACGATCAGGGTTGCGCCGTATGGCTCGGATGGCGGCGACATCGCAATGTTGGTGCATTGCCAGACGCGCCTCGCGGACCAGTTCAGGGAGACGTATCGCGGCCAGCTGAGGATCGACGGCGATCGGGCGGTCGTGTTCAGCGTTTCGGAGCCATTGCCGAAAGCGGTCATCCGACATTGCGCCGCGATGGCGTTCACCTACCACCTACGCAAGGGCTAGACCTCGATGTCCGCAGCAAAGCGCAGCTCGCGCATGGGCCGGACAATAGAGGTCACGTCCGCGTAGGTCGGGTGTTTCTTGTAGGCGTGCAGCGCGTCCATGGTGTCGAATTCGCCGTAGACAACGATATCCACCTCATTGGCGATCTGGTCCGCTTTGTTGTTCGGTCGAACAATGAAGTTATTGGCGCCGGGAATCGTGCCCAGCCGTTCAAGATGCGAGATCGCATCTCCGGCCCTTGCGGCGTCTTTCAGCGTGAAGAAGACGATGTGGCGGATCATGGGGCTCTAACTAGGCGCCGAAATCACGCTTAGCCAGACGAAAGGACCGCGCTATTCCGCCGCGTCCAACTGTACTGGCGCTGCCGGGCCGGTGAGAGCTTCGGCGATGCGTTCTGCGAGGCGCCGTGCGACCGCCTGTTTGTCCATCCGCCGCCAGCGCTCCGATCCGTCGGCGGTCATCAGGACGACCTGGTTTTCAGAGCCGCCCATCACGTCGCCGGAGACATCGTTGGCGACGATCCAGTCGCAGCCCTTGCGGGCCAGCTTTGCGCGAGCGTGGGCCTCGACATCGGTTGTTTCCGCCGCAAACCCTATGACGAGCGTCGGTCGCTTGCGTTTCTTGTTGGAGATGTGACGCAGGATGTCCGGGTTCTCGACAAGCTGCATCGCCAGCTTGTCGTTTGCGCCCTTGATCTTCAGCTTGTTGTCCGCGCGCGTCGCCGGACGCCAGTCCGCCACAGCGGCGACGGAGATGAAAGCGTCAGCGGGCAGCTCGGCCTTGACCGCGGCCAGCATTTCTCGCGCGGTTTCCACTGGAACCAGTCTGACATTGCGCGGCGGGGGAATGGTGACGGGGCCGGACACAAGCTGAACCTCGGCGCCCAGATCAGCAAGCGCCGCGGCGATCGCATAGCCCTGCTTGCCCGACGAATGGTTCGAAAGATAGCGCACCGGGTCCAAAGGTTCGCGGGTCGGGCCAGCAGAGACAACGATCTTCTTGCCAGCAAGCACCTGCGGCGCGGCGCGCACTTCGAGTGCGTCATGGATGGCTTCAGCGATCCGCTCGGGTTCGGGCAGGCGACCGGGACCGTATTCGCCGCAGGCCATCTCGCCTTCGTCCGGCTCCATGATGATCACGCCATCGGCGCGCAGTTGCTGGACATTGCGCTGGACCGCCTTGTGTTGCCACATGCGGACGTTCATCGCCGGGGCCATCAACACTGGTTTGTCCGTGGCGAGGAGGGTCGTCGATGCCAGGTCGTTGGCGTGGCCATTGGCGGCCTTGGCGATCAGGTCGGCGGTCGCCGGGCACACCACGACAAGATCGGCGGAGCGGGACAGCTGGATGTGACCCATCTCGGCTTCGTCAGTCAGGTCGAAGAGTTCGGTATAGGTTTTCTCGCCGGAGAGAGCCGAGGCTGACAAGGGCGTGACGAACTCCGCACCCGCTTTGGTCAGGATCACGCGCGAACGCACGCCCGATTTCGCCAGCAGGCGGATCAGCTCCAGCGACTTGTAAGCGGCGACGCCGCCGCCAATGATCAACAGGACGGATTTATCGGACACGGGTGAAACGGGGCTCCATCTGCCCGGTATACTTAGGCGCTTGCGGTGAAAATTGCACACGCTAGGTGCAAGAAACTCGCCGCTTTTCAGCAATCTCCGCGCAAGGATTGACGCCCCGGGATTGGGCGCCGGGCGATTTTCTGGGGTTCGCC
The DNA here is from genome assembly GCA_041987265.1 of Hyphomonadaceae bacterium. GTDB lineage: Bacteria > Pseudomonadota > Alphaproteobacteria > Caulobacterales > Hyphomonadaceae > IH12. The sequence goes on from JBHIWT010000142.1 coordinate 5,678, forward strand.
TTATCGGAGTATCTTTCGTTTGGTCCTCGCTTCTGGCAATGATTCTGCTCCACGCACCTGATGCATGACGTTCTCGGCAAGTGAGAAGCAGGGCTCCGGCGCGTTGGTAGTGTGGCGTATCGAACAGGGACGGGAGTCGCATGTTCGGGATGGGAAAGAAGCAGGCGCCTAGCGTGGGTGTCCGGCTGATCGGCGAGTGGCGTGCGGAAACCGTTCGCGGCGAGATCAAATCCGCAATTCAGGCAATCTACAACGGCGACGGCAGCTTCTCCGTCCGCACCAAAGTGACGGGCGGGGGCGAGGGCAAGCCGCGCACGCAGGTGGGGCGCTATCGAGTGGAGTCGATCGACCGGGTCCGGTTCAAGATCGTCACAATCGATGAAAACGGCGCCCCGATGGGCTCGTCGATACGCCGTTTCATCGATGACAACACGATGCTCAACGAAATGGGGGAGACGACTTTCCAGCGGGTGGTCCGCGGCTGATCCGGCCGCGAACGGCCATTGGTGTCGGCGTTGGTTTGGGCTAACCCTTTGTCTTGAAACGATGACATTGGCTGGCAGGACGGTTTCTGCTGTTCCTGAACCGGGCCGGGGAGAATGATCATGGCGACAATGGCCGGCGAGAATCCTCAGTGGACTTCACGGTTCGCCTTCCTGATGGCGGCGATCGGTTCAGCGGTTGGTCTGGGCAATCTGTGGGGCTTTCCGTTCCGGACGGGCCAGAATGGCGGTTCGGCATTCGTGCTGGTCTACCTGCTGTGCGTTGCCTTCATCGCCTATCCAATTCTGATGTCGGAACTGATGGTCGGTCGTCACAAGGGATTGTCGGCGATCGAGTCGACCTCGCAACTGGCCAAGGACGCCGGCAAGTCGCCGAACTGGGGCGTCGTCGGGGTTGTCGGCGTGATCGGCTCCTTCCTGCTGCTGACCACCTATTCGGTCATAGCCGGGCAAGTCATGGCGTTCGGCGTCATGTCGGTTTCTGGCGGTTTTTCGGACGGGCCGGGCGCTGGCCTCTACGATGGGACGATGATGCCGCTGATGTGGCACACGATCTTCATGGCCCTGACGATCGTCGTCGTCGCACAGGGACTTCACAACGGAATCGAACGCGTCGTCACGATTCTGATGCCGCTGTTTTTTGTCATGCTGGCGGGTCTGTGCATTTATTCGCTTGCGACAGGCGCGAGCGGCGAGGCGCTGTCATACCTGTTCGCGCCCCGTTTTGATGAAGTCACGCCGGCCGTCATTCTCGCGGCGATGGGTCAGGCGTTCTTCTCACTCAGTCTCGGGTGCGCCGCGATGATCACCTATGGCACGTTCCTCAGCCCGAAGGAGAACATTGCCGAATCCGGAGGGATGATAGCGGGCGCCGACACATTGGTCGCAATCGTGTCAGGGTTGATGATCTTCCCGATCGTGTTCGCATTCGACCTGGATCCGGCGCAGGGTTTCGGCCTGATGTTTTCGGCCATGCCGGCAGTCTTCACCGAGATGCCTGGCGGTGCGGTTATCGGCGGAATCTTTTTCGTTCTCGCGCTGGTGGCCGCGCTGACCTCTGCGATTTCCCTCCTGATCGTCGCTGCGATCGCCGTGCAGAACTATACAAGTCTTGGAAAGGCGATGGCCGCCATCGTGATCGGTGCGCTCGTCTGGCTGGTCGGCGCATCGACGATCTTCATTTCCGGGCTTGGCGCCAACATCGATTTCTTCGTCAATTCCGTTTCGCTGCCGTTGGGCGGCCTGCTGGTCGCTCTACTCGTGGGCTGGGTCGCGCCGAGCCCGGCCATGCGCGGGGAACTGCCTCATGCGAGCGATGGCCTGTTCAGCGTCTGGCGGTTTCTCATTCGCTATGTCGCGCCGGTGGCGATCACGATCACTCTTGTGCTGGGGCTGGATCAGCGGTTCGGCTTCGGGATCAACGCCGCGCTGGCCTCGCTCGCGGGCTAATGTTTCAACCGGGGCTACGCATAACGCTCTGCCTGTCCTATCTAGTCGAAGACCTCTGCGCGCCAGATCGTGGCCGCTCGCATAACGCTGGGAGACCTCCATGACCGATTACACGAAATTCTACATCAACGGCGAATGGGTGGACCCGGTCGAGCCGCGAACGCTCGATGTGATCAACCCGGCGACCGAAGAAGCCTATACGAAGATTTCCATCGGTTCGAAGGCCGATGTCGACAAGGCGGTGGCCGCCGCCAAGGCCGCCTTTCCGGCGTTCGCTGCGACCACCCGCGAACAACGCATCGAACTGCTCGACAAGATCATCGCCGGCTACAAAGCGCGGATGGGCGAGATTGGCGAAGCGATCTCCGACGAGATGGGCGCGCCGATGTATCTCGCCAATTCGGCGCAGGCTGGTTCGGGGCTCGGGCACTTCATGACCGCGGCAAAATACCTGCGGGAATTCGAGTTCGAGGAGACGCGCGGCACCACGATCATCCGCAAGGAGCCGATCGGCGTCTGCGGCTTCATCACGCCGTGGAACTGGCCGGCCAACCAGATCGCCTGCAAGGTCGCGCCCGCTCTGGCTGCAGGTTGCACGATGGTGCTGAAGCCGTCCGAGATTGCGCCGATCGACGCGATGATCCTGGCGGAAATCCTCCATGACGCTGGCGTGCCGCCCGGCGTGTTCAACCTGGTCAACGGTGACGGACCGGGCGTCGGCGCCGCGCTTTCCGGTCACCCCGATGTCGACATGGTTTCATTCACCGGGTCGACGCGCGCCGGCGTTCTGGTGGCGCAGGCTGCTGCGCCGACTGTCAAGCGCGTTGCGCAGGAACTGGGCGGCAAGTCGGCCAACATCGTGCTGGACGACGCCGACCTCGCCAAGGCTGTCAAAGTCGGCGTCTACACGATGATGAACAATTCCGGTCAGTCCTGTAACGCCCCGTCGCGGATGTTCGTGCCGCGCGCAAAACAGGATGAAGCAAAGGAAATCGCCAAGGCGACGGCTGAGTCCGTCAAGGTCCAGAACCCGAAGGAAGCCGACAAGGGCGCGATTGGCCCGGTCGTTTCCGAGACGCAATTCAACAAGATCCAGGGCCTGATCCAGAAGGGGATCGACGAGGGCGCCACGCTTGTTGCGGGCGGTCCGGGACGGCCGGACGGCTTGAACCGGGGCTATTATGTTAGGCCGACCGTGTTCGCCGACGTGACCAACGACATGACGATCGCGCGGGAAGAGATCTTTGGCCCTGTGTTGTGCATCCTGCCGTACGACAGTGAGGAGCAGGCGATCGAGATGGCCAACGACACGCCTTACGGCCTGTCGGGTTATGTCCAGTCGGCATCGCTCGAGCATGCGCAACAGGTCGCAAACCAGCTGCGTACCGGCATGGTCCACCTCAATGGCGCAGGAGGAGACCAGTCGGCGCCGTTTGGCGGATACGCCGTCCGACCCGATT
>JBHIWT010000143.1:0-9080 GCA_041987265.1 Hyphomonadaceae bacterium
TGCTGCCCGAAGGGACGCCTGGCGAACCGCTGCCCGAGGCGACGCATGACGAGGAGAAGCCCGCCAATCTCATCATGGCCGCCGCGCAGGGCGCGCAGACCGGCGTGCGGCTGGCCGTCGCGGTCGGCGCGATGGTGCTGGCGTTCGTCGCGCTTGTCGCGCTCGCCAACGGGCTGCTGGGCGGGGTCGGATCGTGGTTCGGCCACCCGGAACTCAGCTTCCAGGGGCTGCTCGGCTATGTCTTCCAGCCGGTGATGTACCTGCTCAACGTGCCGTGGGACGAAGCCGGGATCGCCGGCGGGCTGTTCGGGGAGAAGATCGTCCTCAACGAATTCGTCGCCTATATCGACCTGGGCAAGCAGGCCGCGCAGCTCAGCCCGCGGACGATCGCGATCGTCACCTTCGCTCTGTGCGGCTTCGCCAATTTCTCCTCGATCGCGATCCAGATGGCGGTGACGGGGAGTCTCGCCCCCAACCAGCGGCCGACCATCGCCCGGCTCGGCATCCGCGCGCTGATCGCCGCTAACCCGTCGCAGGCCTTCGCCCAGGCGATGTTCAACGCCCATGCCGAATGGTCCGAAGCGCTCGCCCTCAATGCGCCCGGCCTTACCGAACTGGAACGCCGGCGCGCCGCCTACATGCTGCGTCAGGCGAACGCCGCCATGTCACCGGCCAATACGCTGGCCAGCAATCCGCGCGCCCTGAAGGCCATGGTCGAAAGCGGCGGCGCCACCATCCAGCGCGGCCTCGCCCACCTGCAGGAAGATCTCAACACTGATCCCAAACGACCAAACCTGCTTCAAACGGATCCCACCGCCTTCCGGCTGGGGGACAACCTCGCCGCGACACCGGGCGAAGTGGTCTATCGCAACAAACTGATCGAGCTGATCCGCTACCACCCGAGCACCGAGGATGTGCGCGAGGTACCCCTGCTGATCTTCCCGCCGTGGATCAACAAATTCTACGTGCTGGACCTCACGCCCGATAACTCGCTGGTCGGCTGGCTGCGCGATCAGGGGCTTACCGTCTACATCGTGTCCTGGCGTTCCGCCGACGACCGGATCAACGGTTTTGACTGGGACGATTACATCCGCCTCGGCGGCCGCGCCGCGCTCGACTGGGTCAGCGACGCGCACGACGGCCCGGTCAACACCGCAGGCTATTGCGTGGGCGGCGCATTGTTGTCCGTTCTCGCGGCGCGTCTTGCAGAAGATGGCGACGAACGCATTGCATCAGTCACTTTGATGGCCGCCCAGACGGACTTCTCCGAACCCGGCGATCTTGGCCTGTTCATTGACGATTCAACGCTGCCCGGCATTGAGACCGTGATCACCGAAGCTGGCGGCGTCATGCCCGGCGAGGCGATGCGCGACGCCTTCAACCTGCTCCGGCCGGAAGACCTGATCTGGCGTTATGTCGAACACCGCTACCTGCTCGGCGAAGAGCCGCGGGCGTTCGATCTCCTCTACTGGAACTCAGACCAGACCAACCTGCCGGGGCCCTTGCACCTCCAGACCCTGAAGCAATTCTACGTCGACAACGCACTCGCCCGCGGCCAGTTCGAGATCGACGGCCGCCCGGTCGACCTTGGCGCGATCACCTGCCCGGTGTTCATCCACGCAGCGCGCAAGGACCACATTTCGCCATTCCCGTCCGTCTATAAAGGCGTTCATCTGTTCGGCGGCGAGGTCACTTTCGTGCTCGCCGACAGCGGCCATATCGCCGGCGTGGTCAACCCGCCCGCCTCCGGAAAATACCGCTACTGGACCGGTCCCAGCACGCCGCCGCAGGGACACCTCGCCTGGGAGGCTGACGCATCCGAACACCCCGGCTCATGGTGGCCGGTCTGGGCCGACTGGCTCTCGGAATGGTCCGGCGATGAAGTGCCGCCGCCAAAGCCGATCGAGCGCGGCACGCCCGCGCCTGGCAAGTACGTACACGAGACGCTGGCGAGCATTCGCGAGAAGGACGGACGCTAGAGCCCTGCCGCCTCGTCCAACCCCAGCACGAGGTTCAGGTTCTGCACCGCCGCGCCGGATGCGCCCTTGCCGAGATTGTCGAGGATAGCGACCAGCCTGACCTGTTCGGTTTCCTCATTGCCGAAGACGTACAGCTTCAGCCGGTTGGTTCCGTTCATCGCCTGTGGGTCCAGCGCCTCGACGTAGCCCGCCGCGCCCGCGCGCAGCTTCTGCAACTCAGCGGTCTCATCCGCGCTCGCGACGCTGACGAACCGTTCCGCCGCATACGCCTTCGCCAGCGACTGGCGCAGCTTCTCGACTGTCACGCCGTCCGGCAGCGCCCACATCTGCAACGGCACATCCACCAGCATGCCCTGCGCATACGGTCCCACGGACGGGGAAAAGACCGGCGCCCGCTGCAATCCGGAATAGGTCCACATCTCGGGCAGGTGTTTGTGCGCCAGCGTCATGCCGTAGGCGCGGAAGGGATCGGAGGCAGGCGTCTCACCCTCGAACTCTCCGATCAGCCCCTTGCCGCCGCCCGTATAGCCAGAGATCGCATTGACGCTGACCGGATAGTCGCGCGGCAGCAGTCCATCGCGCGTCAGCGGCGCGACCAGCGCCAGGAAGCCCGTCGGGTAACATCCCGGGTTCGATATCCGCTTGGCGTTGCGGATCGCCGCGCGATGTCCCTCGTGTAGTTCGGGAAACCCATAAACCCAGCCGGGCGCGGTGCGGTGCGCCGAAGAAGCGTCGATCACTGTCGTGACCGGATTGTCGATCATCGCCACCGCCTCGCGCGCCGCGTCGTCCGGCAGGCAAAGGATCACCACATCCGCGCCGTTCATGTGCGCTGCGCGCGTGCGCGGGTCCTTGCGGCGCTCCGCGTCGATGGAATCGAGGCGAATGTCCGAACGCCCTTCCAGCCGCTCGCGGATCTGCAGGCCGGTCGTCCCGGCCTCGCCGTCGATGTAGACTAGATTTCCCAATGGAACGGCCCCTCAGGCAAAGAAAAAGGGCGCTGCGGTTTCCCGAAGCGCCCTCATCAAAACACGGTTTGCGATGCGTGCTAGCGCTTCGAGAACTGGAACGAACGTCGCGCTTTCGCACGGCCGTACTTCTTCCGCTCGACGGCGCGCGGATCGCGCGTCAGGAAGCTGTGCGGCTTCAGTGTGGCGCGCAGGTCCGGTTCGAAATTCACCAGCGCACGCGAGATGCCGTGACGCACGGCGCCCGCCTGACCGGAAAGGCCCGAGCCCTTCACGGTGGCGACAACGTCGTATTCGGTTTCGCGGCCGGCGACTTCCAGCGGCTGCTTGATGACCATGCGCAGAACCGGACGAGCGAAGTATTGCTCCTGATCCTTTCCGTTGATGGTGATCTTGCCCGTGCCGCGTTTCAGCCATACGCGCGCGGTGGCTTCCTTGCGGCGGCCGGTCGCGTAGGCGCGGCCGTGCTCATCGATCTTCGGTTCAGCGGGAACAGAGGCCGGGGCCGCAGTGGCGGCGCCGAGGTCCTTGATGTCGTCCAGGCTTTCGACTGCTTCTTCGGCCATGATCAGGCGACTCTCGCGTTCTTGGAATTCATCGATTTGAAGTCGACGGTTTCGGGGTTCTGCGCCGCGTGCGGATGCTCGGCGCCGCCATAAACGCGCAGCTTGGTCATCTGCTGACGCGCCAGCGAGCTTTCCTTCGGCATCATGCGCTTCACGGCCATCTGGATCACGCGCTCCGGGAAGCGGCCTTCCAGCACCCGTTTCGGCGTCGTTTCCTTGATGCCGCCGGGATAGCCGGTGTGCTTGTAATACACCTTGTCGGTGTACTTCTTGCCGGTGAACACGGCCTTGTCCGCATTGACGATGACGACGTGGTCGCCGGTGTCGACGTGCGGGGTGAATTCGGCGCGGTGCTTGCCGCGCAGGCGTTTGGCCACATACGAAGCGAGACGGCCCACGACGACGCCCTCAGCGTCGATCACGACCCATTTGTTCTCTACTTCTCCGGGCTTTGCGGAATAGGTTTTCATCGCTCCCACGCGGAGCCTTTCATAATCTGCTTAATTCGTCAGAGAAACGAAGGCGTGCAGCTACAGGCGGCCATGGGCTTTGTCAACTCGCCAAACCGCCAGTTTCGACCCCATAAACCATATCCGGAGCAGGCGCCTAGCCGCCGTTGAGGCAGGCCTCGGCGATCAGCTCGAACGAGCGAAGGCGCGCCTGGTGGTCGTAGATGTCCGAAACCACGATCAGTTCGTCCGCTCCCGTCTCGGCGACCAGGGCATCCACCCCCTCACGCACCATATCCGGGGTCCCGATGATGGATCGCGACAACATCTGCGAAGCCTGCGCCTTTTCGGCCTCGGTCCAATAGGTCTCGATATCGTCGATCGGCGGCTGGCTCAGCCCCCGCGCGCCCCTGAAGATATTGGCGAATGACATCTGCTGGGTCGTCGCCAGCCTGCGGGCCTCAGCCTCGGTATCGGCGGCGATGATATTGAGCCCCACCATCGCATAGGGCTTTTCGAGCTGTTTTGAGGGTTTGAACCGGCTTCGATAGACCTCCAGCGCCTCCATCAGCAGCGCCGGGGCGAAATGGGAGGCGAAGGCGTAAGGCAGCCCCATCTCGGCCGCCAGAACGGCCCCGAAGTGGCTGGAACCCAATATCCAGAGCGGAACTTCAGTGCCAACGCCCGGTACCGCCATCAGCCGCTGCCCGGTCTGGGCCGGCCCAAGAAGCGCCTGCAGGGTCGCAACATCCTGCGGGAAGCGGTCGGCGTCAGCATGTGTGGTTCCAAGCGCCCGAACGGTGATCTGATCCGTCCCCGGGGCCCGGCCAAGTCCAAGGTCGATCCGGCCGGGAAAGAGGTGCGCCAGCGTCCCGAACTGCTCCGCGATCACGAGTGGCGAGTGGTTGGGCAACATGATCCCGCCCGCCCCGACCCTGATCTTCGTGGTTCCGGCTGCAATATGCTGGATCACCAGCGACGTCGCGGCGCTCGCGATGCTTGGGAAATTGTGGTGCTCGGCCACCCAGATCCGCTGGTAGCCCCACTTCTCGGCGTGGACGCCGATGTCCCGGGCCCGATCGATCGCGGTACGCGCGTCGGTCTCCTGTGTGATGCGGACGAGATCAAGGATCGAGAGTTTGGCCATGGTTCAACCAAGTTGGGGGCATTCAGGGTCCGGCGCCACTCCAAGGCCGAGCAGAAATTCTCAACGCTGGCGAGACGCCGGGATCGAGCGCCAGCCGAACGCGACGGCCGCCAGCAACACGACCACGCCTAGCGCCTGATGCGCCAGCGCCAGGCCCAGCGGCGCGGCGTGCACCAGCGTCACCACGCCCAACACCGCCTGCGCCGTCACCGCGCCGGCCAGCAGGCGCACGCCCAGCCCCTGCGCCGCCCGGAACCGCCACAGCGCCCACACACTCAAACCAAACAGCAGGTAAGCGACAACGCGGTGGAAAAACTGCACCGTCGCCTCGTTTTCCATGAGGTTTCGCCAGAACGGGTCCAGCGCCCACATCGCGTCCGGCACAACTTTGCCCGCCATCAGCGGCCAGTCCGTATAGCCCCGCCCGGCGTCCAGTCCCGCCACCAGCGCGCCCAGCGCCAGCTGGAGCCCGGTTACCCAAAGCAGCAACGAGGCTAGGCCGCCTGCCTCGTTCACTGGCGCATCCTTGCGTCCGCCCATCTCAAGCCACAGCCAGAAGGCGTAGGCGATGATCAGCAGGGCGAGACAGAAATGGGTCATCAGGCGATAGGGCGCCACCGAAACAAGGTCGGTATTCACCCCCGACGCCACCATCCACCAGCCAATCGCGCCTTGAAGCCCTCCGAGCACGAACAATCCGATCAGGTGCGGCAACAGTTTCGGCGTCACCCGCTTGGTCAGCCAGAAGAACACAAGCGGCACGAAGAACACGATCCCGATCGTCCGCCCAAGCTGGCGATGCCCCCATTCCCACCAGTAGATCGCCTTGAAGCCCCCCAAATCCATGTCCGGGTTCACCTGGTGAAACTGCGCCGTCATGGTGCGGTAGCGCTCGAATTCGGCGGCCCAGTCCGCATCGTTCATCGGCGGGATGGCCCCCAGGAACACGCGCCACTCGGTAATCGACAGCCCGCTGTCGGTCAGCCTCGTCGCCCCGCCAACCAGGATCATGGCGTAGACCATGGCCGCAATCACCAGCAGCCACGCCCTTACGAGCCCCGCTCCCTTGCGCGCCACCCACGGGTTCGCGGCGGATATGTCGCCTGCCGTCATCTTCATCGCGCGCTTATGATATGCTCCGTGTGAAGCGAAAACCCGTCGCAAGGCCGCAGGTTCCATGAATCCCACGATACGAAAGATCGTCGGCGCCATCGCCATTCTTGTCTGGATTGCCGGCTATGTCGCCGTTGCAGCTGTCATTGGGGACCGCATCGCGCTCGAACACTGGGCCTGGAAACTACTGTACTTCCCGATCGCCGGACTTGCCTGGGTCCTGCCGGTCAAACCCATGATCCTCTGGATGCACGCCAAGGACGAGCCGCAGGACAGCGTGGACATCTAGGGGTTGAACGCGTCTTCCGGCCTGCCTGCTCCGGATCTCGCCTGACGGGCCCAAAGGTCGGCATAGACACCGCCATGATCGAGCAGGTCACGGTGTGCGCCGCGCTCGACAATCCGACCTTGGTCCAGAACCAGTATCTCATCTGCGCCGGAAACGGTGGACAGGCGGTGAGCCACCATCAGCGTCGTGCGCCCCTTCGCCGCCTCATCGAGCGCCGCCTGCACGTCCATCTCTGTCGCCGAATCCAGCGCCGACGTAGCTTCATCGAGCACGAGGATGCACGGGTCCTTCAGGATCGCCCGGGCGATTCCCACGCGCTGTTTCTCTCCGCCCGACAATTTCACGCCACGCTCACCGACGCGCGTTTCCAGTCCGTCAGGCAAGCTTGCAATGAAGGTATCAAGCTGCGCCTTGCGCGCCGCCTCCAGCACCTCCTCGTCACTCGCGTCCGGCTTACCGTAGACAAGGTTTTCCCGAAGCGTCGTGTTGAACAGCACAACATCCTGCGGCACCAGCCCGATCGCATCGCGCAGACTCTCCTGCGTGAGGTAGCGAACGTTCTGCTCATCGACATAAACGTCTCCAGACTGTGCGTCATAAAATCGGAACAACAGCTTCAGCAGCGTCGACTTTCCCGACCCGGACGGCCCGACGATCGCCAGCTTGGCGCCCGCTCGCACTTCGAAGGACACATCCTCCAAGCCGGCAGCGCGCGCATCGTGCGCAAACGAGACGCCCTCAAACCGCACGGCGCCACCTTGAGGAACAAACTCCTTCGCATCCGGCGCGTCGGCGACCTCCGGCTCCATCTCAAGCAGTCCGTAAAGCTTCTCAAGATCGACGGCGCCCTGTTTGATCTCGCGGAATGCAAATCCGAGAATACTCAGCGGCCGGTAGAGATTACTCATGATCAGGACGACCGCCGCCACGTCGCCCGGCTGCACCTGACCATTATAGCTCGCCAGCGCCGTCAGACCGGCAACCGTCGCCAAACCCAGCGCCATGATGATGTCCTGCCCGGCGTTCAGCATCGCCAGCGAGCGCATCACCTTCACCATCTCCTTGTTGTAAGAGCGCAGTGAGTTATCGAAACGGTCGGTCTCGCGCTGCTCGGCGGCGAAGGCCTTCACGGTCTCGAAGTTGGTCAGTGAGTCTACCGATCGCGCGCGCAGTTCGGTGTCGGCCTCGTTGAGGATCCGGCGCTGTTTCACCCGCATGTTGGTGACCAGCCCGGTGAACACGGCATAGATCACAACCGTCGCAACCGCGGTCAGCGCCGCTAGGGGCGAATAGCGCGTGGCGAGTACGATCGCGGCGAGACCAAGTTCGATCACGGTCGGGCCGATATTGAAGGCCAGAAAACGGATCAGGAAGTCCAGCGCGCCCGCGCCACGCTCGATCACCCGATTCAGTGCGCCGGATCGGCGCGTCTGGTGAAACCGCAGCGACAAGCTCTGGGCATGGCCATAAGCATCCACCGCAACTATGCGCTGCGCATTCTGGCTGATCGGCACGAAGAGTGCGTCGCGCAGGTAGGGGAGGTTCGCCGACGCTATGCGCGCCAGCGTCCACCACGCCAACAAGAGCACGACGCTGGCCAGCACGGCGTCGTCGGTGCTGAGTTCATTGATGGCGTCGCCGAAGAAAACCGGCGCGATTACGGCGAACACTTTCGCAGCCAGCGTTAGCGCCAGCGCCAGCGCCATCATGGGCCGCCACTTGGCCAATTCCCTGCGTCCGAGAATTCTGGCAATTCGCCCGAGCGACGCGCCGAATCCGGCGTCGCGGCTTTCAATCGCGTCGACATCCGCGGCGCTGTGGGGGGATCTGTGCCTGACCATTTTGGGCCCTATCTAAGGGGCCGAGCGCAGCTGCGCCAGCTTTCCGGCCTTTTCCCGGCTGGCGAAACATCGCATCCTCGTGCGGAAAGGAACCTTCCATGAGCGGAATCCAGTCTGTCACCGTTTATTGCGGGTCGTCCAACTCGGTTGATCCCGCCTACCTTGAGCTCGCTGACGAGCTCGGCGTCGCCATCGCCCGGCGCGGCTGGCGGCTGGTTTACGGCGGCGGCAATGTCGGTCTGATGGGACGCACGGCGTCAGCAGCGCATGAGGCGGGCGGCGATGTGCTTGGCGTTATGCCCAGCTTCCTGAAGAGCGTGGAAGGGATTCTGGAGACGGTAGAGCACCAGATTGTCGAGACCATGCACGAGCGGAAGCAGATCCTGTTCGACGAGGCGGATGCGTTCGTCGTGCTTCCCGGCGGCATCGGAACGTTGGAAGAAGCCGTTGAAACCCTGTCGTGGGCCAAGCTATCGCTCCACCGTAAGCCAATGGCGTTTCTGGCGACGAACAGCTACTGGCGGCCGTTCTTCCATCTGATCGATCACATCATCGAAGATAACTTCGCCCCGGCGAGCTTTCGCGATCTGATCGCCGAAACGCGCACGCCAGACGAAGCGCTCGACGCGCTAATTGACCGGCACGTCGCCCTGGATTGAAGCGTTCATCCGGGACAATCCGTCCGGAAACTCATGAGTGCGCGGAACTTGCCGCAGCGGCCTGCCCCT
>JBHIWT010000144.1:0-9067 GCA_041987265.1 Hyphomonadaceae bacterium
CGGTCTCCGCCGCACGCTCGGCATCGGCCCGCGCGATCCGGGCGCATGGACCTGGGGCGCAGCCGCGCTCGTTCTTGCCGCCTGCTGCCTCGCTGAATGGCCTATCCCCCAAACATGGCCGCTCGCCACCGGTCTGGGCGGCATGACGGGCGACGTCCTCCTCGCCATGGCCTCCATGCCGTTCGCTGCGCTCAACGCCCCGTCCCCGGAAGCCTGGGCCGCCGCCTTCGCCGGCATCGCAGCCGTCCTGTTCGCCGCCATGTCGATGGGTCTTGGAACCTCCGACGGCGCAGCCCTCCTGCGCGCCCTTCGCCCGCGTCCGCGCCGCCAGCAACGCGAGCACGCTACGCCCACGCCGGTGCTGCAGATCCCGAACATGCTCACCGCCATCGGCGACGGCGTCGCCGGCCTGTTCAATCGCCGCAACGACGACGATGTCATCGAGCCGATCGTCTACTCTGACGAGGATGAATTCGAGGAAGGCGAACACGGCTTCTTCACCGCCGTCGAAAAAGCCGAGGGCGTTGGCGGTCGTTCGCGCCCGATCACCCCGCGTGTGCTTGAAAGCCAGCCGGTCGATGAAGACGACGAGGATGAAGACGAGGACGACGACGCGATGGCGACCTATGTCGCCCCCGCCCCGCGCCGTCCCGAGCCCGTCCGCCAGGCCGCAGAGCGGCCCGTGCCAGCCGCGCGTCCCCAGCCCGCCGTCATGCGCGCTGCTGCGGCCGCCGCCTTCCGCGACGACGAGGAACTCATCCCCACACTCGACCTTCTCGACGTGCCGCCGGCCCGCCAGTCCGAGATCGACGAAGAGCGCCTCCTCGCAATGGCCGAACGCCTGCAGATCGTGTTCAACGATTTCGGCGTCAAAGGCCGGATCACCGAGGTACGCCCCGGTCCGGTCGTCACATTGTTCGAACTCGAACCCGCGCCCGGCGTGCGTTCTTCACGCGTCATCGCGCTCGCCGAAGACATCGCGCGCGCCATGTCGGCGACCGCCGCCCGCGTCGCGGTCATTCCCGGCCGCAACGCAATCGGCATCGAACTGCCAAACGAAACGCGCGAGACCGTCTACCTGCGCGACCTTCTCGCCTCGAAGGATTTCACCAAGTCGCGTGCAGCCCTCCCGCTGGCGCTCGGTGAAGACATCGAGGGCCAGGCCACCATCGCCGACCTCGCGAAAATGCCCCACCTGCTCATCGCCGGCACGACCGGTTCGGGTAAGTCGGTCGGTATCAACGCTATGATCCTGTCGCTGATGTACAAGTTGCCGCCGGAGAAATGCCGCTTCATCATGATCGACCCGAAAATGCTCGAACTGTCGATCTACGAAGGCGTCCCCCACCTGCTCTCACCGGTCGTCACCGACCCCCAGAAGGCTGTCATCGCGCTCAAGTGGGTCGTGCGCGAAATGGAAAGCCGCTACGATATCATGTCGAAAATGGGCGTCCGCAACATCGCCGGCTACAACAAGCGCGCCGCCGAAGCCGAAGCGGCAGGCGAATACCTTACGCGCCAGGTCCAGACCGGCTGGGACAAGTCCACCGGCGAAGCGATCTGGGAAAACGAGGATATCAAGCCCGAGCAGATGCCCCACATCGTCGTCGTCATCGACGAGATGGCCGACCTCATGCTGGTCGCAGGCAAGGAAGTCGAAGCCGCCGTACAGCGTATCGCCCAGATGGCCCGCGCCGCCGGCATCCACATCATCATGGCCACCCAGCGTCCGTCGGTCGACGTCATCACCGGCACGATCAAGGCCAACTTCCCGACCCGGATCTCCTACTCGGTCACTACCAAGATCGACTCGCGCACGATCCTTGGCGAACAGGGCGCTGAACAATTGCTCGGCATGGGCGACCTTCTCTGGATGGCGTCCGGCGGCAAGATCCAGCGCGTTCATGGCCCCTTCGTCTCCGACGAGGAAGTCGACCGCGTCGTCAACTGGCTCAAGGACCAGGGCGCGCCGCAATACGTCGCCGACGTCACCGAGGAAGTCGAGGACAATTCCGTCGCCGACAACGCCTTCGGCACATCTTCTGGCGATCCGGACGAGGATCTCTATCGCGAAGCCGTCGCCGCTGTTCTCCGCGACAAGCGCCCGACCACGTCGTACGTCCAGCGTGTTCTGCGCATCGGCTACAACCGCGCCGCCACGCTCATCGAGCGCATGCAGCAGGAGGGCATCATCTCCGCCCCCAACAACGCAGGCAAACGCGAAATTCTCAACCGCGACCGCCCGTCCAGCGCCTCGAGTGACGAGGCCGCCTGACTGGCCGCAAACGAGAACTGAACCCAACAAGAAGGCCGGCCTCGATAGAGCGCCGGCCTTATTCGTGCTCGGCCTGCCCCACGGATGACTTCGCCCGGCCACTGGCGGCGAGCTTCACTACGAGTGTAGCTTCCTCGCAAGGATCAGCAGATCGCGAGCCGAGAAGCGTATGCCCGAAAACCAGCCAAAAACCGGAAGCACACGGCGTACCGTGGTGGCCACGGGAACAGCGGGCGCTGTAGCTGCGCTTTCAACGACCGCGCTACACGCCTGCACACCGCACGAACGATCCTTGCCCAACATCCTGTGGCTCGTCAGCGAGGACAACAATCCGATCATCGGCGCCTACGGAGATCCGCTTGCGCAAACGCCGGTGATTGACCAGCTGGCGCGCGACGGCCTGTTGTACCGACACGCCTACGCCAATGCGCCCGTTTGCGCCCCGTCCCGATTTGGAATCCTCACCGGCGTCTATCCTGAATCATGCGGCCCGGCCCACCATATGCGCGCGTCCGCCGCCCTCCCCGAGGACATCCGCACCTATCCCGAGCTGATGCGCGAAGCAGGATACTACTGCACCAACAACCCGAAGACGGACTACAATTGCGATGCCGACCCCAACGCCATCTGGGACGAATCAGGGCCCGACGCCCACTGGCGCAATCGGCCCGCTGGCCAGCCATTCCTTTCCGTCTTCAACTTCATGACGACGCACGAATCCCGATTGTTCCAGCCGACCGCTGGCAGGCTCACGGCCAGCGATGTCCGTCCCCCCTCCTACCTGCCGGACACCGAGGTGATCCGGGACCACTACGCCAGCTACTACAACCTGATGGACCGGCTGGACGCGGAGATTGGCGAGAAACTGCAGGAACTGGACGATGCAGGTCTGACCGACGACACCATCGTCTTCTACTATTCCGACCACGGCGGCGTGCTCCCGCGCAGCAAACGCTATTGTTACGACGAGGGGCTTCGCTGCGCCCTCATCGTTCGACTCCCGCCCAAGTGGGCCCACCTCGCCCCGGCGCCCGCCGGAACTGAAATCGCTTCGCCCGTGACCCTGCTGGATCTCGCGCCAACCCTTTTGTCCATCGCCGGAATTGAGACCCCAGAGGCCATGCACGGTCGCGCTTTCCTTGGCCACAACCGCACCGAGCCGCAGACGTATGCGTTCGGCATGCGCAATCGCATGGACGAACGCTACGATTTTGTCCGCACAGTTACCGACGGCCGCTACCGCTACATCCGCAACTACAACCCGCTACGGCCGGCCGGACAGCACGGCGCCTTCGAGTGGCTGCTCGGCTGTTATCAGGAGTGGCACCGTCTCTATCTCGACGGACGTCTGACCGACATCCAATCCCGCTTCTTCCGCGAACGCGAGTTCGAGGAATTCTACGACCTTGAAAGCGACCCCGAAGAGATCGCCAACCTGATTGATGACGATCACCACCGCGAGCGTGTCGACGCGATGCGCACAGCGCTCGACGCGCATATGCGCGCCATCAACGACAACGGCTTCATCCCGGAAGGCGCCGGCATCGAAGGCCGCGCCGCCAGCCGCGCGCCCGGCGCTTATCCGCTTGAAACGATCATGCCGCTGGCCGCCGACACCGCACGTCGCAATCCATCCAGCCTGCCGCTGTTTCTCGATCGTTTGCGCGACGAAAACGAAACCGTCCGCTACTGGGCGGCGATGGGTCTTCTGATGCTGAAGGAGGACGCAAGAACCTCGCTGGAAACGATCCGCAGCGTGATGGTCGGCGACCCCTCGCCCCATGTGCGGATCGTCCTCGCAGAAGCTCTAGCGCGGCTTGGCGAACCGAACCAGGCAATCGCGCTGCTTGCTGCCCTGTCCGAACCCGGTCAACCGACACCCATACGCCTGCAGGCGCTCAACGCCCTCACCTATTGCGGAGAGGTCGCACAGGCCGCCCTGCCAACCATCCAGGACGCCGCAGATGATGATCAGGAATACGTGCGCAACGCCGGCCGGTACCTGTCCGCGGTCCTTACCGGCGTCTTCGAACCGTCCTATCCGGTGTTCGACCTTGAACGCCTGCGTCGAAACTAGTTAGCGCAGGACCGCCTCGCACCCGTATTCACTCTCTCTTCTACCTCGCGAAACGAGATGCAGGCCGCGTGAAACTCATTGCGCGTCATGGTCGTTTCACCCATTCCATTGCTCGGATAACCGGCCCGAGTCCTGAACCGCCGTTCAGCGAAAGACGGCCAAAATACCCATTTCCCGGCTTGTTTTCGCCAGCTGCAAAGACGAATTTCCCCTCATGAGCATTCTGATCGCCACCCTTACGCCGCTCCTCGTCTCGCATCTGGAGCTGACGTCGCCAAAAGCGGCCGCGCCCGCCTCAAGCAACATGCTGGTGCAGGCGCAAACGCAAACCGCGCTCCCCCAGCTCATCCGCGAACCGCACAAGCCGATCAAGGTTAACCCGGCAATCGTCCCGGCAGACCCTGCCCCGCTTGTGCGCATCAACGCCCCCGCGCCTGAACCGGAACCTGCGCCTCAGGAAGATCCGGCAGTCGCCTTCGATCGCGACGAAGTCATCGACAAGGCCGCCAACGCACTCTCATCCGTTCGCACCGCAGAGGGACGCTTCGTCCAGCAGGACAACGCCGGCAGCGCTTCGGGCAAGTTCTACATCTCGCGCCCCGGCAAGCTGCGCTTCGACTATTCATCGCCGGAAACGATGCACATCGTGTCCGACGGCGTATCGGTCTCGATCGAGGAGCCGGAACGCGACGCCTATGATTCCGTTCCCCTCGCCTCGACCCAACTCAACCTCTTCCTGCGCGATGACCTGGATTTCGACCGTGACGGCAATGTCGTCGACGTCTCCGCTTCTGACGTCTCCTACTTCCTGACCTTGGAGGACGAGACAGGCGAAGCAGACGGCCAGATGATTCTCGAATTTCGCCGTTCCGATTTCGAACTCATGGGCTGGCGCGCCATTGACGGCGCCGGCGGTCAAACCTTCGTTTCGCTGCGGGATGTCAAGACCGGCGGCCGCTTGCGGCCCTCATTGTTCGTCGTGACCGACCCAGCCGACAGGAACGACGACCGCCGTTAGGTGCGATTGTGGGTGCTACCGGACCGCTATCTGTGGATAATCTCGCGTAACGCACGAGCAACAGGCCAACATTTCCTTCTGTTCACTTGATTATAGTTAACACCTGTGGCCAAATTGCAACGACTGGGCGGCTAGGTTCCTGACATCCCCCCGCAGGGCGTAATCGCCGCCTGGTTCGGTCGGAAGCTATCCCCTCCCGGCCTGAGAGGCGCCTCGGTACGGCGCGCAGCGCGCCTGGCTGTCCCCGCGGCCGGGCGCGTTCGATTCTCAAACCGAATTCCGCCGCCTGCGCGCTTGATCGAACATTCAGCGCGCGTGATGGTGCCGCCCCACCATACCACCCGTCGGATACCCTCCCCCACATGCCAAAGTTCAAGCTCGCTACCTGGAACATCAATTCCGTGCGCCTGCGCATCGACCGCGTCACCGATTTCATCAAGCGAGAAAAGCCGGACGTCCTCTGCCTGCAGGAAATCAAGTGCATGGAGGACCAGTTCCCGTCGAAGGCCTTCACTGCCGCCGGCATGAAGCACATGGCCATCTCCGGCCAGAAAGGCATGCACGGAACGGCGATCGTCTCGCGCCTGCCGGTTGATACCGTCGCCAACCCGCCCTTCTGTATGCACGGCCACGCCCGTTGCACGGCCGTATCTGTCGCGGGCTACGAGCTTCACAACCTCTACGTCCCCGCCGGCGCCGACATCCCCGACCCGGAACTCAACGACAAGTTCGCCCACAAACTCGATTTCATCGAGCGCATGCGCGACCACTACAAGAAACGCACGCGCAAGAAGTCCGCCCTCCCCCTCATCGTCGTCGGCGACCTCAACATCGCTCCGGAAGAGCATGACGTCTGGTCGCACAAGCAATTGCTGAAGGTCGTCTCCCACACGCCGGTCGAAACCGACGGCCTGAAAGCCATCATCGCCGACGGCAGGTTCACCGACATCGCCCGCGCCAAACACCCGCCCGAAGACAAGCTCTACACTTGGTGGTCCTATCGCTCGCCCGACTGGAAGAAGAACAATCGCGGTCGCCGGCTGGACCACATCTGGTCCGACGCCAGCGCAACCCCCAACGTCGACATCAAGTCCTACGACATCCACACCCCCGAACGCGACGGCGAAAAACCATCCGACCACGTTCCGGTGACAGTGAAGATCAGCGCGGCGAACTAGGCGACATAGCGATCAATCGTCCGGTTGAACGCGCCTAGCGCGCCTTCGAACCGCCCAAACAACATTTCGTCATTCGCCCCTGACTCGATTCCCGCTTGGATACTCTCGGCGATGTTGAAGTCCTCATCCAGCGTGGTTTGAGTAATCTCCAGGTTCCGCGCCCAGTGATCCGCCTGGTCCACCTCCCCCTTCGGGGCCAGCAAGACCATGCGCAGCACCGTCTCGCCTGCAGACACCGGCTCCTGCCGGATCCATGCAACGTGATCCTGCTGCACCAGCAACTGGTTCATCGGAAACAGCGTGTAGAGCACGTTCGCATGATCCCTTAGCCTCCAATAGTCCCGCGTACCCGCATCAAGCTTCGCCATGCTTGTACGCGGCAGAACGGAACGCATGTGCGAGCCGAACATCCGGTAGCTCGACAGATTGTCCTCGAAGTGCGGACCAATCGTCCGCCTGTGCGTAATCCGGAAATGATAGGCCTCGATCCCACCCTCAACGAGTATCTTCCAGTTGGCGCGCCGCGTTTGTGTGGACGTCCCGACAATCGCCGCGTCTGCCAACGCCAACGCCTCCAGGTCGTTCTCCATGGGCGCAAGAAAGCGATCGAATTCCTCCGCCGCGTCAGACGAAGTCATTACCCACACAAAGCCGAACCGCACCCGGCAAACTACCCGCTTCAGCGACAGATCCGCCATCGCAGTATCCGGAAATCCTTTATCGAAATGCGGCGCTCCAAGCAGCTCTCCACTGTTGGCGTATGTCCACGCATGGTAGGGGCACGAAAACCGGTGGCGACATCCCGCTGCCTCGTCCACCAACCGGGTCCCGCGGTGCCTGCAGACATTGATGAACGCGTTCACCTCCCCCGTCTTGTCGCGAGTTAACAATAGCGGCAGCCCGTTCACCTCACGCCGCACAAAGTCACCCGGGTTTGCAACCTCGCTGACATGAACAGCCATCGCCGGCAGCCGCTTGAACACGCGCTCGCGCTCCAACACAAATCGCTCCACGCTCGCATAATGCTCGACAGGATTGCGCCCCACCCTCGCGTCCAGAAACGCGGAGTTTGATGCCTTCAGCGCCAGAAGTTCATCAATCAGTTCAAGTTCGGTTTGTCGGTCCATCCCGTTCTCTCAACTTACCGTTCGGTAAGTAGCGATACTTACCATATGGTAGGTTGTCAAGAAGTACGGAGCCGTCGATGCCCGCCGATACGCGCGAACAATTCCTCGACATGGCGGAAACTCTCTTCGCCGAGCGGGGCTTCTACGGCGTCAGCATCGCCAATATCGCCGACGAACTTGGCCTGACCAAACAGGCGTTGCTCCACTATTTCGGTAACAAGGAAAAACTATATGGCGAGGTGCTTCGGCGCATCTCCGAACACTACGAAGCCGAACAAGCGGACATGCTTCCAGGCGCCAGCGATCCAACAAGCCAGCTCAGATGCTTCTTCCTCAGAATGGCGCACGACGCGTTCCGGGATTCAACCCGCACCCGCCTGTTGATGCGCGAGCTGCTGGATAATCAGGCGCGCGCCGCCACCGCTGAGACCTGGTATCTGCGCAACTTTCTCAAGACGCTGGTCGATACCCTGCGTCGTCTACCCCAGTGGGCAAACGCCACGCGCGCCGAAGCGCTCGCTCCGCTTTACCAGCTCCTCGGCGCCATCAACTATTTCGCGATATCGGAGCCGACGCTGCGCGCCATCTTCTCAGACCGCCACCACAACGAGCTGGCGCGCAGGTTTCCTGCGCAGCTGGAAACCACGATCGACGCGGTTCTATCGACGCGTTGATACCTCAAGCCTGCAGCCGATACCCGCCGCTCTCGGTCAGCAACAGGCGCGCATTGCTCGGGTCCGGCTCGATCTTCTGGCGCAGGCGATAGATGTGCGTCTCCAGCGTGTGCGTCGTCACATTGGCGTTGTAACCCCAGACTTCCGACAACAATTCCTCGCGCGCCACCGGCTTGCCGCCCGCGCGGTAGAGATACTTCAGGATGTTGGTCTCTTTCTCCGTCAGGCGGATCTTCTTGTCGTTTCCGTCCACCAGCGTCTTGCCCGCCGGCCGGAACTCGTACGGCCCCAGCTGGAATGTCGCATCCTCGCTCTGCTCGAACGTGCGCAGGTGCGCCCGCACCCGCGCCAGCAGAACCGAAAACTTGAACGGCTTGGTCACATAATCATTGGCGCCGGAATCGAGGCCAAGGATCGCATCCGAATCCGTCACCTGCCCGGTCAGCATCACGATCAAACAGCCGCCGAGGAACAAAAAGCTGTGCGAGAGTTCCAGCCACGCGAGCGCCGCGAGCAGCGGCACCTGCCGCCCCGGCCCCTCGGGGGAGAGCACCGCGGTGGTCGCGCCCGTCGGGTCGTAGGACACCCACCCGACGCCGGGGATCAGCACCTCGACCCACGCGTGCGCGTCCTCGGCGCGGACGATGAAGGTGCCGCTCAGCAGGTCGCGCTCACCCGGCTGGAACCCGGTGACGAAGCGGGCGGGGATGCCCTGGGA
>JBHIWT010000145.1:0-9047 GCA_041987265.1 Hyphomonadaceae bacterium
GGAGCAGGGGAGGGGACAGCGCTCGCCTTCTGCCCGCTGGCCGAGCTATCGACGGATGGTGACCGCGCCTGGGCGGCAGAGTGGGTCGAGACGCTCGTTGCCATGCAGGGCGTAACAATCACGCCGGATCACCGCAACGCAATCGCTCGCCAGATCGGTCTGCTTGCCGACGCCCGCGGGCGCTCGCTGTCCGATTTCGTCAGCGGCGTGCAGATGCGCGAAATCAAGACTGCCCTGCAGCACTATACCGTGGACGGGCCGATGGGGCAGCTCCTCGATGCGGAAGAGGACGGGCTGCGGCTCGGAACCTTCCAGACCTTCGAGGTCGAGGAGCTTATGAACATGGGCGAGCGCAATCTCGTGCCGGTTCTGCTCTATCTCTTCCGCCGCATCGAAAAACGCCTCACCGGCGCACCGAGTCTCATCATCCTCGACGAGGCCTGGCTCATGCTCGGGCATCCGATGTTCCGCGACAAGATCCGAGAATGGCTCAAGGTGCTGCGCAAAGCCAATTGCGCTGTCTTGCTGGCCACACAGTCGATCTCGGATGCGGAGCAGTCCGGCATCATCGACGTGCTCAAGGAAAGCTGCCCGACCAAGATTTGCCTGCCCAACGGCGCGGCGCGGGAACCGGGAACGCGCGAGTTCTACGAACGCATCGGGTTCAACGACCGGCAGATCGAGATCGTCGCGACGGCGATTCCCAAGCGCGAATACTACGTGGCTTCGCCCGAAGGCCGGCGGCTCTTCGACATGGCGCTCGGACCCGTGGCGCTCGCCTTCGTCGGCGCCTCCGGCAAGGACGATCTCAAACGCATCGATCAGCTCAGCGAGACGCATGGCAACGATTGGCCGGCGGTCTGGCTGGAGGAAAGAGGGGTGGATGATGCCAAGCGCATTCTCACGAACAGCTAGGATTGCAATCGCTGCATTGATGTCGGTCTCTCCGCTTTCCACCGTCGAGGCAGGAACGTCGTTTGTCGGTGCTACCGAATGGACGCAGATCCTCAACAATGGCGAGCTGGTCGGTCTCGTCGGCCAATCGGCCGAGCAAATCCAGAACCAGGTCACCCAGATCACGCAGCTGGCCGAGCAGATCCAGAACCAGCTCAAAATCTACGAAAACATGCTGCAGAACACGCTGACGCTGCCGAGCCATGTCTGGGGTCAGGTCGAAAGCGATCTGATGCAGTTGCAAAGCCTCGTCCAGCAGGGCCAGTCGATCGCCTTCTCCATGGGTAACGCCGATGACGTGCTGCGGCAGCGGTTCAAGAGCTTTGCCGATTTCAAGTCAGGCCTCGCCAACGGGCAGACCTTCTCCTCGAGCTATCAGGACTGGTCGGACACGAACCGCGACACGATCGGAGCGACACTCAGGGCCGCGGGACTGACCGCGGATCAGTTCAGCTCCGAGGAGTCGACGATGGACCAGCTCCGGTCGATGTCGCAGTCGTCCGTCGGACAGATGCAGGCGCTGCAGGTCGGCCATGAGATCGCCGCGCAGCAGGTGGCCCAGGCGCAAAAGCTGCGCGGGCTCGTCTCGCAGCAGGTGACGATGATGGGCACCTGGTACCAATCCGAACAGGCTGCAAAGGATCTGGCGCAGAACCGCCGGGAGGAGTTCTTCAATTCAACCACACCGTCGACATCGGGCGGTCAGACGATGGAGCCGCGCTGGTGATCAGGGTCCTCGTCATTGCAGTCTGCGTGATCGTTGTTGTCGTCATCGGCATCACTGTCTGGAGTGTAACTATCCAACCGGATTCGCCGGCGCCGGCGGCGACCGTCGCCCCGAAACGGCAGCACTTCGATCTCGAGGGTGGCCAGGAGATGCGACCGCGTTGGGGCAGGAACGAAGGCGGGGCCTATGGCACGTCCGGAAACTAGGTTAGCTCTTCTTCTGATCGGAGGCGTCATCCTCTGGGCTAATCCCGCATTGGCCCAGGAAGGCAGCCTGCTGACCAATCTCGAAAACGAGATCGCGACGGCGGCTCAGGGGTGGGAAACGACGATCCTTGACGCGGCCAGATCGCTCTTCTGGATTCTCGCCGGTATCGAGGTCGGGATCGCTGCCGTTTGGCTGGCGATTTCGGCGGCCTCTCTCGACACCTGGTTCGCCGAGCTTGTCCGCCGCATCATGTTCATTGGCCTCTTCGTCTTCATTCTCGAA
The DNA here is from genome assembly GCA_041987265.1 of Hyphomonadaceae bacterium. GTDB lineage: Bacteria > Pseudomonadota > Alphaproteobacteria > Caulobacterales > Hyphomonadaceae > IH12. Next base: position 2,171 of record JBHIWT010000145.1, read on the forward strand.
CAGGGTCCGGATTTTACGAAAGCGGTCGTCGACAGCCTGTTCCAGATCGGCGCCGGCGGCGGGTCTGCCTCACCGGCCAACGTCTTCAACGCCGGTCTTGAGGTCGCAAGCGCCATGTCAGCGAAGGCGCAGTTCGGCCTGTTCGAGGACAATGCGCTGGCGATCGCTGCCGTATTCGCCATGGTCATCACGGTCATCTGCTTCAGCCTGGTCGCCGCGATCTTCGTCTCCGTCATGGTGGAGATGTATGTCGGGCTCCTGGCCGGCATGATCATGCTCGGCCTCGGCGGTTCGAGCTTCACCAAGGATTTCTCGGTCCGCTATCTGATCTACGCGTTTTCCGTCGGCATGAAGCTGATGGCGCTGGTGATGATCGCGCGGATCGGGTCTGAGGTCCTGATCAACCTCGCCAATTCGACGACGACTGGGGACGAGTTCCTGGCAACGCTGGCGATCGCCGGCATCTCCGTCGTGGTGTTCATCATCGCCATGTACGTCCCCAACATCGTGCAGGGCATGGTCCAGGGCGTCTCGGTCACGGGCGGAATGGAAACGATCCGCCATGGAGCGCAGGCGGCAAGCTTCGCGGCAGGCGGGGCGGCGCTTGCAGTGGGCGGGGCGAGGGCAGGGGCCGCGGCCTATTCCGATGCCCGCACCGCCGGCAGTTCGTTTGGCGGGGCAGCTCTCAAGGGCATGGCGAGCGGCATGGGCACCGCAGGCGGTGCCGCCGCCTCGGCCGCCCGAGACAAGGCGATCGGTGTTCCGGGCACCTGGGGCGCATCCACGTTGGGTCTCGCCAATGCCAAGCTTGACCAGTCCCAGGGCCGTTCCGCTTCCCGCCCGAACCGTGACGAGAAAGCGTGACAGAGACCATGGCTAGAAGCAGTATCCCGGAAAATCCCTATCTCGCCGCACGCCAGGAATGGAACGAACGCTACGGCTCCTATGTAAAAGCAGCCTCGGCCTGGCGCATTGTTGGCATCACCGGCATGCTCATGGCGGTCATCGGATTCTCCTACGCGCTTTATCAGAGCACGCAGGTCAAGCTCGTTCCCTATATCGTCGAGGTCGACAAACTCGGCACGGCGGCGACGACGGGGTTCCCGCAACAGATCGAATATGCCGACCCGCGCGTGGTACGCGCGACGCTCGGGAGCTTCGTTTCGAACTTCCGCTCGGTCACGCCCGACACCGTCGTCCAGAAGCAATATATCGATCGGGCTTATGCGCATCTCAGGTCGCCCGACCCGGCGACCGAAAAGGTCAATGCCTGGTTCCGGAGCAACTCACCGTTTGACCGCGCGCGCGAAAAGACAGTGGCGGTCGAGGTCACAAACATCGTGCCGCTTTCCAACCAGAGCTATCAGATCGACTGGACCGAGTATGAGCGAGACCGGCAGGGCAAGGAGCTCGCGACCAGGCGGTTCCGCGGTGTCGCGACCGTGACGCTCACACCGCCGCAAGACGAGGCGGTGATCCGCCTTAACCCCATCGGACTTTATTTGAAGGATTTTGACTGGACGGCGCAGCTCTGAGCCGCGTTCGCGCCAGACGGCAACGTCTGGCGCAAAGACACGCGACGCAACTGAATGCGCTCCCGGAGGATAGGTGAATGAACAAACAGACATACCGCGGCATCGCGCTTTGCGCCGGCGTGATGATCGCGGTCGTTACGCTCCCCGCTAACGCACAGCAGCTCACCAGCAACGAAGCGAGAGGAACGCAAATCTCTGGCGAGTGGCAGAATCGCCAAGGCGTCGTGACACACGGCGCGGACGGCAAGGTGATCTTCCTTTATGGAGAGGTTCAGCCGTCGGTCGTCTGCTCGCCGTTGCAGGTCTGCGACATCGAGCTTCAGGCGGGGGAGGTCGTTCGCGACGTCCTTCTTGGTGACACCGTGCGCTGGAAGGTCGAACCGGCAACATCCGGTGCGCCGAGCGGGCAGGCGATCCATCTGATCGTCAAACCGTCCGAAGCGGGACTAGTCACTTCGATGGTCGTGACCACTTCGCGGCGCACCTATCATATCCAGCTCAAATCGCACCACAGCCAGTATATGGCGCGCGTCGGCTTCGATTATCCCGAAGACATCAATGCGCGCTTCGCGGAGATCAACGCGCGCATCGAGGCGAGCGTCGTGCCGGGCGCCGGCGTTCCGGCCGATCAGCTCGACTTCGCGTTTCATATGAGTGGCGCGGCGCGCTGGCGGCCGACACGGATCTACGGCGACGGCATGAAAACCTACATTCAGTTTCCGTCCTCCCTGTCAGGGCAGGAGGCGCCTGTCCTGTTCGTTGTCTCCGGCGGTGAGAACCGGATCGTCAACTACCGCATGAACGGCGCGATGATGGTCGTCGACTACAACATCGATCGCGCGATCCTGGTCTCGGGCGTCGGCCGGCAGCAGCAAAAAATCACGATCCGGCGGGGAGGGTAGGGCGATGCGCGCGATCAGAAACCTGCTCCGTCTCCCGGCCGCCCTGGTGCTGCTGGCGATGCTGGCTGCGTGCCAGACGGTGAGCGGACCCGGCCTCATCCGGAGTGAGGTTACGGCCGAGCTCACACCGGAATCGGCGGCTGCCATTGCCGGCGATATGGTTGGACGGCTGGCGGAGCATGTCGGCCCAGGCACGACCACGATCGAGCTGCGCGGCAGTGATGGTCTGTTTGGCCCGGCCCTCGAGGCGCCGCTTCGTGAATGGGGTTATGCGGTCGTCACCGATCAGGCGACAGAGGAAACCGCGGTGACGCCACTCGCCTATTCGATCGATCCCTTCGAGGGCGGCGTACTGGTGCGGCTCTCGACGCCCCAGGTCGAGCTGACCCGCATGTACACGCTCAGCGCCATGGGCGCGACGCCGGCCAGCCCCGTGTCTGTCATGCAGCGCGGATCGGAGGGCGCATCATGACCGAATCGCTAAAACTGGGCGGCGCCGGCGGTCAAGACGGACCGCGCATAAGACGCCTCAATCGCGTTCCGGTGATCGTCGCGATCCTGCTGGTCGTCATCTTTCTGGGTGTGATCTTTTACGGCCTGTCGTCGAGAGGATTTCATTTCGGCGGCGATCCGCAGATTGAGCCGTCGTCCGCGCGGCCCGCTTCCAATGACGCCGAACGGCTGAAGCAGGGCGTGCCGGACGGGATCATCGGCGAGCCGCAGCCCGTCGTGGTCCAACCGACACCAAGTGCGGAGCCCGAGCGGAGGGAGAATCCGTTTCAGCGGGAGCCTGAACCCACGCCGACCGTCGTGACTGCCCCTCAGCCGACGCTTGAACCGGAAGCGGTATGGCGGGCGCGGCTGCAGCGCGAACAGGACGAACAGGTGCTGAGAGAATACCAGCGCCAGCAGATGGCGAGCATCCAGGCAGAAGGCGCGGCCTTCGACTCTCCGATCGCAGTCAACCTGAAGGACCTCGAAAACACGAGTGCCGCGACGACACCGACGTCTCAGCAAAGAGGTCAGACAACCGCAAACCGGCCCTCAAGCGCGCTCGATCTCTATAGCGCGGCTCTCCAGTCCGGCATCGGCCAGAATGCCGACCCGAACGGCCAATCCTCAAAACGGCAGTTCTTCAATCAGGATATGGCGGATTTCGGCTATCTTCCGAACTCCGTCGTGCCGCAAATGTCCCCGTTCGAGCTCAAGCGCGGATCGGTCATTCCGGCCACGCTTATCACCGGCATCAATTCCGATCTTCCCGGCCGCATCACCGCGCAGGTGTCGCAGAATGTCTATGACAGCGCGACGGGTCGGCGCCTGTTGATCCCGCAGGGCGCGAAGCTCTTCGGTCGATACGATTCGGAGGTGACGTTCGGGCAGAACCGGGTACTCGTCGTTTGGACCGACATCATCTTCCCGGACGGTTCGACCCTGCAGATCGGGGGCATGGCCGGAACGGACGGCGCCGGCTATGGCGGTTTCCACGATCAGGTCGACAACCACTATCTGCGCACCTTCGGATCGGCGATCCTCGTGGCGCTCATCGGCGCCGGCACCGAGATGCTGCTCCCCGCCGACAACAGCACGTCGACGACAGTGGACAGCGCCAGCGACGCCGCGCGTCGTTCATTCGCCGAGACCTTCAGCCAGATTTCGGAGCAGACCGTGTCGAAAAACCTCAATGTGCAGCCGACCCTGGAGATTCGGCCGGGCTATAGCTTCAACGTCCTGGTCGACCAAGACATCGTCTTCCCGAACGCTTACCGGTAAACTTGGCTTTGGCTTTCTGCCCGCCCAAGTTTCCCCTATAAATCCATCAAATAGTCCTTATACTTCCATCTGGTCAGGCATTTGAACGATATTCTGATAGGTCTGATCGACAAACTCTCGCTGCCGCTGGATGATGCTGCAGCGCGGCGCACGCTCCGGGATTTTGCCTCCGGCGCTGGTTTCAACTATTACGCCTATGTTCATCTGTGCGGGAAGGGGAGCTTTGCGGTCTCTAATTATCCCCAGAAGTGGCAAGAGCGTTATGTCCGCGACGGTTATCTCCATGTCGATCCCGTCGTTACCCGCGCAAAACATGGCCCCCCGGTCTTCACATGGTCCGCGTCGGAAGCAAGGCGCATGGGCCGGCGCGATGTCTCGCAAATGTTCGCGGCTGCGGCGGAGTTCGGCATTCGGTCCGGTCTCTCAATATCGGTGCCTGTTGGCTTCAAGAATCGGATGATTTTTACGATGGTTACAGACCGCGCGGACCCACTCGACGCGCGGAAGGTCGACCCTGTGACCGCGGCCGTTTGCGTTGCCTTTGTTCACGCGCGGCTCGCCGGCGCGAACCAGGATGTGTCTCTAGCAACTGATATTCGTCTTTCGCCAAGAGAGGCGGAATGCCTTAGATGGTTTGCGGAAGGCGTAACAATGCCAGATATCGCACTGACAGTGGGCGTCTCCTATTCGTCAGTGCGCTCATATCTCGATGCGGCAACGCAGAAGCTCGGAGCTGCCAATACCCGCCAGGCCGCGTCCATGGCAATACGTATTGGGCTTATTTGAAAAGAACGATCCGCTACGGAACAAAGTCACAAACGAGCAATGGAAGTGTGAGAGGGGAACATCTTCCTGCCTTTTCCGGTGCGCATGTCGCGTAAGTTTCGTTATGGAACTGAAAACGGTCAGTGGAGCCCGGAGTCCAGCGGCACCTCCGGCACATGGCCAAGCGTATCGACGACGATCCGGACCAGTTCGTGATGCAGTTTCATCTCGAGCAGCGCCAGACGGTAGCTGAGCCTCAAATCCTCATTCTCGCAACCTGCCGAATCCTGCTCTTCAAGCCGCTCGAACAGCGATTGCGCACAATCGACAAGCCGGCGGTTCTTGACGATGACATCGACTGCGAGACGCGCAAGTTCGTCAGTTGTCAACTCTTCGAGGATGGAGAGGACCGGCCGGTCATTGATCTGACCGGGTTGAAAACTGCTGATCGACGCTCGGTTCGGCATTCACGGCCCGCGGCTTGAGCCGCGGTGCGCCCCCGCGACAAGATAAGATCTCGACCCCAAGCCGGGGGTTGGAAAACCGTCTTCGACGGTCCCTGCGACCTTTAGCACCGGGGCGCCTGGACATGCGTCACAGGCCCCCGGCCGAAAGCCGAAGGATCTTGGTACCGATACGGTCGGCACCAATCCGCGAAGATGGGGTTTCCACGCCCCGGGGCGGCGCGTACCGCCCCGGGACTTTCTATTCCATCCGGCCGCCGCTTACCAGCCATGCGAACCGAATTGCAACATCATCGCGTCAGGCGACATGCCGTTCCCCCAACCCTTCTCCCGGTTGCCATGACGGGCCGGAAAGGACTGTCGAAGGTAGATCGCCGACGGCGCCGAGCCGGCTGCGCATCGTATCCGTCATCGCGAAGACGCCGGCATAGGTCATCGTCTTGCCGATCCGCGCCGGCGTCCCGATGACCTCATAGGGACAGTCCGCGGCCCGGAAAATCCGTGCCATGCGGGCGTCGAACACCGAAACGACATGGTCGATGCCCGCGCTCCGGCAAACCTCGACGATGCCACAGAGCAGCTCCAGGGTCGTCTTGTGAACGATGTGGTTGGCTTCCGCGCGTTCGGCCACCGAAAAGACACGCGGATTGATGGTAAAGCGCGAGCTTTCCCAGATCAGCGGACTCTCCGGGGCGCCACCGGGAACCAACACCGAAAACACGTCGCGCAACATGTAAGGTCCGGTTGTCGGCAGCAAGCGGACGGCGCCTTGAAGCGCGCCCGTCTCTTCGCTGACCGATAGCAGATAGAGGGGACCCTCGTCGTCAAATCGGTCGGTCTCGCGACCGTCGACGACACTCACCTCCCATCCTAGCCTGTCAGCAAACACTTCAGCGCGCATGCAGAACATCTGATCGATAAACCTAGGATGCTTTTGCAGATCGATAGTCTCGATTGTCAGGATCATTTTGGTCTCCATTCGTTTGTTGACGACGGAGAACCAAGTATCGGCAGATAGCCGGCGCCGTTATCCGGCTAGATTGCCGGATTTACAGGACCGGGGAGAACAAGCCGGTGCGATGCGCAATGGATACAGCGTGCGTATTGCTGCTGGCATTGAGTTTGTAGCGGGCGCTTTCGAGGTAGCAACGGACCGTGTGTTCCGGGAGACCCAAGATAACCGAACACTCCCACGCTGTCTTGCCATCCGAGACCCACTGGAGGCATTCCAATTCCCGCGGAGAAAGGTTTGCGCGGGTGACTGGCCGTCCGTGGAGTTCAAGTATCTTGTCATGCAGATGAACAGCCAAGAGCTGGAAATCGCGCATGTATTCGAGCTTTTTTTGCTTCCATTCCCGTTCAGGCAGATCCGAAGTGATGGTGAACAGGGCGTGGTCACCAGACCTGCCATGAACTGGGATCGTCAACCCGCGGTGCC
>JBHIWT010000146.1:0-9007 GCA_041987265.1 Hyphomonadaceae bacterium
ACCGATCCACCGCTCGAGCCCGGTGAATAGATCGCCGTGTTGATGCCGATCACCTCGCCGCGCAGGTTGAACAACGGGCCGCCGGAATTGCCCCGGTTGATGGCCGCATCGGTCTGGATGAAATCGTCGAAGCTGCCCTGATTGATGTCGCGATTGCGCGCCGACACGATGCCTGCGGTCACCGTCCCGCCAAGGCCGAACGGGTTCCCGATCGCCAGCACCCACTCGCCCACCTCGGCTGTATCGGAATTGCCCCACGGCACGGGAACCAGCGTATTGTCCGGCTGCACTTTGAGAAGCGCCAGATCGGTGTCCGGGTCAGTGCCGACCAGCCTGGCGCTCAGCACGGTTCCGTCCGACAGGTTCACGTCGATCTCGTCGGCGCCTTCGATCACGTGGTTGTTGGTGACGATGTGGCCCTGCGCATCGATGATGAAGCCGGATCCCAGCGACGACTGACGCCGCATGCCGCCGTCTTCGTCACGGCCGAAGAATTCGTTGAACTCGTTCAGCGGGGAACCGGGCGGAAACGCCGGCAATCCGTCCGGCCCGCCAACCGTCTGGCGGGTGGAAATGTTGACAACAGAAGGCATCAGCTGGCGCGACAATGCGGAGAAGTCCTCGCCGGAAAGTCCGGGGCGATCCTGGGGCGTCTGCGCCGAAACTGGGCCAACCGCCACAAAGGCCACGGCTAACGCGGTCAGCGCGCCGGCGATCCGGCCCGTCGAGGATTTGGTCTTGGCGCGAAACGGCGTCATGTCAGTCTTCACTCCGGCAGATATTCGGCCCCAAGTCTGGCCTTTGCGCCCGCGTTCCGCAAGCAGATGCGAGCGTTCCAGCACAGCAATGACGCAGGCTAGACCGACAAAGTCGGCGACAAGAAGACAAGTCCGCGCAAACACGCGTTCAAATTGACGTGCGCCCGCCGGTCAGGGACGGGCGGGCGCACGATTTCCTGCGATGACGGCAGCCTAACGCCCGCCGTTCGCATCCCCGAAGTAACGGAAGAATTCCGAATCCGGCGAGATCACGAGGGGCGTGCCCTCCTTGATCGAACGCTCATAGGCCAGCATCGAGCGATAGAAGGAGAAGAATTCCGGGTCACGCCCGAACGCCGCCGCATAGATCTCGTTGCGCAGCGCGTCGCCCTCACCTCGCAGGCGCGAGGCCTGCTCGTTGGCTTCAGCGGCGATGATCTGCGCCTGACGATCGGCGTCGCCGACGATGGTCAGGTATTGCTCCTCACCTTCGGCGCGATAGAGCGCCGCCTGCTGGCGCAGTTCCGACTTCATCCGCTCGAACACGCGTTCGGAGTTCTCCGTCGGAAGGTCGGCGCGGCGGATGCGCACGTCGATGATCTCCACGCCAAAGCTCTGCATCGTGCCCTGCAGCGTCGCACGGATCTGTTGCATCAGCTGCGCGCGCTGGCCGGAAATGATGTCCGGCGAAGCCACCTTGCCAAGCTCGCCGCGCAGCGCGGCGGTCATGCGCTGTGACAGGTTGCGCTCGCCGTTGCGTACCGATTCCGATGCGTTCGAGGCGGGGTGCGCCCGGAAGTACTGCAGCGGGTCGGCGATGCGATAGCGCGCGATCGCGTCCACGATCAGGCGTTGCTGGTCGCCGGCGATGATCTCCTGTTCGGCCAGGTCATAGCCAAGGTTGCGTTTGTCGTAGACGACGACGTTCTGGATGACCGGCCACTTGAAGTGCAGACCGGCTTCATCGTCGTCGCCTTCATTGATGACGCCCACCTGTTCGCCAAATTGCAGCAGGATCGCCTGCTGGTCGACGCGCACGATATAGAACGAGTTGGCGAGCGCGATCAGGGCCAGCGCGACGACAACCCCGATGGTCATGAGTGTGCGTTGCATTACTGGCCACCTCCATTGTTACGGCGCAGCTGGTCGAGCGGCAGGTAGGGCACTGCGCCCGCGTTGCCGTCGAGGATGATGCGGTCGGTGCGGCCGAGCACGCCTTCCATGGTTTCAAGGAACATGCGTTCGCGGGTCACCCGCGGCGCCTGCCGGTATTCGTCATAGATCAGCGAGAACCTGTCGGCCTCACCTCGTGCGATGGCGACCTGCGATTCCTTGTAGCCCTCGGCTTCCTGGATCACCCGCTGGGCTTCACCGCGCGCCTCTGGCACGACCTGGTTGCGATAGGCCGTCGCTTCGTTGATGCGCCGCGCCCTGTCCTGCTCGGCGTTGGTCACATCGCGCTGGACCTCGACAACCTCCTGCGGGGCGGTGGCTTCCTTCAGCGAGATCGACACGATCTCCACACCAGCCTCGTAGCTGTCCAGCGTGGTCTGCATCAGCTGGCGCACGCGTTCCTCAACGCCGGTCCGGTCGCCGGTGGTGATCGGCTCGAAGGCCGACGTCCCGACAACTTCACGCATCGCGCTCTCGCCGACCTGACGGATCAGCTCGTTCTGGTTGCCGACGCGATCGACCACGTTGAACAGGTATTGCTGCGGCGACGAGATCCGCCAGTTGATGGAGAAATCGATGTCGACGATGTTTTCATCGCCCGTCAGCATCAGGCTCTCTTCAACGCTGCCGCCGATCTGGGTTTCGGTGATGACGTTCACCGGAACCGGGAAATGCTGTTCGATCGGATTGGGCAGGCGGATCTTGAAGCCCGGGCCTTCGGTGCGGTGCACCTTGCCGAAGCGCAGCACGACCGCGCTTTCCTGTTCGTTGACCTGATAGATGCCGGTCATCAGCCAGCCGACCAGGCCGACAATCAGGATGATCAGGATACCCAGCGTCCCGATGCCTCGACCGCCGGCGCCGCCGCCACGTCCGCCGGTCCCGCCGGAACCGCCGCCGCGGCGCTTGAAGCGCTCCTGCATGCGACGAATTGAATCTTCCAGGTCCGCGGGCCGGTCGCCCGGACCTTTCGGGGGCTCGTCACCGCCGCCGGGCCGTCCCCAGGGGCTGTCGCCCTTGCCGCCGCCGTTTCCTCCGCCGGAGCCGCCCCAGGGACCGCCACCGCCGCCCTTGTTGTCATTCCAGGGCATAGCCCCTCCTTGTTTCACGTCGTGCCGATGATTTTGCGACATGCCTAAATCATCGCGGCCTGCCATATACTTAAGGCGGCGCGACGAATTCCGCATCCTCGAGCTGATAATTGATACGTTGACCACCCCACCGGATGCAAGCAATGCACCGTTCCCCGCGGGTAAACGAGTCGTCATTTCACCCAAGAGTTGAGGCGCACGCGGCGATACCGGCCCGCCTACGCGAACTTCGCGTCGCGCGATTGCGCCCCGCCGCTCCCTTGCAAGCGCGTGCGCCAGCGTACACTTAGTCGCCAGTCGCCCGCATGGCCGAGGAGCACGCATTGACCACCGCCGCCAGCCCGGAATTCGAAGCCGCCGTCCGCGCCGCGCTCGATAGCGTCAGCGACCCCGCGACCGGCAAGGGCCTGCTCGAAGCGCGCCGCGTCTCCGGCCTCGTCATCCGCTCGGATGGCCGCATCGGCTTTGTGCTGGAAACCGAGGCCGGCGCGGCGGACGAACCGCTGCGCGCCGCTGCCGCCGAAGCCGTGCAGAAGGTGGACGGCGTCGTGGCTGTAACCGCCGTTCTGACCGCTCACGATGACGCCCCGGCCAAACCGCCGCCCTATAGCCACGCTCACAGCCATGCCCACAGCGCGCCGAACCGTCCGCCCCAGGCGCCGCCGCGGGCCCCTCGCCCAGCGCAAACCGTGATCGCGATCGCCTCGGCGAAGGGCGGGGTCGGCAAGTCGACCATCGCCTCCAACCTCGCTGTCGCCGCCGCCCGCTCCGGACTTCGCGTCGGCCTGCTCGATTGCGACGTCTTCGGCCCGTCGATCCCCACAATGTTCGGCACCGAAGGCCGCAAGCCCACCGTCACGCCTGACAAGAAGATGATCCCGCTCACCGTGCATGGCGTCGCCACCATGTCGCTCGGCTATCTCGTCCAGCCCGGCGCCGCCGTGGTCTGGCGCGGCCCCATGCTCGCCGGCGCGGCCCAGAAGCTGATCACCGATACCGACTGGGGCGATCTCGACATCCTCTTCATCGACACCCCGCCCGGCACTGGCGAGGTCCCGCTCACCATCGTCCAGACGCTTGAGCTCGATGGCGCGGTCATCGTCTCCACGCCACAGGAAGTCGCGCTCGCTGATGTCCGGCGCGGCGTGGGCCTGTTCAAGAAGGCCGCAACGCCCGTCCTCGGCGTGATCGAGAACATGGCCTGGTTCGAACAGCCGGACGGCTCCCGGGCCTACATTTTCGGGAAAGAAGGGGCCCAGCGCACGGCCACGAAAATGGGCGTGCCCTTCCTTGGCGCCCTTCCCCTGCTGGCTGATGTCCGCGAGGGCGGCGATGCGGGCCGGCCCGCCGCACTGGGCGACGGCGCATCGGCGAAAGCCTTCGCAATGCTGGCGGAGGCCATCTATGCCGCAGCCGGCCAGAGCGGGAAAAAACCTGCCCCCGAAATCGCGTTTACCTAAATTCAGAAGTTAACGGCGCCCGAATTCACGCCCTTTCTGGCGAAATACTGCGCTTTCGCAGCGGAATTCGCTTGCGTCGCCGATTCCCTGACTTAACCTTTCATTTACTGCTTCGGTCTGCCAGCCGACCGATTCGGGAGTTCTTGGGGGCGTATGGTTAGGAGTTAGGTGATGGCTCAGGCGGCCAAGGTACGAGGAGAATTCTGGCCTCAGGACAATTGGGGTCGAATAGCCAACGCTGCGCTGCCGCGCGAAAAAGCCGCCCGCATCGCCATTGAAGCCGCCGAAGAAGCCGCCGACATCGCGCTCGAGCGCTTCGAAGACAAACTCCACTCTGTTTATCTCTCCGGCCCCGCCGCGCGTCGGCGCAAGGGCGGCGCCGCCTTCTACGTGCTGCTACGCCACGGCGCCCCGGCAACGGGGCGTGACCTCAAAGTGCGCGAGCACTGGGAAGCGCTGGCCGCCGCCCAGCTCAAGCGCCGCTATCCGCGCCTCGGCCGCATCACCGTTTCGGTGTTCGACTGGAAAGCCGTGTTCACGCCCGACGGCGGCTTCTCGCCCGCCCGCTTCGCGCTGGCCGTGAATTCGATCTGCATCGCCGGTCGCAACATGTCGCGCATGCTCTCGCCCCAGCGCCTCGACGCGGCGGTCGCCAACACCGACATCCTCGACCTGCGCCCGCGCCTGTTGCGCGCCACGAACCGCATCTCGACGGCGCGCACCCCGGAACGGGTCAAGTCAGGCGCACAGGAAGCCGCCCTTGCGATCATCGCGGCGGCCTACGCCCTCGTTCTTGAGCGCGAGCAGGTCTACACCGAAGACCTCGACCTGCGCCGCGAGCTGTTCGCCATCAACTACCCCGGTCGTACCGACGACATGGAATTGGCCTACTGCATGGCCATCCGCCCGCCGTCGGAACCGCTCAAGGCGCTACAAGTCATCGACGCCGCCGCTCGCTGGCTCACGCCGATGACCGACGCCTGGCTCAACGCAAACAACCCACAACGCGCTGAGCAATTGCGGGCTTAGCGCCTCTCGCGATCCGTAACGCCAACGGATTTCGGGACAGACAGTAAAGAGTGCGGGGGGCGATGAAGCTCGGGCCGATTCTGAATTTCATCTGCGGCGTGGCGCTTTCCATCGTCGCCGCGAGCCTGCCGCTGATGATCGAACGCGGCGTTGTCGCTGACCAGACCTGGCTGTTGATGGCGGCCAGCGGCCTCGCCACCGTCGGCGGTCTCCAGGTCTCTCAGGCGTTCGTCGCTCTGACCGAACAGTCCAAGGCCCGCAAGCTGCTCGAATCCGAAATCGGCACCAACACGCTGCTGCTCAACACGGCGCGCCAGCATCTGGAATCGCTGATGCGGGCGATCAAGTCGAACCGCTGCTCGCAGGATACGATCGAGATCACGCTCCAGAACCTGACACAGTCGCTGGAGACTCTCGATCAGGCGATCCGGCTTGTCGGCAAGCCGAAGACTGTCTCCGAGCTGCAGATCTCGGACGCCACCAACATCCTGCCAACGTTCGAATTCTCCGGCGAGGAAGTCGAAGACAGCCTCGAAACGGTTCGGGACATGCGTCTTTCCGGCGATCCCTCCCAAAGCCTTGATCCAGCCGCGCTGGAGCGCGTCCAGAGCCTGCTGGAACGTTTCTCCCACAAGCTCGAATCCTCCGAGCAACGACCCGCCCAGCGGCTTGGCGAAAGCCCGGCCCGTGCGCGTGCGCCCGAGCGGGTGAACTGCACGTTCTGCAACACCAGCAACTCGGTAGACATTCCCGACAATCCCGGCGAAACGCGCCACGTGCGTTGCAGCTCGTGCCATCAGACCTTCCTGGTGCATCGCTCGAGCGGCGGACCGCTGATCACCAGCATGCAGAACCAGAGCGGGCAGACCAAGACCGCGCAAACCTATGAGGAATTGCTCCGCAACCAGCAATTCCCGCTGCCGGATCCTGCGCTCGTGCATGCCGGGCTGACATCGCTGGTTCGCGCGTTCGAGACAGCGCCAGACGGACAGATCGAGACCTGGCCGGAACTCGACGCGGGCATCGAAAGCCAGCTGCGCACGACCGGCCTCGCCTATGAATCATCGGACATCACGAAGATCCGCAAGATCGCCTACAAGTGCCAGCTGTTCAGGTTCCTCACCGACAAGAAGGGCTTCACGCTGAAGGACGGCGTCAACGCCGACACCATCCACCAGCTGGTCTTCATGAATATCGTCCGGCGTATCCAGTCCGGCTTCAGCGATCCGATCGACACGCGCAAGATCGCGCGCTTCGTCACCGGCGAACCGGCGCTGGTTGAGCGCCTCGCCGGCCAGAACACGCAACCCGCCGCACCTCAGCTTGAGATCGTGAGCTCCGCTTCCACGCCGCCGGAATGACGCGTTCGGGTGCGACCGCCCCCTAAACCGTATCCCGCGCCTGCAGCCGCGCGACCTGCAGCTCCACACGCTTCAGTTCGCGCAGGATCTGGTTGGTGTTGATCTGCATGAAGAACACGATCCGCACGACGACCAGAATGATCATGCAGAACAGCGCCAGCCCGCCCCAGCGGATCATCACGACCAGCTCCGGTTCGGTTGCAAACTTCCATCCCGAGTAGATACCCAGGAATGCGAACGGGATCGCGAAGACGAGAAACAGCCAGTACACCCACGCCATCGGCCCGCGCAGGATGCCGAACATCTGCTGGCTGAAGCCCGGCTCCTTCTCGAAGCGGGCCAGAAATTCGGCGTCTTCCTTCGACAGCGTTTCGCTGATGGCCTCGTCAAGCTTGGTCATCGTCTTCTCCTTCCTTGAAGAATTCCCTCAATGTCCGCCGCGCATTGAACAGCCGCGACTTCACCGTTCCCGCCGGTATCTCCAGCGCCTGCGCGATCTCGGCGACGCTGAAGCCTTCGCGATAGTAAAGCGCGATCGCCGCACGCTGGTCCGGCGCCAGTCTCAGCATCGCGCGACGCATGTCCTCGCGCGCGTCATGATCCGCTGCATCCGGGTCGGCCGCTTCCACCTCGGCGTCGCCGACCGGTTCGCGCATCGCCGCGCGCATGCGGTCCTGACAGCGCCGGGTGACGATCGCATACGACCACGCCGCAAACCGGTCCGGCTCCCGCAATCGGCCGACCGAGCGCACGATCGACACCCACGCTTCCTGCACCGCGTCGGCTGCGTCCTCCTCGCGCCACAGCAAACGCCGCGCATGCGCGAAATGGCGCGGCCGCCAGTACGCCGCCAGCCGCTCCAGCGCCTGCCGGTCGCCGGCGCGCGCGTGCAGCACCAGCAATTCGTCGAATATGCGCCTGACGTCCCGCGCCATGCCGTCACCATTCCTGTTCAGGCATCATGTCCGCGCCAGCCGCCGATCGGTTCATTCCGGCCAAAAATATTCCCCGCGCCCCTCCTCCAGCCACCCTGCTGACACTATGCTGTCAGCAGGGCTCGATTAGATCTGTCAGCAGACAGGGGACAGAACCGCCATGCGCCGCGCCGACAGACTCTTCGAAATCATCCAGATCCTGCGCCGATCGCGTGCGCCGGTCACTGCTGACGCCATGGCTGCAGAGCTGGAAACCTCCAAGCGCTCCGTCTATCGCGACATCGCCGCGCTGATGGCCCAGCGCGTGCCGATCCGTGGCGAGGCCGGCGTCGGCTATGTGCTCGACCGCGGTTTCGACATGCCGCCCCTGATGCTGACAACCGAAGAGATCGAGGCGGCGGTGCTGGGCGCCCACTGGGTGATGTCGCGCGGCGATCCTGAACTGGCGAAAGCCGCCCGCTCCCTGCTCGCCAAGATCGAAACCACCGTCCCCGAACACCTCCAGCCCTATATCGAACAGCCCTCGACCAGCATCACGCCGATGTGGGAAACCTTCGAAGTCACCATCTCCCTCCCCGACCTGCGCAACGCCATCCGCACCGGCCGCCGCGTGCGCCTCGAATACGAAGACGGCGAAGGCGCCGTCACCCATCGCATCGTCTGGCCGGTCCTGCTCGGCTACATGGAAACCAAGCGCATGCTCGCCGCCTGGTGCGAGCTGCGCGGCGCCTTCCGCTCGTTCCGCGCCGATCGCATGAAGGTCGCTGAAGTGCTCGACGAGAAATACCCCGAACGCCCCGCCGTCCTGCGCAGGCGCTGGGACCAGTATGTCGAAGATGAAGGCCGCCGCTGCGCAGCCGATGCAGCTGCGCGCCTGCAGCCACAAGCCGCCGAATAAGGCAGGGAGATCGCCATGACCGCGCCGAAGCCGAAGCACAACACGATCAACTATATCGAACTCCCGCTGAAGGACGCCGCCGCCACCAAGGCGTTCTATTCAAAGGTCTTCGGCTGGATGTTCCAGGATTTCGGCCCGGACTACATCGCCTTTTCCGGCGCCGAGTCCAATGTCGACGGCGGTTTCAACGGCGTTGACGGCGTCGTCCCCGCGACCGAACAAGATCCAACAGAGATGGACGGCATTCGGGCCTGCGTTGCCCAGCCAGCTGAGGGTCTCTGGCGTCTTCGGGACGACACGCT
>JBHIWT010000147.1:0-8958 GCA_041987265.1 Hyphomonadaceae bacterium
AGGTGGCCCAAAGGGCCGGAGGGGGATCGACACACGGCCACCCCCGGAACAACCCTTCATTCACCCCCATCCCCCAAACTCCCCGGATGCCCGGCGACGCAAACAACTTCGTCTACATCCTCGGCGCGCTCACCGCGTCCGGCCCCGTCACCTATGTCGGCTGGACCAACGACCTCGACGCGCGCCTCGCCCGGCACAATTCCGGAACCGGCGCCAAGTCCACCCGCGGCAAGGTCTGGATGCTGCTCTACGCCGAACGCTGCGCCTCGAAATCCGAAGCCATGAGTCGCGAACAACACCTCAAGCGCGACAAGGCTCTCCGCGCCCGCCTGCGCGAAACCTGCCTCGCCGCCTGAACGCCCGCTTCCCGCTCATACCGCCGAAAGCGCAGATCCAGCCACAACAAGAGCCGGCCAACCCGCCTCCGTCCGTTGACCGACCCGCGCAACAACCAGCCCACCCCTGGACCCCAGCCTGCGCTGGGGACGCGTGACTAATGTCACGCTTCCAGAAACCGATAGCGTCTCGAAGAGACGCGTCCCCAGCGCAGGCTGGGGTCCAGCAAAACACATAAGCCGGGCGTCAGCCCGCCCGCTTATCCATCAAGAACCACACAAAGACCTCCACGTTCACTCGAACGCGCGAACCGGTTGTCCAACACCCCACACCCCGCACGCATACTCCCCTTCATGGCCAACGCCGCAGACACACCCATCAAACCCGACGCCCCGGCGCCTTCGCGCCTGCGGGCGCTGCTTGCATTGCTGTTCCAGCTCATCGCGCGCGCCGATCGCGCGGGCGACATCTCCCGCCTCCTTGCGCAGGCCGACCAGCTTCTCGCAGCCTACCTGTTCGAAACACTGATCCGCATCACCGGCCGCGCCGACCTGCGCGCCACGCACACGCCAGCCATCCACTGGCGCGGCGCCACGCTGCGCTTTGCGCTGGTCCCCAAACCATTCGCCCTCCATCCGCTCCACGCCGTCATCGCGCACACGCGTCGCGCCCGCGCCATCGCGCGCACCCGCACAGCCATCGGCTGCCGTCATCGCCGCACCGGCAAACCAAGCCTGTTGCGTTTCACCAACCAGCGCCGCGCCCAGCGCGCCGTCGCCTCACGCCTCCGCACATGCACGGCGCCCGCATCCCACACGCCCCCACGCATCAGCGCACCACCCTAGACACAACTTCTCCCGTCATCCCGGACAAGCGGCGAATCCGCGCCGATCCGGGACCCGGCAACGCCCTCGTTTCCCGGACCCGCTGCGCGCGCCCTCCGGCGACAATCCAGACATGCGGTCCGCCTGCTCAGCCGCGCGGAGGCGCCGGCGCACGCGTCGATGAAATCCGGCCGTCAGTTCGGCTGCGTATCGCTGCGCACCATCTTGCGGCTCACCGTGTTGGCCTCCACCGCCTCGTCCGCCCACAACAGATCATCCCAGCCCTTGCGCGCATACAACTCAAGCTGGTCGGTATGATGCGGCGAGGTGGAATCAGTGGACTGCGAATAGGTCAGGATGCCTTCGCTCTTCGGCCCGTCATCGGTGAACTCGACCACATAGATCCAGCTCGCCCCATGCCGGATCGACGTCCAGCCCTTCTCCGGCTCCAGCGAATTTGTATGCACCGTGATGACGTTGAACACGCCGTGCGGCCCCGGCCCGCCATGCACCGGATACCGCTTGCCGTTGCGCGTCTCGGTCTGAAGATCGCCCAGCCGCGCATCCAGCGGAATGTTCAGCTCCTTAAGCCGCGCAACCGCCGTCTCCAGCGCCGCCAGCACTTCCGGGTCATCGATGTCCAGCGTGTTGGGCGTGTGCACCGGATCGTTGACGTCGAACGGAACCTTGAACCTGATCCCGTCAGCCTCGGCGAACATCTGGAACAGGTGGGCGCCCCGGCTGTCCAGGTTCACCTTCAGGTCCCACTCGCCCAGCACCCGGCACGCCTCGCGCAGGTGCTTCTTGCCCTTGTCCTTGATGGCGATCTCGCACAGGTCCATCAAATCGTCGCGCACCAGTTCGGCGCCATAATGCCGGTCCGAATACATCACCTGCTGCATCGATTTCAGATCGAACATCGGCGGCCCGAACCCGTCCGATCCCGCGATCCGCCGCTCCACCTGCTCATGCGCCGAACGCGTCCGCTTGGACCGCTCGGTCTCCTCATCGCCGAACACCGGCGAAAAGCCGGTGATCGGTTCGTACATGTTGGTCAGCCAGTAACTGTCGTTCGACTGCAGCACATAATCGGTGCGGAACTGGTGCGGCGTCTTCCCGGCGCCGGCGACGCCAGCCTGCGAGGAATCCTCATCCGTCGCCCAGTCGCATTCCGCGCGCGAGCCATCCAGCACGGCGACGCGATCCTCTTCCCACATCTCCTTCGCGAGTTTCGACTTTGTGCACTTCGCCGCCAGTTCGCGCGACACGTTGGGGATCATTCCCAGATCGCCGTAAAGCGTCTCGCCCGTAGAATCGACCGCGGTGGAATTGAACCGGAACGACTGATACTTCGCCAGCGCCGCCTTCATCTCGCGAACCGTCTCGGCCCGCCACACCGCGATATACTGGTCCGGATCGCGCAGGCCGACCTCGACATCGCGTACGGCGAACGCGCGCTCCTTGGTCCACGCCATCGACTCCGTCTCGATCACCTTGCCCCACCGTGTCGAATACAGCGTGCGCGTCTCGCGCGCCTGCGCACCATCGCGCAGCACCGACACGCTCACCTCTTCTCGCTCCATCGGAACCCACGCGCCCTCATACAGATACTGCGTCGGATCAGCCGGGTTCAGCGTCAGCTCGTAATAACCCGTCCGCCGCGCCGTCGAGACCGTGTTGCTCCACGCCAGCTTGTCGGTGTGACCGATCCGGATCATCGGCATGCCGATATAGCTGATGCCGACGATGTTGATGTCGCCCGGGATGATGAAATGCGTCCGGTAGAACCGGTTCGGCCCGTCCCAGTGATAGTGCGGATTGCCCAGCAGGACGCCGCGCCCGCTCTTGGCCATGTCGCGCCCGATCGCATACGCGTTCGATCCGACCCCGACCTCGTCCATCACGATGTCAGCCGGCAGCGCCGCCTGCTGCGTCCCATCCGGCGGAGACGCCAGCGTCGTCGGCGCGAACTGCCAGTCCACGGTCTGGCCGACATACATGTGCCGCCAGAAATCTACCGCCGTGATCTCGCGCACCCAGTCCGCGCCCTTGCACCGCGGATCGGAAATGTTCTCGACCCCGACCTCGCGCAGATACTTGTTGATCCCGGCGGCGTATCCCTTCGCCATCGCCTTGGCCTCATCGCTCGGCGTATCGGGCGATCCCTCCGGCCCGTTCAGCAGCGCTTCGACGCGACCCGATGCGATCATCCGCTGGTGATAGAAATCGCTCTGCAGGTTGTCGCCGTCTTCTCCCGGACCCAGATACTTCGAGCGCTCCCCCGAAACCGTCATGTACCGGTCAATGATCTCGCAGATATTGTCCTGCGCCGACGCATAGCCGTAGCCGAAACCGATCCCGCCCATGTCGTCGGCCTTGATGTGCGGAACGCCATAGGCCGTACGGCGAATCTCGGCGGTGAAGTCCGGCTCGACGGTCAGCCCGTTTTCCGGCTCAGGCCCCGCCCCGCTGGCGCACGCCGCCAGTCCCACAACCAAACTCGCCAGAATGCTCCGCCGCACCCACATGCCGCTCTCCCTTGTTCGTTTGAGGCGACCGTAACACGCCATCGGCCGGTCGTCGCCCGCAGCCCTTCCCCTTTCAATCCGGGTCCCGCGCACTATGATCGCGCACCAGTTGAGCAGTCGAAACCGGCGCCAGACCGCCGGAGGAGGGTTTCGCCCATGAACGTCCACAACAAGCAGAAACCAGTGCGCACCATCCTCGCCGCGCTCGCCCTCGGCGCCGCAACCGCCTGCGCCAGCGTCAACTCAACGCCCGACGCACCGGAAATCCTGCCGTCCGAACGCCAGCAGGCGGCGCAGATGCATCCGCAGATCCTCGCGGAATTCGGCGGCGAATACCAAAGCCCCGCCTCCGCATACGTCACCCGCATCGGCGAACAGACCGCCATCGCGGCCGGCGTCCCCGGCCAGTGCACCTTCACCGTCATCAACACCGACGTCATCAACGCCTTCGCCGTGCCGGGCTGCTACATCTACATCACCCGCGGCCTCCTCGCCGTGATGAATTCCGAAGACGAACTCGCCTCCGTGCTCGGCCACGAAGTCGGCCACGTCGTCGCCGACCATTCCGACCGCCGCCAGAACCGCGGCACGCTCGCAGGGCTCGGCGCCGTTCTCGTCGGCGTCCTCTCCGGCTCCGGCGAACTCATGAACGCCGCATCCCAGGCGGCGCAGGTCTGGACGCTCGGCTATTCACGCGATCAGGAATACGAAAGCGACGATCTCGGCATCCGCTACATGCTGGCCAACGGCTATAACCCTTACGCCGCCGCCGACATGCTCGGTGCGCTCGGCGCCGCCTCCTCGCTCGACGCCCTGACCAAAGGCCGCGACGATTCAGAATCCATCCCCGAATGGTCGCGCACCCACCCGCTCTCGGAAAACCGGGTCCAGCGCGCCCTCGCCAACGCCAACGCTTCGGGCGTTGCCCCCAACGCCATCGCGGAAAAGGTCTCTCCGTTTCTCACCGCCACCAACAACATGATCTACGGCGACGACCCGGAACAGGGCTTCATCCTCGGCCGCACCTTCGCCCACCCCACGCTCAAGCTCGCCTTCGAGGCGCCGGAAGGCTTCTCCCTCACCAACTCGCCGCAGGCCGTGTTGATCTCCGGCCCCAACAACCAGCGCGCCCTGTTCGCTGGCGGCCGGCTCGAAGGCGGCATCAGCCAGTACACCCAGGCCGTCCTGCAAAACTTCCTCGGCGAGACACAGGCCCAGGTCGGCCAGTTGCAGACCACCAACATCCACGGCTTCGAAACCGCGCGCCTCCCCGCCCGCGTCCAGAACTCCCAGGGCCAGCTCGTCGACGTCGCCGTTACCGCCTATCGCTTCCGCGCCGATTCGGCCTTCCACTTCATCACATTGGCGCCGGCGAATGGCGGCCAGGACCTCGCGCCGCTGCTGTCGTCGTTCCGCGCCCTGTCAGACAGCGAAGCGGCCGCCCTCAAGCCGCGCCGCCTGCAAATCGTCACGGTCGGACGAAACGACACGATCGCTTCGCTCT
Source organism: Hyphomonadaceae bacterium (assembly GCA_041987265.1). Lineage (GTDB taxonomy): Bacteria > Pseudomonadota > Alphaproteobacteria > Caulobacterales > Hyphomonadaceae > IH12. The sequence goes on from JBHIWT010000147.1 coordinate 5,193, forward strand.
CGCGGCGCATGGCCTTCGAGCAATACCAGGAAGAACGCTTCCGCGTGCTCAACGGTCTTGGCGCCAACGATCAGCTTCAGCAGGGCCAGCAGGTCAAGATCGTCGTCTTCGACTCCTGACCGCCCACCGCGGCGCCGCAACACCGGCCCGGATATCGCAACGTCAGACGATCCTGCGCGCGCAAACGTGTTCTGCGCGCCCGTCAGATCGTTTGACACTGCCGGAGCCACGCCAAATACTGCAGCAACATGATTTGCGGCCTCCGCAACAATAGACGATTGGAAACGCCTGCATGAAACGCCACCTGCTCGCAGCCAGCGCAGCCTGCCTTTCGCTCCTCGCCGCCTGCGCCGGCGCTACGGATGAAACCGTCGCAATTCCCGAACGCGCGGAAAACTTCCTCCTGCCTGATCACACCGGGTTCGGCGTCGAACTCCACCGCATGCACGACGCAAGGGCCATCGTCCTCGCATCGCACGTCAACGGCGATGAAGCCTCGGCCAACGCCGCCAGCGCCCTCGCCGCCCTGCAGGACGGCCACCCCGGCGTTGAATTCCTGCTGCTCGACTCTTCTTTGGAAGACTCGCGCGCAGAGATCGCTGCGGAGGCGAAGGCGCAGAAGATCAACCTGCCCATCCTTGACGACAGCCTGCAGCTCGTCGGCGAAAGCCTCGGCGTCACCCGCACCGGACAGGCCTTCATTATCGACCCGGCGACATGGTCGATCGTCTATTCCGGCCCGGCCGACCAGCAACTCTCGGATGCGCTGACCGCCCACCTTTCCGGCGGTGAAATCGCCGAACGCGTCGTCGCCGCCAGCGGCGCGCGCATCGCCTTCCCCGAACGCGCGGCCCGCGCCGAACACATCAACATCTCCTATGCCGACGACGTCGCGCCGATCCTGGAAGCCCGCTGCGTCAGCTGCCACCAGGACGGCGGCATCGGCCCATTCGCCATGACCGACTACAGCGTCGTGAAAGGCTTCGCCCCGATGATCCGCGAAGCGGTCCGCACCGGCCGCATGCCGCCCTGGCATCCGGATCCGGAGGTCGGTGAATTCAAACACGACTACAGCCTGACCGCCGAGCAGAAGCGGACCCTCGTCCACTGGGTCGAGGCCGGCGCGCCGCGCGGCGAAGGCGAAGACCCACTCGCCGCCATCGAGCATGCTGCGGTTGAATGGCCGCTCGGCGAACCCGATATGGAAATCGAAATCCCCGCCTACGACGTGCCTGCGTCCGGCGTGATCGAATACCAATACCCCAACGCGAAACTGGCCAACGACAAAGGCCGCTGGGTCCGCGCTTCGACCCTGCTGCCCGGCGACCGTCAGTCCGTGCACCACATCCTCGCGGGCTACATGTCCAAGGAACCGCCCGCAGGCCGCCCATCAACCGGCGCTTGGGAAGCCTCCTACGGCGAGTACGCGGTCGGCGGCGAATCCTTCACCGTGCCTGACGGTCTGGGCATCTACCTGCCGCCGGAAGGCCTGATGGGCTTCCAGATGCACTACACGGCCTACGGCAAGGCCGCGACCGACAATTCGAAGATGGGTCTCTACTTCTATCCCGAAGACGAAGAGCCCGAATTCATCATGCACCACAAGGTGATCGGCGACACCTTCATCGAGCTGCCGCCTAACGAAAACCGCCACACGGAGATCGCCTATACGGCGTTCAGCCACGACGCGACGCTCTACTCGGTTTTCCTGCACACGCACATCCGCGGCCAGGCCGCGCGCTTCGACCTCCTGCTCCCGGATGGCGAACAGCGCACGCTGATCAACCTGCCCCGCTACGATTTCAACTGGCAGCGCACCTACGAGTTCGCCGAACCGGTCCTTGTCCCCGCCGGCTCGAAACTCGTCGCCACCTACACCTACGACAACTCGGTCAGGAACCCGGCCAACCCGGATCCGAACGAGCGCGTACTCTGGGGCGACCAGACGTTCGAGGAGATGCACTACACCTCGATCTACTATCGCTGGATGGATGAGACCGTCGCCAACCCGATCGAGAACGAGAGCGAACGCCTCGGCGGCCGCTTCAATCTCGTCGGCATGCTTGACGACAATCTGGACGACAAGATCCAGCTCGCAGAACTGCGCGGTCGTCTGGTTCCGGCGTTGGCCCCGCGCTTCGCCGACTTCGACGCAGACGAGGATGGCGGTCTCGACAAGCTCGAACTCGCCAGGCTGATGCAGTCTTCGGGAGCTTCGTTCGGCTTCGGATCATCAGGCGGCAGCCAGTAATCCGCCGCACGCTACCAACCGCTCGGGCGCAGGATCAGGCTTTCAGCTTCCAGCCCGAGCGGAACAGCATCCAGCACGCTGCGCACAACACCAGCGTTATCCCCGTGCAGTAAAGCACGCCTAGCATGATGTCGCCTTCGTGGTTGCCGGTGAACGCGTACCGGAACCCGTCGATCATGTGGAAGAAGGGATTCCAGTGCGACAGCGTCTCGAACGGCTCGCCCAGCCGGCTGATCGGATAGAACGTGCCCGACAGCATTGTCAGCGGCATGATGATGAAATTCTGAACCGCAGCCATGTGGTCGAACTTGTCGGCCCACACGCCGCCGATCAATCCGATCGCGCCCATGAACAGGCCCGCTATCAACGGATAGAACAGCGCCGCCCAGATCACCTCGACACGGAACGGCGTGATCTGCAGGATCCAGATCGTCGCCATCGCCACGATTCCGACCAGCACGCCGCGCGCCACGGCTCCCGACAGGAACCCGACCGTCAGTTCCAGCGGCGACAGCGGCGGCATCAGGAAATCCACCGCATTGCCCTGCACCTTGGCGATGATCAGCGAGGAGGACGTATTTGCGAACGCATTGTTCAGCATCGCCATCATCACGACGCCCGGCGCCAGGAAGGCCTCGAAGCTGACGCCGTTGACCCCGGCGGCGGTCGATTGCGGAAACGCCAGCTTGAACACGACCAGCATCAACAGGGCGGACACGACCGGCGCAAACAGCGTCTGCATGCCGACCTTCCAGAACCGCTTCACCTCGCGCTTGCACAGCGTCCACAGACCCACCCAGTTTGCGGCGCCAAATCGGCGCGGCGGCTGAAACGCGGCGGCCTCTACCGGAGGTTTCTGAAGTGTCTGTTCCATGCCCGCTTTCTACCCCTTTCCCCAACCCGTTCCAGATCGTTCCGCTCAACAGCGATTGCAACCACCCTTCACGCCTCTTGGACTCACTTCCGCCACACCTCTGGTGTCCGTATGCGACCTATTGACTCGCACGGCATGTTAATAACCCCAACATATTGATTAACCTGTTAGCAAGGACTGGCGTATATTGCGTGTAGAGCGCGCCCGGCTACTATCCCTAGCGAATTTGGGGCGAGGGCCAGGCTGCTGCCGTCTACATCTAGTATGTTGCATGTAGGCCAACCAGTACGAGTCTGAGACTTCGCGGCTGAGGAGAACCCACATGGGCTGGACAGAAGAACGCGTAGCAGAACTCAAGAAGCTCTGGGCCGAAGGCCACAGCGCGAGCCAGATCGCCAAGCGGCTCGGCAATGTCACCCGCAACGCTGTGATCGGTAAGGTGCACCGCCTCGGCCTCTCCGGCCGCGCCACCCCGTCACGTCCGGTGAAACGCCCGCCACGTCTGGCGCGGCCGAAACCGCAACACGTCGCCCGTCAGGCTTCGGGCGCCGCCCAACCGTCCGGCGCGACCGCCAGCGGCGCCGCGTCGCTGACAAGACCGCGTCCGGCGGCGTCATAGAAGAAGCGCACCGGCGGCATTC
>JBHIWT010000148.1:0-8897 GCA_041987265.1 Hyphomonadaceae bacterium
TTGGTTGTCAGCCTGAACCCCTAGACGCGACAGGTCTGCATTTCCCGCCTCTGCGCGCCGGCAATTGATCCACAGTTCCTGGGCTTGCGAAGCGCCCGTTGGCGCTGTGCGCGTGTCAAATTCTGCGTTGGCGCGTTGACGCCAACGCGCGGGCGTCTTTCTCTGTCGCCATGCGCAACCTGCCCCCCTTTGTGAGTCGTTTTCGCGGCGCGTTCTGCCGCTTGATCCTGCCGATTGCGGCTGCTGCGATGATGGCGGGTAACGTCTCCGCGCAGGAAGCCGGTACGGCTGATCCTCTGAATCTGGCGGCGCCCTACGGCTACATTCTGGATTCCGACACGGGTGTGGAGCTTTATTGCAAGCAGTGCCACGAACCGCTGATCCCTGCTTCGATGTCGAAGCTGATGGTCTATTATCTGGTTTTCGAGCGAATCCAGGAAGGCCGGTTGTCACTCGATGATGAGTTCAGAGTGAGTGAGCATGCCTGGCGCACGGGCGGCGCCGGTACGGACGGCTCGACTATGTTTCTCGAACTGAACTCGCGCGTTCGGGTTGAGGACTTGATCCGCGGCGCGGTCATCCAGTCGGGAAATGACGCCTGTATCGTTCTGGCGGAAGGCATTTCTGGCAGCGAGGCTGCGTTCGCCGAAGAGATGACAGCACGCGCGCGTGAGCTGGGTCTTGCCAATTCCACATTCGCCAATGCGACCGGTCTAGATCACCCGAACCAGAGGATGAGCGCTGCGGATATCGGTCAACTCGGCGCGATGATCATTGATAAGTTTCCGGAATTCTATCCGATTTTTTCAGAGCCGGAATTCACGTGGAACGGCATCCGGCAGTTCAACCGCAATCCGCTGATGCGAGAGATTGCTGGCGCGGACGGGATCAAGACTGGTCATCTCTCCGCATCTGGTTTTGGACTTGTCGGTTCCGCTCTGCGCGAAGGCGAGCGGCGGGTGATCGTTCTTCAGGGTATGGAGAGTGAGACAGAGCGCCGGCAGGAAGGCTCGCGCGTGATGCGCGCAGCCTTTGCGGACTTTGAAGCTGTGCCGTTGGTGTCGGCTGGCGCACAGGTTGGCGTCGCCGAAGTCTGGCTTGGTCAGGAGCAAAGTGTGCCGCTTGTTGTCGCCGAAGACCTTGAGGTCGGATTGCACGTCAACAGCAAGCGCTCTCTATCCGCCGTGGTGCATTACACGGGGCCGCTGGAAGCGCCGGTGATGGAAGGTGATGTGGTTGGAGAGCTGGTGTTCTCCGCCAATGGGATGGGCGAGCGCCGCCTTCCGGTGCTCGCTGGCGCGAGCGTGAAGCGGCTTGGACTGTTCGGGCGCGCGATTGCCGGGCTCGGGAGCTGACCGCAATTGGTTCAACGCGGTCAATTCATCACGCTTGAGGGGGGGGAAGGCGCCGGGAAGTCGACGCTGGCCAACGCGATTGCCGATCGGCTTGGCGCTGAGGGTTTTGACGTAGTTCGCACACGTGAGCCGGGCGGCGCGCCGGCGGCGGAAGCCATACGCGAGCTTCTACTGACGCCGGGCCGAGACTGGGTATGGGGCAGCCTGGCGGAGGCGTTATTGTTCAACGCGGCAAGGGCTGAACACCTCGACCAGCTGATCCGCCCGGCGCTTGCCGACGGAAAGTGGGTGTTGTGTGATCGCTTTGCGGATTCCACGCGTGCCTATCAGTTGGCCGGTTCTCAGGGACTGCTTGAGGAAGTGAGTGTGTTGGAGCGAATGGTCGTTGGAAACGACGCTCCCGGCTTGACGCTGGTTCTTGATATTCCGCCAGAGCTTGGCCGGGAGCGCATGATGGCGCGCGGTGGTGAGCCGGATGCATTTGAAACCCGTGACGAGGCTTATCATCAGCGGGTCCGAGACGCTTTTCTGGCGATCGCCAAGTCGGAGCCCGATCGGTGTGTCGTTATTGATGCGCGGCGGACCAGCGAGCAGGTGTTGGCTGCGGCGTGGCGTGCGATTGCCGAGAAGTTCGGGTTATCCTCGTCGTGAGCGCGACCCTACCAGAATTGATTTCGGATATCCGCGGCCACGACGCAGCTTTTGCGGAATGGGATGCCGCCATTGCATCCGGTCGCATGCATCATGGCTGGTTGCTGCAGGGGATGCGCGGAATAGGAAAGGCGCATGTTGCGCTGCGTCTGGCCGCGAGTGCGTTGCGGGTGCCGGAGGGCGAAACGGATCACCCGGTCGCGCAACTCATCTCCGCAGGCAGCCACCCAGACTTGCGGATTGTGCGGGTGCCGACTGACGACAAAGGAAAACCGAAGAGCGAGATCCCAGTCGATAGCATTCGTGAGTTGTCACGGTTTTTCATGATGCGGCCGGCACTGGGAGGCTGGCGGATTGCGATAATCGATTCGCTTGGCGAGTTGAATCGAAACGGCGCCAATGCCTTGTTGAAGACGCTTGAGGAGCCGCCTGCGCGTTCCTTGTTGTTGCTGGTCTCACATGATGGCGGCGCTGTATTGCCGACGGTGCGGAGTCGTTGTCGTCTGTTGAAGTTGAACCGGTTAGGTGCGGCGGATGCAAAGGCTGCGCTTGTCGCTTCCGGCTTGTCAGCTGAAAGCGCGATTGAGGCATTGAAACTGGCGCCTGGGCAGCCGGGTCTGGCCATGGCGTTGGCGAGTGACGAAAGCCTGGATGCCGCAAAAGCAGCGCGGAACATGTCGCGAGCGTTGAAACAGGGATCGATTGGTCCTGTCCGGGAGCTCGTGAAGAGCGCCGGTAAGAACCCGGTCTGCTTCGATGCCGCTATGACAGTGCTTTCGAGTGAATGCCTGCAACGGGCGGTCGAAACGGATAGTGCAACACTGGCGGGGCGGTCCGCGGAACAGGCTGCGGCTGTGCAAGCGTTGTGGCGAGAGGCCGTTGGGTTGAATATGGATCGATCACAGGCGCTGGTGCGTGGTGTTGATCTGTTGCGCGTCAGCGCAGGCGCGTAGGCGATCCGCCATGTTGTTTGATACTCACGTCAATCTACATGCAGAAGCGTTTGCCGAGGATTTGCCTGAGGTCCTCGCGCGGGCGCGAGCAGCAGGCGTTGAGCGTATGATCGCGATCAGCGACAAGATGGAGAACTTCGGGGCGATCCGGCGGATCGTCTCCGGTCAGCAGAACATTTGGTGTAGCGTGGGCGCTCATCCTCACTATGCGCGCGAGCATCTGGAACTGACCGTGGACGCACTTGTTGAAGCTGCTGCCTGGGAGCGTGTTTGCGGGATTGGCGAAACAGGACTGGACCAGCATTACGGCTACAGCGATCTGGGTGATCAGTTGCGCGTGTTTCAAGTGCACATTGAAGCTGCACAAGCATGTGGCCTGCCGCTGATCGTGCACACGCGCGAGGCGGACGAGGAAACTGGCGATGCTCTTGAGGCCGCAAGTGCAAGCGCGCCATTTCCGTTGCTGATGCATTGCTACACCAGTGGGCGACGCCTGGCGCAACGTGCAATGGAGCTTGGTGCGTATTTCTCGGTGTCTGGAATACTGAGCTTCAAGAACGCCGTCGATGTACGTGACGTAATTTCTGGTGTTTCGCGGGACCGTGTGGTTCTGGAAACGGATTGTCCGTATCTTGCGCCTGTTCCAATGCGTGGTCGCCGCAACGAGCCTGCTTTCCTTCCTCATGTCTGCGAGGCATTGGCGCGCCTTTGGGAATGCAGCGCGGAGGAGGCGGCCAGCATAACGACTGGCAACGCCCTGAGATTGTTCGAGCGCGTGTCATGATGCTAGGTCGCTTGAACGTTCGCATTCTCGGTTGCGGTTCGTCAGGTGGGGTTCCGCGGGTCGGGAACAACTGGGGCGCGTGCAATCCTACAAACCCGAGAAACCAGCGATCGCGGTGCTCAGTTCTCTTGAGGTATCGGGCCGAGAGCGCGCAGGCTGATACAGCGGCGCTGATCGACACATCGCCGGATTTGCGCACGCAGCTGCTTGCTTCGGGTATCGGGCACCTCGATGCTGTATTGCTGAGCCATTTCCACGCTGACCAGTGCCATGGAATTGATGATGTCAGGCCACTCGCGTTAACGCAGCGGGCGCAGGTACCGGTCTATATGGATGAGGCTACCGCCGAGGTTATCCTTCAACGCTTCCATTACTGCTTCAAAGGTAACGTAGGTTATCCGCCCATACTGGACCCGCGTATTGACCTTGCTGCTGGTAAGTCAGTCATCGTGGCCGGGCGGGGCGGTGATCTTGAGATCCTGGCTCTGGACCTTGATCACGGCACATGCCGGTCGCTGGGTTTCCGTGTGGGTCCCTTCGCCTACTGCAATGATGTCGTGGAGATCCCCGAGGCGTCTTTCGCCCTCCTTGACGGTGTGGAAACGCTGGTTGTGGACGCGCTGCGCTACACGCCGCACCCGACCCATGCGCATGTTGAGAAGGCGCTGGAATGGATTGACCGGATCAACCCGAAGGCGGCGATACTTACGAACATGCACGTCGACCTGGATTATGACGAACTGGATCGCAGAACGCCTGATCATGTGAAGCCGGCCTTTGACGGACTGGAACTGGATATCGCCGTCTGACTACGAGTGATCTTCAAAAAAGCCCAAGAAACAGGTCAAAACCAAATTGCCCATAATATTGATTATGCGACAAATGGATATGCCGGGCGTGGTGCGTTGGACGAATCGATCGACTGGAGCGAAGTTCGTGACATGACCTCAGAACCGCCAAGACGATCCCCTCCCCCTTCACTTGAGGATCCGTTTCGCGCTCTGGTGGATTTGATGAAGCGTCTGCGGACGCCCGGGAGCGGTTGCCCCTGGGATCTTGAGCAGACGTTCGACACGATAGCCCCGTACACGATTGAGGAAGCTTACGAGGTCGCCGACGCAATAGATCGTCAGGATTATTGCGATCTGAAAACTGAGTTGGGCGACCTCCTCTTTCAGTCTGTATTTCACGCTCAGATGGCCAGCGAGGCGGGCCTGTTTGATATCGACGATGTGGTGCGTTCGATCGTCGACAAGATGGTCAGTCGGCATCCTCACGTTTTCGGTGATGGCGAGGTTGCTGACTCTGATGCCCAGACGGTTGCCTGGGAGGCGATGAAGGCGGCTGAGCGTGCTGAGAACCGCGATGGCGCGTCGCCACCCAGCGCATTGGATGGCGTAGCCTTAGGTCTTCCGGCGCTTATGCGTGCGCAGAAGCTGACCAAAAGGGCCGCTCGGGTTGGGTTTGACTGGTCTGACTACAAGCAGGTTCTCAAGAAGCTCGACGAGGAAGTCTCCGAAGTCATTGAGGCTGCAGACGATGCGGAGGCTTCGACCGAGGCGGTTAGCGAAGAGCTGGGCGACATTCTTTTCGTCTGCGCTAATCTTTGTCGAAAGCTGGGTGTCGATGCTGAAGAGGCGCTTCGTGCTGGCAATCGTAAGTTTGAAGGTCGTTTTCGACAGATGGAGCAGCTTGCGCGGGCTCAGGGCAAGGATTTCGGAGATCTGGCTCTTGGTGACCAAGAGAGCCTGTGGGCCGAAGCCAAGTCGTTGGAGCGTGCGGCGAAGTCGAAGGGCTAGTCTGTCAGAATTGCTTTGCTTGAATTCTGCAAAGTGCTGAAACGCTCCACGTCCTCTGGCGACATCATCACGTCCAGCTTGATTTGATCTTCTTCCGACGTCTCTTGAGACAGGACTTCGCAGTTGGCGTGAAGCCAGGCCAGTGATGCGCCGTCTCCTGCGCGCACGATTAGCTCTTGCAGATGGCGTTGAGGAAACACGGCGGTAGCGATAGCGGACCGTAGCTCGTGAAGGCCTTCTCCGCTTTGAGCAGATATCAGTATTGGCGTGGGCGATTGAGCGCTTGCCTGCAATCGCAACTGGCTGCGCCGCTCTTCGTCGAAGTTGTCGATCTTGTTCCATACTTCCAGCATCGGCGGGCGCGCATTGGGCGATTGTTCAAAGATTTGGTCGAGGACTATTTCGACGTCGTTAGCCTGCGAATTCGTATCGGGGTGCGCGATATCACGGACGTGTATCAGCACTGCGGCCTCGGCGACTTCCTCCAGTGTCGCTCGAAAGGCGGCGATCAGGTGGGAAGGTAGATCCGTGATGAAGCCGACCGTATCGACGATCACTGCGTGTCGACCATCACTCAGGTCCAGTTCGCGGACCGTCGGGTCAAGAGTGGCGAACGGCATATCCTGCGCGAACACCTTGGCGCCGGTTAGCGTGTTGAAAAGAGTGGATTTACCGGCGTTTGTGTAGCCAACAAGCGCGACGACGGGTTTGCGTTGTTTGGCGCGTCCTGCGCGTTGGATCGCTCGCGAGCGTCTTACCTCCTCAATGTCGCGACGTAGGTTCTTGATCCGTGTGTCGAGCATCCGCCGGTCGGATTCGATTTGGGTTTCGCCCGGGCCGGACAGGAAGCCGGAGCCGCCACGCTGTCTTTCAAGGTGAGTCCATGTTCGAACGAGGCGTGAGCGCTCGTACAGTTGCCGCGCCAATTCGACCTGAAGGCGACCCTCGGCTGTGCGAGCGCGCAGCCCGAAGATCTCCAGGATCAGCCCGGTACGATCTATGACCTTGAGCTGAAGTGCGCGTTCGAGATTGCGTTGTTGAATTGGAGACAGCGTGCCGTCCACGACGAGAACGGTCGGTGAAGTTTCATTCGCCATCTGCTGGATTTGGTCTAGTTGTCCGCCGCCGAAAAGGGTCGCTGGGTTGGGTTTTCGGATCGAAAAATGTTGTTCGCCAGCAAGCGCCATTCCGAGCGCCTCAACGAGGCCTCTGGTCTCTTCCATGCGGGTTTCGGCGTGGATGGCGTGGGGCAGCTCCGGCAGCGCAATCAGGGCGCTTTGGGGCGGTGGCGTCCGGTCAATGAACCTGTCGGCCAATCAGGACGCCTCTTCGCCTTCGTTCTCGAACAGGTTCACCGGCGCGTTTGGCGCTATCGTCGAGATGGCGTGCTTGTAGACGAGTTGCGGCGGGCGTCCTTCACCCTTCAACAGTACGCAAAAGTTATCGAACCAGGTAACCACGCCCTGCAGTTTCACTCCGTTGACGAGGAACATGGTGAGCGGGACCTTGCCCTTGCGGACCGCGTTGAGAAAAATGTCCTGAAGGTTTTGTTTTTTGTCTGCAGTCATAACTGGCCTTGCTGCCGTTTATTATTGTTGGTCTAGGCTCTCTAGCGGCATTCTTGCCCCAGCAAAGCTTTATGAGCAATGGCGCAACAGGAAACCGCAGAATGCTGGCGATTCTGCCCCTGTAGAGCCCAGCATAGGACCCGGCGCCCAGATTTGCGGCGGATGATGCGGGCGTTCAGCTTTGATTTTATTCAGGATACTGATTCCCGGTTGCTGGAGCCTGTTTCCACACCCAAGGCCTTTAGCTTGCGGTGGAGCGCAGACCGCTCCATTCCGATGAATGCTGCGGTGCGTGATACATTGCCGCCAAAACGGGTGATCTGCATTTCCAGATATTCCCGTTCGAAATGCTCCCTCGCGTCGCGCAGAGACATGGTGATCATTTGAAGGGATCCCTTGCCTGACAGCTCGCCTTCCGCATCTCGCGGCAAGTGTTGAGGCGTGATCGAGCCGGCAGGCTCGCCGTTGGTCAGGATGAGGATCCGTTCAACGACATTGCGTAGCTGCCGGACGTTGCCGGGCCAATTGCTGGCCTGAAGCATGGCGAGCGCCTCGATATCAAATTCGCGACTTTGCAGGCCTGTGGCGTCGGCGACGCGGCTTGCGAAGAAGCGGACGAGCTCGGGAATATCCTCGCGCCGCTTATCCAGACCTGGGACTTCCACCGGCACAACGCCCAGGCGGTGATAGAGATCTTCACGGAAGCGGCCAGCCTCAATCTCTGCGCGCAGGTCGCGGGCGGATGTCGAGATAACGCGCACATCGACTGAAACATCTTCCCGGCCGTCCTTGCGCCGGAATCGTTGGTCGACCAGGACACGCAGAATTCTGCTTTGGACGGCGAGCGGCATGTCGGCCACTTCGTCAAGCACAAGGGTTCCCATGTGCGCCTGTTCAAAGAAGCCGCCGCGCGGCGCGCGTTCTTCACCATATTCTTCGCCGAACAGCTGGGCCTCCATCTGGTCGGGATGCATGTTGGCGGCGCTGACAATCACAAATGGTCCTGTCGCCCGCTCTGACATGTCGTGGATCATACGCGCAGCCAGTTCCTTGCCGCTTCCCGGCGGCCCGTGAACGAGAACGCGGCTGTTCGTTGGCGCGACCTTCGCAATCGCGGAGAGCAGTTGGGCGCGCGCCTGGGAACTTCCGATCATTTCTGTCGATGCGGCGGACCGTGATTTCAGCGCTGAGTTCTCGCGCTTTAGCTGTGCGTTCTCGAGCGCGCGTTTGACCGTGAGTATGAGCTTTTCGGCGTGAAATGGTTTTTCGAGATAGTCGTAGGCCCCGTCTCGAATTGCAGCGACCGCTGTTTCTACAGTGCCGTGTCCGCTGATGACGACGACTGGCAGGAATGGGTCCATCTTCTTGAACTCGGTGAGGAGTTCGAGACCGTCCATGTCGCTGCCCTTGAGCCAGACATCCAATACGACAAGTCTGGGCACGCGGGCATGAACGGCGGCAAGGGCGTCCGCTGAACCTGCTGCAGTTTTGACGAGGTACCCTTCGTCCTCGAGGATGCCGCCGATCAGATCGCGGATATCGGCTTCGTCGTCGACGACCAGAACGTCAGCGTTCATCAGTTCGCTCCATGGTCTGCAAATTCAAGGTTTGATCTATTGTTCTCAGGTGCGACAGGGAGTCGGATGTCGACGCGCGCACCGTGCTCGGAGAATTCATTGTCGCCGAGAGAGATTGCGCCACCGTGGTCGGCGACAATGCGGGCGACGATCGCAAGGCCGAGTCCGACACCCTGCTCTCGTGTGGTGACGTAGGGTTCAAGGAGCCGC
>JBHIWT010000149.1:0-8869 GCA_041987265.1 Hyphomonadaceae bacterium
TGCAGACACGACCAAACTGCAACTCTGGGCCGACTGGCTGGCCCATTGGTTAACGCTGGAAAAGCAAAACAAAGACCTGTGGCAAATGGCGATGCGCGATGAACTGACCGGCGCGTGGAAGCCGAAAGTCTTCAACGACCAGATCTATTTCAACGGCAACTTCACGTACAACCACACGACGTTCGAGGACGACATTCCAGGCGTTGCGCCGATCTCCGGCAACTTCCTCCCCGACAGCCCGGAATACTTCGTCACCGCCGGCGTCACCTGGGAGCCGACCTCCTATCTCGTGGCCAACCTGTCGGCCCGTTACACCGGCGAGCGCTACGCCAACTTCATCAACACCTCGGAGATGGAGTCCTTCACCATCGTGTCAGGCTATGTCGACTTCGGCGAAGGCTTCGGCATCGGCCCGATCGACAACATCAAGACCCGCATCAACGTCGACAACATCTTCGATGAAGACCAGCTGGCCTTCGTCTTCACCTCGGTCACCGGCGACGGCTTCTTCCGCCCCCAAAGCCCGCGAACCGTCTCGGTCTCGCTGACGGTGGACTTCTAGGCGCCATCGGCCGGGCCCAGATGACGGGCCCGGCCGCAATGGCTTGCGCTGAGCTTCAGCGCACCTTTTCCTTCTCCTTCGGCGCGGCTGCGCGGCGGGTCTTCGCCTCGGCCCTGGGCTTTGGGTAGAGACGGAACCGTGTCTGGCACCATGCGAAGCCGACGCCGACATCCAGCAGTGCATCGGAACGACCGCACGGACAGGCAAACGGCATCACTTCCTCGACGCGATAGGTTTCACCCGCCACCAGCGGCACCGGCTCGCCGGTCACATGGTTGGGCGCGGCGTTGACGCACAGAACCAGATCGCCGGGACCGATCGCATCACTCATGGTCTGGCTCCGAGCGATTGAAGCAACCCATTCTCGCGCACCGCCCTGCGCCCGCCTGCGATCAGCGCGTCGATCTGTTCCGCCGGCAGGCTTACTGCGGTCGCCATGTCGCCGAGCGCTGCGCCATCGACCTCGCCAAGATCATGAAACGCGATCACGTCCAGCGTCATCGTCAGGTCCGCGCACGCCCAGCCTTCCTTCGCGCCCAGCGCTTCGGCCTCGCCCTCACCCAGCCCGCAACGAAACGCGACCAGCGCCCGCTCCCAGTCCTCAAGACGCGCTGAGAAGGCTTCCAGCGCCATGCGCTTCGAGGCGTCGATCGAAAGGTCCAGCAGCGCGCCGACGCCTTCCGGCCCGTTCGGCCCTCGCGCCTCAAGCGGCCAGCCCACCACGTCCGGTTTTTCCGCATTGACGACCACGAACGCCAGTGAGCGCATGCGCACCGCGTCCTCTTTCGAGAATGGTCCCAGCGCGCCGCCCTCCGCCTCGTCCATCACGATCAGAGACGACACGCCGAAATTATCGATCACGCCGCCGTCGGCGACATGCAGAAAGCCGACGCGGTCCGGGTCGCGCCACGCCCGCACCGCCCGCGCCGTCTCGCGCGTCAGAATTGATCCGTCGCGATCGCTCAGCGCCCGCTCAACCCATGCCGGCTCGTCGCCATTGCAGTCGGAGTTGAACGACCGCAACACGCTCGGCCGGAAGAAGACCGGCACGGCCATCGACGTCGCCACCGCGTCCGCCACCAGCACGCCGGAAACGTCCGAACAGATCGCGTCAAAGTATGTCCGCGTGAATGCGAACGGCGCGCCGGTGAACAATTCCGTTCCGTTGAGAACGATGCGCGGGCCGCCGCCCATCGCAACCATGGTCGCGCCGCGATAGACTTCCTGATCCAGCCAGCCGGCCAGATTTTCGCGGTCATTCATGCCGCCGCCCCAGGCGCGGGCGATATTGTTAGGCGACAGCAGGGATTGGTGGATCTGGCTTTCCCAGTCCTTGTCCAGCATCGCCGGGCGAAACCCGTCGAGCTGCTCCGGGCCGTTCAGTCCGAACCACGCCGCCGTCACTGCGCCGCCCGACACCGCCGTTACCAGCGCAACCTTGTCGATCAGCCGTCCGCCGTCGCGCGCCGGCGTATCCCGCAATTCCTGCAACGCGCCCAGCGAGAACGCAGACGCGCGCGCGCCGCCGCCGGACAGCGACAGCATCACCACGTCGCCCTCAACGCCAAACCCGCGCGACCATTCCCCCTGCGCCTCAATGCGCGGCGCAGCCAGCAACGGCCCGTTCACCGGCGTCGTGTCCGGCGTCCCCGCGCAACCCGCCAAAGCGAGGGCCAGTGCGATCGCAATCTCTTTTCTCATGCCGATACTATGACGCGCCCGCGACTTGCGAACAATCTACCAGCCGCCCCCGCCGCCTCCGCCTCCGCCGCCGCCGGAGAAGCCGCCGCCGCCTGAGCCGGATGAACTGGAGCTCTGCGGCAAAGCCGTCGCCACACCGGTCGACATCGAATCCACGATCCCGCGCGTCGTCTCGCCGATCGAGCGATAGCTGCCGACACGCCCCCAGCTTGGATGATAGTTCGCCGCCTCCTCAGGCAACGTCTTTTCGAAATAGTCGCTCCACGGTTTCTCGACACCCAGCGCGATGGCGTACGGCAGGAAGCGTTCATAGCGCTCCTTGCTCATCATCGGCGGCTTGTCGACGCCGATCTCGGTCGCGTTCAGTTGCAGTTTCTCGGCCGTGTTCATGTACAGCCTGAAGCCTTCCAGCTTGGTGCGCACATCCTGTCCCAGCCGCGTCGGCGCCGGCATCAGGTACATGAAGAGCAGGTTCACGCCGGCCAGCGCCGCCAGCAGCGCGGAGTGCCAGATCGTCCATTCCACCGCCTGCGTGATGGCGAGCCCGACGCCGATCGCGCTGAGGATGACCGAGATCAGCGTGTAGCCGATATTCCAGCGGAAATACTTGTCGCCATACTTCTTCGCGTGAGAGCGCTTGAACTTCATGAAGGCGCGCGTGAACGACGCGTCATACTTCCCGCCCAGCGTCTTGCTGTCGCCGCTTGCAAACAGCGAACGCTCCAGCGCCAGGTCATCGACGGCGATCCCCTTTGCGCTGTCATTGAGATCCGCGCCCTGCACGCGCGTCAGCGTGGTTTCCTTCTTCAAGGTCGCATCGATCGTCAGCCGCCCCTTGATCGCCAGATCAAGCAGCGTCGCGATCAGCGCATCTTTCCCGCCGGCACCGCGGTTGAACACATAGTGCGCGCCCGCCGGCGACAGGCCGCCGGGCGGTTCGTAGATCGGGAACACCGGAGGCTTTGGCGGATCACGCCCGACACGTTCGAAATTGCGGTGCGCGATCGCGCCAACCCCAAACGTCGACAGGATCAGGATGCCCAGCGCGCCATAACGCTGCCAGAGATAGCCCGTCTCGTCCGCCACGGACGGCGGATCGATCAACCCCTTCTCCATCGCCACGGCGACGGTCAGCCCCTCGCGCCGCTCAAGCACGCGCGTCGTCTCGAATGTGTGCGTCGTTCCGCTGCTGGTATGGCGGAAATCCTGGCCATCCGCGCCGAAGCGGCCGGTATAGGCGGCCCATTCGGTCACGCGCGCGCCCTCGGGCAACGCCACGCGCGCGCGCGCCTTGGTGATCGGGAACGCCCAATACGTGCCCGTCGCGTTCCAGTAGATCTCGTCCTGCTCATCGCCATAGCGGATCTGGTTCTTCACCAGGTATTCGATCTCGTAGGTGTAGATGTTCGGATCTAGGAACCTGTCGGCGTCGCCGATGCGAATGCGCACCGCATTGCCGTCCGTCTCGCGCGCATAGGGCTCTCGCCGCCCGTCACGCCGGACCGAGATAACGTCATAGTCGTAGCGCAGCCTGCGCCCGTCGAACGTGTAATAGCGCGGCAGGTCGCGGAAGATGCCGCGCCGGATCTGGTTCCCCTCGGCGGTCACTTCGATCCGTTCGCGGATCAGGACGTCGCCGTCGGTCTGCACTTCTATGGTCACATCGAACAGGTTGATCTGTTCGTCGGCGAACGCCGACAGCGGCGCCAGCGCCAGCGCAAGCAGAACCGCCAGCGACCGCAGCCACATCCGCACCACACTCATTCCGGCTTGCCCGAAAAGGACACATCCGGCAGCGCGCGATCTGCTGCGTCGACCTGAAAGAAGTTCGCCTTGCGAAATCCGAACGCCCCGGCCACCAGCGAATTGGGAAAGCTCTCCACCGCCACGTTCAGCTCGCGCGTCGCGCCATTGTAGAAGCGGCGCGCCATCTCGATCTTGTCTTCGGTGTCGGCCAGCTCGCGCTGCAGTTCGAGGAAGTTCTCGTTGGCCTTGAGGTCGGGATAATCTTCCGCCAGCGCCACAACGCGCCCCAGCGGCGCCGACAATTCGCTTTCGGCCAGCCCGCGCGCTTCCGGGTCGTCCCCCGCCGCCGCCGCCAGCGTACGTTTCTCGGTGACTTCCTTGAACAGGTTCAGCTCGTGGGCGGCATACCCCTTCACCGTGTCGACCATGCGCGGGATCAGGTCAGAGCGGCGCTTCAACTGCACATCAATGTCCGACCAGCCGTTGGACACCATCTGACGCCTGCCAACGAGATGGTTGAAGATCACGATCAGCGCCACAACGACAACAGCCGCCAGCGCGATTAGCCCATAGATCAGCTCCAAGCCCGCCTCCCGCTCTCCATGCAGGAGCATCATGGCGAATTCTTACAGCGATGGAAGCCGCCGCTTCCCTCCGCCACGCGGTCGCATGGCGGAGGGTCGGGGAGGTACGCCCGGAGCCTTCGCGGCTCTCATCTGCGCATCAACCTGATATCAGCAAACGTATGCAATTGCCACTCATTCGCAATCTTGCATGCCTGGTTTTTCGTCCGGTCCCGCCGGTTGGCATGTCGTCAGGTCCGCGCTCTCGCGCTGCAGCCGGCACGAGCTGACCGCGATCGCGCCCGACAGCCACGCCAGTCCCCGTTGCAGTCGGCCCGTCGGCTGTTTCACGCCCAACCGCCCGAACCACATCATGATCGACCGGACATCGGAACGCTGCGCAGCTTCCAGCAGAGCCAGGATCGCCGCCTCGTCCCATGTCACGCCGCGCACACACAGCGCGCCAAGGGTTAGCGTCCGCTCGCTTTCGCGCGGCAACAGCACGGAGATCGTCCGCATCCCGTCCAGCGCCACAGGCGCGCCGTCGCCAAGCATGTCGTCGAAGACGCGATGGATCGCGCCGCAGGAATTCTGTCCCGAAGAGATCAGGCGCAGGGCCGACAAGACCAGACGTTCGCCCACCCCGATGGTTTCCATGCTGACGCCGGGCGCCAGCTCCAGCGCGCAGGCGTGTATGCGCCCTGGTCTCTGTTCGGGCCTCTGTTCTGGCCCGTGCTCTGGCCTGCCTTGCCCGTTCTGCTTCGCCTGTTTCGCCAAACCGGCCTCCATTGCATGGAACCGAACGCGATTCCGTCCGGTCACTGGTCTGGAACAGCCTTGCTCTTTTTGCAACTCATTCTTAATAACAAAAACCAGATGGCCACCCCGATGCCGCCGCACCTGCGATGGCTCAATCGCTCAGCACAAAAAAACGCCCGGCGGGATTATCCGCCGGGCATAGTGAAACATGTTCTCTCGGGGAGGACATGAACCTGGAAACTCACTGACAGCCGGTCCGCTAATGCGCGCTTCCGCATCGCGCGTCAGGCTGGCGCTTTCACCTTGCTGACCGCCCGTCCGACGGCCCAACCACTAAAACTCCGCCTCCCGCACAAATATCGGGGCTGTCCGTCGCGGACCGCCCCGCCCGGCTGAAGGCGGCGAGCAAGCGTGAACTCACTAACGACTACTCTGCGCGCGCCTCACGCAGAAATCAATACCGAGTGATTGGTTTGTTTTTGATGCGGCAAACTTGCCCAAAGCCCCCGACCAAGCGACAATGGCGCAAGAGCAGACGGCGAAACGTCTCGAGATCTCGAATGGGGGGGCAGCGATTTCCGAACTTGCAGGGAGTGGAAATCAATGACCGCCGGATCGATCTCTTCAGAAACTTCGCAGGTGAGTCCGGCGAGCGATCCCGCCGAGGATGACAAGCCAGCCGGCCGCAACGCCGAACGCGCCGCCGCCACACGCGGCCGCATCCTGCGCGCCGTGATCGGCATCCTTCACGAGCAGGCGTTCAGCGCGTTATCGAACTCCCGCATCGTCGCCCGCGCCGGCGTCTCCTCCGGCGCGGTGATGCACCACTTCCCCACCCGCGCCGACCTGCTCGCCCAGGCTGTTCGCTTCGGCTACGACGGGCTGTGCGCCTTTCGCGCCGAACAGCTCGAACAGCTCGAACCGGGGCTTCCACGATTTCGCGCCGTCATCGATCTCGCCTGGGCGACCGCGCGTTCAGCCGAAGGCATCGCGGTCAACGAGATCCGCATCTCCGCTCGTTCAGATCCCGATCTCGCCAGCGCGGTGACGCCCGCTCTTTCCTCCATCGCCAACGATTACGGCCGCTTCATCGGCAAGCTGGTGCGCCAGGCGGGCATGGAGCCGACGCGCGAGATGCAGGGCCTGTCATCGACCGCGGCCATGGCGCTGCGCTCGCTGTCGATCGACCGCATGACCAACCCCAGCCCGCAGATGGTCGAGAACGTCCTGTTGATCCTGCGCACCACGCGCGAGGAACTCATCGCCAAACAACTGGGCGAAGACGCCCGCATCGACCCGTCGATCTGCAACCTGCCCACCACCGTCGCGATGCGAAACCCGGACGACCCGGTGCAGCCGAAGAAGCGCAGCTAGCGATCCTGTCGAACCAAAGCCGATCTGACGGAGATACCGTCTCAAACTACCCCCCGGATTTGCCCCCTAGATTTGGGCTATCAAATTGCGAAGTAGACTGAGCCGCGACATCCCGTAGGCAGTGGGCATGGTCACATTCGCGATCCGCCCCTTCGAGCTATTGAGCCCCGTCGGATGGCGTCGCGAACGGCTCCTCGAGCTGTTCGCGCGGTTGCGGCCATCAACAAAGCGGACTGACCGCCAGAGGCGGCGCCGCCACCTCACAAAGCATATGGAGCGATCCGTGTCATTGCCCAAACCTGAAACCCAAAGCGCCTCAACCTCCCCCGACGGCGCTGCATCTGGCGGCCACAATGCGTCGCTGCCCCCATGCATCCCCGCCATCGACATATCCCGGTTTGATATCGACGCGGTCGATGTAGACCCCCCGCCGCACTCACATTATGGCGGGCCACGAACCAGCCCGCCTAAGCTACGCCTTGTCAAAGGCGCATCTGCAGAGACGTACCATCCGCAGGACCGCTCGTCGTATTTCCCGGTTGATTCAAAAAGGTCCGCCAATAGCGAACGGACCGGCCTGCCGCCCGGCGTCATCCCGCTGATCGCTCCATACGAACCGAAAGCGAGCGATGCGCCAACCGCCAAGACGCCGGCAACGCGATCGCGCGGCCGAACGCGCCTCCTCATTCAGGATCTGAACGAGGTCGCCGGAGGGCTCGACGCGCACCAGCGCTTGGTGTCGATGCAGCTCCGCACGACCGGATCCCTGATCCGCGCGAGCGAAGAGCCTCAACAACCACGCCGCCGCGCCAAGAAACAAAACTCCAATGTAGTATATCTGGACCGCAGGGGCTGACCCGGATGTTATTGAGAGAACAAACACGTCACTCTCAGATATGTTATCGACCAACTGCTAAAATTCGCCCACGAGGCATTGGAAGCGCGTCAAACAAAGGTTAAAGAGAGAATTACAGTTACTTCATTGTCGGGGAGATTGTCGGGGGCTGCGAGAGACGGAGGCATTCGCAATGGGCTTGGTTCGGAGGTCTGACTCGAACAGTATCGCAGAAGATCTGCTCGATTTCCTGCGAGGAGCTCTGCTTGATCGCCCCCTCAACGATTCAGTCAACATGTGTCGCCGCCTCACGACCGCGGCGCCGGCAGCGGCGTTCGCGCCTCCGGATCTGGCGAGCGCCAATGACGAACTCCTGTTGAACCAGAACCGCGATTTCTGCATCCGCCTTCTGATGTGCACCGTCACGGATCAGTTCTTCATCTCCGGCAAGAACGCCAAGGCCATCGCCCAGAAGGAACACGGCATCAGCGAAAAGGTCTTCAACCCGCTGATCCGCACGATGGCTAAACACCGGCAAATCCGGGTTGTACCGGCCGGAGAGGCCCGCGACGACGATCTGTCTGCCTATGGCCTGAGCGAGGAAGAGACCCATCAGCTTCATCAACGCCTCGATGCATTCGCCGGCGGCAAGCGGAAGTTTGACGGGCGAACCAACCTGATCCTTCCGGGCCCGGACGGCGTCGCCTGCGTCGCTCACCTCGAGTTCATTTTGAGCCGGATCGACGATGACCGCAGCTTTGCGGAAGTCTGCGTCAAACTGGAGCATGAGCCAGACGCAGATCTGGTGTTCGAGCACTATGGCGGCCTGCTTGACGCGATAGCTGGCTGGCCCGACGCAGAGAAGGCCTATCGCCAGATGGTCTATCTGGACATGAAACGTCACTCCCCGAACCTGACCTGACCCCGCCCCGGCAACGACTCCCCGGCTGGCGCGCGCCGCGGAAGCGACCGCCGCGCGCTGGGTCGCACGCAAAACCACCCCCTGAATCCAGCATATAGTTTTGTTCTACTGTTATATCGACTTATTCTTTGATTATAATATCCTCTTTGCATTTTCGGCAAAAATACCGGGCGGCAAGATCACAGATTTTAATTAGAATTCCAGGCGCCAGAGTCTCCATACAAGGAGAACTCACATGCGCAAGCAACTCATCGCGGGGGCAATTTCCACGGCGGCATGGCTGAGCCCGCAGCCGCCCAGAGCCCGGGCTTCAGCGCGGAATACCAGCTCGCCGCCAACGACCTTCAGCGCAAACCCGGCGCCCGGATCGAGGATTTGCACCCGTCTATCCTGCGCAGCTTCCCCGC
>JBHIWT010000150.1:0-8768 GCA_041987265.1 Hyphomonadaceae bacterium
TCATCAGCGAAGCGCCGACATTCGACGCCCGCTCGATCGACAACGCTTTCAACGGATACCAGTAAAGCGCATCCCAGGCCCACGCCTCGGCGCCCCAGCCGATCCGTGACAGCAGCGTCATCCGCTTCTGCAGCTCGACAGGCCGGATATAGCGCGGCGCGTCCTCGGTTGCCGGCGCCTTGCTCACGTCCGCGCGCCCGCCTCGGTGATTGCTCCACAGATCGCAGCCAGCGCATCGCCGTCGTCAAAGGCCGCGCTCACTTCGGCAACCTCAACCCGCGCAGCAAAGTCGCGCTCAAGCCGCACATGATCCTTACTCGTCGTCACCAGCCGCGCGCCTCTCTCACTCGCCAGCTTGTCCAGATAGCGCAGATCGCCGCCCGAGTAGACATGATGGTCCCCAAACGGAACCGTCTCAACCAGTCTCAGTCCCGCCCGCAACCGCAGACTGTCGAAGAACCGCTCCGGACGCCCAATCCCGGCAAACGCCACATAATCCCCCGCAGGCAGGTCGTTCGACGCCTTTAGCCGCGCCCGCCAGAACGGCAGTCCCGACGACACAACCTCCACCGGCGCATCTCCATCGCCCATAATCACCACCGCGTCGGCGCGCTTGAGCCCGGCGGCGACCGGCTCGCGTAACGGGCCTTTGGGAAAAACGAACCCGTTCCCGAACGGCTCGGACGCATCAATCACCACAACTGAAACGGTTTTCTTCAGCGCCGGATTCTGGTGCCCGTCATCCATCACGATCACATCGACGCCGTCGGCAGCCATGGCCCGCGCGCCAGCCGCCCGATCGCGCCCGATCCAGCTCTCTCCGCCGCCCGCCAGCATCAACGGCTCATCGCCAACCATCGCGGCATCATGCGCGTCCCGGTCCACCTTGACTGGGCCTTCCAGCGATCCGCCATATCCCCGCGACAGGCTGGCGGCGCGTAGCCCTTTGGCGACCAGATGCGCCCGGATCGCGCTCACCACCGGCGTCTTGCCGGCCCCGCCCAGCGTCAGGTTGCCGACGCAGATCACCGGGATTCCGCAATCAAAGGGCGCGGCCTTCTCAATCCGCCGCGCGCCTGCATATGCATAAAGTGAAGCCAACGGCGTCAGCAGCCAACGCGTCAACGGCGCCGCTGCGCGCGAGCGCGGATCGATGTCGCGCCAGAAGTGCGGCTCACGCATGGCGTCCGCCCCCGTCCAGCAGGGCGTACACTGCGCCGACTGTCGTCGTCATCGCAGCGCGCGATTCCGCCAGATACGCGGTCACCGCCGCCCAGTCGGCGCCCGCATCTCCGTCATCCCGCAGGCAGACATTCCAGAATGTCGCCAGCTCCTTGGCGCTGCGCCCGATCACCAGCGCGCCGCACGCCTCCAGCGCATCGAACGTATCAGCAAAGTTGAACCCATGCGGCCCACACCATACCCGCTGCCGCACCTGCGCCGGCTCCATAGGATTGTGACCGCCGACCCCGTCAACGCTGGCTCCACCAAGGAACACGCCGTCGGCGACCTCGAACCAGAACATCATCTCACCCAGCGTGTCCGCCACCAGCACATCGCAATCCGGACCCGGAGTGGCGCGATCGGCAGATCGCTGCTGCACAGTCAGGCCACGTTCACGCGCCAACGCAACCACATCGTCGCCTCGTTCAGGATGGCGCGGCGCGATCACCAGCAATGGCGACGACCCGTTCGCGACGATCTGTGCATACGCATCCAGCGCAAGAGACTCCTCGCCCTCATGCGTGGACGCCGCCAGCAACACCTGCCGTCGCTTCATCTCGCCCCGCCAGACCGACACGACACCCTCGGACGCGGCCGTCGCCCGCATCGCTCGTTTGATATTGCCGATTACATCCGGACGTCGGCCCATGATCGCATCCAGCGCGCCGGCCGTCTTCGCGTCTGCAGCCCCGGCAAACATGAAAGCGCCGAACAGCTGCCGCGCGGTCGACCGCCGCCCCATCCAGCCTTCGATCGAACGATCCGTCATCCGCGCATTCACCAGCGCCGCCGGCAACTTCCGGCGCCGGATCGCCGTCAGCATGTTGGGCCAGATCTCCCCCTCGGCGAACGCAACGGCGTCCGGCCACCAGTGATCGAGAAACCGTTTCACCGCGCCCGGTGAATCAATCGGAGCCATCTGGTGGATCAGATTGTCATCCGCGCTCCGCGCGACCAGATCGGCTGACGTCAGCGTCTGCGTCGTCACCACGGCGGACAGATCAGGCCGCAGGCTGCGCACCTCGCGCAACACGTTGAGCAGTAATTGCGACTCGCCGACGCTCGCCCCGTGTAACCAGATCAATGGCCCGTCCGGCCGCTTCGGCAGGTCACGTCCAAGACGTTCGTGAATGCGCTCCGCGCGCTCCTTGCCAGCCTTCACCCGACGCTTCAGCGCGCCGGTCGCAAACGGCTCGGCCAAACCTGTGGCCAGCCGATACAAGGTCAGCGCCAGCGTCACTCTCTGCCTGTTTCCAGACGACCGCCCACCGGCTGAGCGACCGCTGGCTCCGCCTCGCGCCCCGAAATTGCGTCGGCGCGATCCGTCACGGACTTCAGCCGCGCTTCAATACTCTGGCGCAGGTCTTCACTGTCCATCGCCTTGCTGGTCTCGATCGGTTCGCCAAACACCATGCACCCGCGCGAGAAGGGAAGCGGCAGCAACAACCGGTCCCACGTATTCAGCCGCTTGCCGCCCGACGACAGGCCCAGCGTCACCACCGGCGCGCCCGCCTGCTGCGCCAGCTTCACCGGCTCTACCGGGACATGTTCCGCAGGCCCGCGCGGCCCGTCGATCGTCATGCACACCATCGCATGCTGTTTCAGCGCCTTCAGCGCCGCACGCGCGCCCGCAACGCCGCCCTTGTCCTTGCGCCGGTCCTTGCGCGCCGTCGAACCGCGGATGATGTGCAGCCCCAGCAATTCCGACGCCCGGTTGGTGATGTTCCCATGCTTTGAGTTCGACACGATGATCGAGGTTGCATGCGTACGCTGCGGGAAGCGCTTCACCACACGCGTCTCGAGCACCGGATAAAGCAGCAGCCGCGAATGCCAGATCGCCACAACAAAGGCGCGGTTCTCCGCCAGCAGCGGTTCGATATGCTCAAGCCCCTCAAACCGCCATTTGATGGTCGAGGTATTGATACGCATATACGCCCAGACCAACCCGCCAAGCAGGTAGTCCGAGATACGAGTCGCTGGCGCCGCGTCGCTCATCCCGGCTTACTAACCAATGTCCTTCCTCGCGCCAGAGCGCACACCCAAGGCGCTTTGCCGCGCCCGATCTGCACGCTCCGGGTTGCATTCCGCCGTCGGCGGGGCATCTACCTCCCAGACCTTCAGGAACCATAAATGGCCCAGACGATCGATCTTGCAACCGCTGAAGGGCGCTCCCGCGCCCGCTACGAGCTTACCTGGGGCGATCATGGCTTCCTGCGCGCGCGTTTTCGCAACCTTCACCAGATTTCACCGGAAATGTATCGGGCGAACCAGCCCTCCCCAGAGCATATCGCCCGCTACGCCAGCGAACTCGGGCTGAAAACCATCATCAATCTGCGCGGCGCCAGCCCCAAGGGCTATTACCTGCTGGAAAGGGAAGCCTGCGAGCGCCATGGCATCGCGCTGGTCGATTTCCAGGTGTTTTCCCGCGACACGCCGACCCGCGAAGCCATCTTCGGGGCTCGGGAGATGTTCGAGTCCATCGCCTATCCGGCCCTGATGCACTGCAAGTCGGGCGCAGACCGGGCCGGCATCGCCTCTGTTCTCTACATGCACTTTCGCCGCGGCTTGCCGATTCGCGAGGCGAAGGAGCACTTGTCGTTCAAATACCTGCACATCCGCGCCGGAAAGACAGGCATTCTGGACTTCGTGTTCGACCGCTACCTCGAAAACGGCGAGCCGAAGGGCCTGTCATTCTCCGAATGGGTCGAGGCCGACTATGACCGCGAAGCCCTGAAAACCCTGTTTCTTGAAGGCCGTAAGAACAAGATCAATTACGACGAATTGCTCCGGCGCGAGTGATCTCCACAGAATTCGCTTGCAGGTTGAAAGTAGAAACCTGTCGCGCTTCGGCGCGCAACCCGCTAAGCTAAGACGTCGCCAAGTGGAGGGGAGCTCCTATGAAAGTCTTCATCATCAACAGTTTCCGCATGATCGTGTACATCGCGTACTTCGCGATCATGGCGCTCTATACATTCGGATCTTATCTCCGCCGCGAAGACGTCAACGGCGTCTTCCGCGACCTCACCGGCAACACGCTGAACGCTTCGGGGGAAGCGGCCGTGTCGATCGTCGCCGGTCTCGTTTCGGGCTGGTTCGTCGCAACGATCGTCTGTGGACTGCTGGTTACGCTCCTCGACATCCGCGACGATATCAACGATCGCCTCCCGGACGCCCGCGCGAAGTAGCAGGCTCACAGCATTAAATCCGATCAGGGGACGCCGGCAGCCTTGCCGGCGTCCTTTTCCGTTCCGATAAGGACCAGATGACCGACACCCCCACTGAATCGCCCGGCGACCTGATCCAGCGACTGCTCAGCCAGACCCTCGCCAACGGCGCCACCGCCGCCGACGCCCGCCTCGAAGAATCCGCCAGCCTGTCGGTCGAAGTTCGCAACGGCGCGCTCGAAGGCGTCGAGCGTGAGGAATCCCGCGGCGTCGCCCTCCGCGCTTTCGTCGGCCAGCGCCAGGCCAACGTCTCAGCCACTGACCTGTCCGAGGCCTCACTCAACGCCCTCTGCGAGCGCGTCGTCCAGATGGCGAAACAGGCGCCGGAGGATCCCTATTGCGGCCTTGCCGCGCCCGAAGAGATTGAAACCGATATCGCGGACCTCGAACTCGAGTGCGACGACAATTCCGACGCGGCCGAACTCGAGCGCCGCGCGCTGGAAGCCGAAGCCGCCGCACTGGCTGTGAAGGGCGTCAAACAGATCGACCACGCCGGCGCCAACTGGGGCAGGGGCCAGTCCTGGCTCGCCGCCACGAACGGCTTCGCCGCCCACCGCAAGTCCGGCTCCACTTCGCTCGCCGTCGTCGCCATCTCCGAGAAGGACGGCGACATGGAACGGGACTATGAATTCCGCACCGTTCGCCGCCTCGCCAACCTGCCGTCGCCGGAAAACATCGGCCGCACCGCCGCCGAACGCGCCGTCGCCCGCATGGGTCCGCGAAAGATCGCCAGCCAGACCGCGCCAGTGATCTTCGAAAACCGTCTCGCCGCGCGCCTCCTGGGCGCCTTCGTCGGCGCCGTCACCGGCCCGGCCATCGCCCGCGGCGTCTCCTTCCTGAAGGACAAGGTCGGCAAGCCGGTCTTCTCCGATGCGATCACCGTCATCGATGAGCCCGGCGTCAAGGGCGGCTACGGCTCGCGCGCCTTCGACGGCGAGGGCAGACCAGTGAAGACGACCGCCATCGTCGAGGCGGGCGTCCTCACGCAATGGCTTCTCAACGGCCCTTCCGCCAAACAACTCGGACTCGAACCCAACGGCTTCGCCAGCTCTGCCTTCGGCGACACGCCCGGCGTCTCGACGTCTAACCTCAACATCCAGCCCGGCCCGAAATCGCTCGCTCAGCTGATGTCAGACGCCGGCGAGGGCCTGCTCATCACCGACATGTTCGGCCCGTCGCTCAACCCCAATACCGGGGACTATTCCGTCGGCGTCTCCGGCTTCTGGTTCGAGAACGGTGAGCGGGCGTATCCGGTCTCAGAGGTCACGGTCGCGGGCGATCTGCCATCGATGTTCCTGCGCGCCATCCCGGCAGCAGACCTCGAAATCCGCTCATCCGCCAACGCGCCAAGCCTCCTGATCCCCGACATGTCGATCGCGGGCGCATAGGGCCCGCGCCAGCGCCCCTCTCTGGCGCGAATCCAGCGAGTTTGTTAGGGAAACGCCCAGAAACATCGGGTACACCAACACCAGTACATCCACCGGCCAGCACGGGACCCTCCAATGTCTGACCACGACAGCCACGAACAGCTCCTCCATCTCGTCATCGGCGGCGAGTTGAAGGACGTCACCGGCGTTGAATTCGAAGATCTCTCCCAGATGGACTTCGTCGGCGCCTTCCCGAACTACAAATCCGCCTACGACGCCTGGAAGGCCGCCGCCCAGCGCACCGTCGACAACGCCGAGATGCGCTATTTCATCCTCCACGCCCACCGTCTCCTCGACCCGGAGACCGGCCGCGAACACAAGGCCTAGACACCGGCGAGATGCCTGAAACCGGCGCCGCGCAGCCCGCCATTGCGACAAAGGACAAACCGGCAAGACCCAAAGTCTTCCGGCGTTTCCTGCGCGACTGGCTGGCGCCGCAATCAGGCTGGCTCATCCTCGGCCTCGTGTTCTCCGCCATCACAGCCGCCGCCGCCTTCGGCTATGCCGACATTTCCCGGCGTTCGGTCGACTGGCTCGATGCGGGTGACAACCGCGTCCTGACGCTTGCGCCGTTACTGATCATCGGCCTCGTCCTCATTCGCGCCATCGCGCTGTACGCCCAGACGCAGGTCTACAACATCGCCGTCCAGCGCGGCCTCGTCGAACTGCAAAGCGCGCTGTTCAACAGCCTGATCGGCGGCGACTTCGCCCGTCTGCAATCCGAACGCTCCGGCGAATACGTCTCCCGTTTCGCCAACGACATGAACCTGATCCGTGAAGCCTCGCTGCGTGTCGCGACCAACGTGGTCAAATCCACGCTCACCATCATCGCCTGCCTGGCCTTCATGCTGATCACCGACTGGGCGCTGGCGCTGTTCTTCCTCGTTGCATACCCGATCGCCTTCTTCCCGGTGATCAAGCTCGGCGAGCGCATCCGCAAGACCTCCAAGCGTGCGCAGGAACAGGCTGGCGAACTCACCGCCCATCTCGGCGAAGCCTTCGTCGGCGCCCGCACGGTGAAAGCCTACGGCCTCGAAACCCACCAGCAGGAAAGGGCGCGCAAGGGCTTCCTCGAACGCGCGCGCCTCTACATGAAGGTCCTGCGCTCGAAGGCCATGGTCGATCCCTTCCTCGAAATCGTCGGCGGGATCGCCTTCGCCGGCCTCAACGCTTTCGCCGGCTGGCGCGCCATCAACGGCGAGGCCACGGTCGGCGATCTCGTCGGCTTCATCGCCGCCATCGGCATTGCATCGCCCGAAGTCCGCGCACTCGGCACCCTCAACGCCGTCACCAATGAGGGCATGGCCGCCGCCGACCGCCTCTACGCCGCTATCGACGCGCCCGCCACCATCACCGATACGCCCGGCGCCAAACCGCTCGCCACCAACAACGGCGCGGTCAGCTTTGATAACGTCGCCTTCGCCTACGGCCCCGACGCCCCCGTCCTCAGCGGCCTGAGCTTCGAAGCCAGCCCCGGTGAAACCATCGCCTTCGTCGGCCCCTCCGGCGCCGGTAAGTCCACCATCTTCAATCTGCTGCTTCGCCTCTATGACGCTGACGCCGGAACCATCACCCTCGACGACACGGATATCCGCGACATCACGCTCGCCAGCACGCGCGCCCACTTCGCGCTGGTCTCGCAGGACGCATTCCTGTTCGACGCCTCCATCGCTGAGAACATCGCCCTCGGCCGTCCGGGAGCCACGCCAGAAGCGATCAAAGCCGCAGCAGACGAAGCCGCGTGCACCTTCCTTGATAATCTCCCCGGCGGCCTCGACGCCCCTGTGGGCGAGGGCGGCGCCAGCCTCTCCGGCGGCCAGCGCCAGCGCGTGGCGCTCGCCCGCGCGCTCCTCTCCAACGCGCCCGTCCTTCTTCTCGATGAAGCCACCAGCGCGCTGGATTCAGACAGCGAACAACAGGTCCAGCAGGCGCTCACGAACATCGCCGGCAAGCGCACCATCCTCGTCATCGCCCACCGTCTCGCCACCGTCCGCCGCGCTGATCGGATCTACGTTGTCGACAAGGGCCTCGTCGTCGAAACCGGCAAGCACGACGACCTGATCGCCCGCAACGGCGTCTACGCGCGCCTCGCCGCCCACCAGATGACCTGATCGCAGGGCGATCTGCAAAATGCAGCTTCAGCTTCGCGACAGACCGGCTAGCCTCTCCGCAGGAGGACGCCCCATGTTCAAGCCAGTACTGATCGCCTCGGTCGCATTTACCGCCATCGCCGCCTGCCAGACCGCGCCCGCCACAGAGCAGCAAACAGTGCAGCCCGACGCCGTCGAAGCGCAGGCCGAAGCGCCTGTGCTTCACACACCGCCGGAGGAAATCGATCTCTTCTCCTTCGCCATCGAGACCGGCCGCTGGAACGCCATGATCGATCGCGCCCGCGAAGGCGTCCAGCAGGCGCCTTTTCCCGATGGCGACGAAGACCTCGTCCTGAGAAGCGACCGCTCGCTCAAGACCGCGGTCCTCGACCTCGTCCGCCTCCAGCGCGAAGCCTGCGCCAAGGAGCTGGCAACCGGCGAAGCCTGCAACCAGATCGACGTCCCGGACTGGGCGCTGGAGCCACCAACCGCAGACGCCGACTTGGCCGACCTCTACCGCCGCAGCGCATGGCTTGGCGACGCCCTGCAGGACCTCTTCAGCGTCGGCTGCGACGCCGGCGCAAAAGCCACGGGCGACGAGCGCTACTGCGCCGTCGAGTAGGGTGCAAAAGCAATTCTCCGCTCATCCCCGCGAAAGCGGGGATCCAGTCGCGACAGATAAAGCCGAGCGTAGCCCGTCATAATCCGACTGCTGGAGTCCCGCCTGCGCGGGAATGAGCGGCCCGCAACGTTCACGCAGCGCAACCTGTTCCAGCGCGCAGAGCTGGTCTAACCAGCCAGCC
>JBHIWT010000151.1:0-8687 GCA_041987265.1 Hyphomonadaceae bacterium
GGCGAACGGATCTTTCGAAATCGAGGCGGCGGTTCCGATGACGTAGCGCTCGCGGATGATACGCCATTCTGGTCGGTGATGGGTGTTGCCGCCACGGACGTCGTATCGCGGCCGGCGGGCAGGCGAGACCAAAGCTTAATGGCCACCGTGCATATTTTTCTTGGAACAGTTCAAAAACAGGTGCGGCGTTATTTCCAGCAGTTCAAGTTCTTATCTGCTTGTCTTTGGCGTCGCAGACTCTAGACACGGACGATCGCAAGTCCAGACGATGTGGACCAGCGGCCGCGGGGGGGCGGACAGAGACGGTATCGGGTAAGGTATGGCTCTGGGCGACCTCAAGACTCTGATTCTTGATGACAACGCGCATATGCGCGGTCTGGTGCGCGCGATCCTCACCAGTTTCAATATTCGCGACGTGATCGAGGCGGCGGACGCGGAGGCGGGGATGGCCGCCATCAGCGATGGCGGCGTCGACCTGGCGTTTGTCGACTTCCGGCTGGGCGATGGCGACGGACTGGCGTTCTGCCGCGACATTCGCCGCAACGAGAACAGCCCGGACCCTTATCTGCCGATCATCATGGTCACCGCGTACTCTGAAAAGAGCCGCGTGAAGGAAGCGCTGAATTGCGGGATCGACGAGTTCCTGGTGAAGCCGGTGCGCGCTACGGATGTCGCCGCGCGGATCAACGCGGTTGTTCAGCGCCGCCGTCAGTTTGTGCGGTCTGACAACTATTTCGGGCCGGACCGGCGGCGGCGGAAAGACCCGAGCTACAAGGGTCCGATGCGGCGAGCGGAAGATCCCGGCGAGATCGACATTTACTGACGAAACAGGTTGGCGCGAGCGGATTGCGCGGGATGGGCCGGGCGCCTATTCGAAGAGCGGCGCGATTGGGACGCTGGGAGGCAGATTGTCGGAATGAGTGCGATCCAGGCTGTACTGTGGGATTTCGGCGGCGTGATCACATCTTCGCCGTTCGATGCGTTCAACCGGCTGGAAGCGGAGCGGGGACTGCCGACAGATTTTGTGCGCCGGGTGAATTCAGTGAATCCGGACACCAATGCATGGGCGCGCCTGGAGCGCTCGGAGCTGACCGCCGAAGCGTTCGATGAAGCGTTTGCAGCCGAGGCTGAGGCGCTGGGCCATCGGGTGGCGGGCAAGGATATACTGGCGGTGCTGGCGGGAGATGTGCGGCCGCGCGTGGTGGCGGCGCTGAAAGCGTGCAAGGCGAAGTTCAAGGTCGGCTGTATCACCAACAATGCGCCGACGGGAAAGGGCGCCGGCATGGCGCGCAGCGAGGCGAAGGCGGCGCAGGTTGAGGAGATCCTGTCGCTGTTCGACCATGTGCTGGAGAGTTCGAAAGCTGGGGTGCGCAAGCCGGACCCGCGCATCTATCATATGATGTGCGATGCGCTGGCGGTGGAGCCTGCGGCGTGTGTCTATCTTGACGACCTGGGCATCAACCTGAAGCCTGCGCGGGCGATGGGGATGACCACGATCAAGGTTACCGGCGAGGCGCAGCTGCTTGGGGACCTGTCGCGCGCCACGGGGCTGGATTTTCCGGACTGACCGTCTTGCCGACCAGCGGCCCGTTGTTTGCGTTTGAGTGAAGGTACGCCCATTCGTCCGGAGAATCGTGACGTGAACGGCATTGGTCCATTGATATGCGCCGCACTTTTTGTGCTGGCTGCGTGCGACGCGCCTTCGCCCGGCGCGCGTATTGTGGTTCAGAATGAGCCGGTGGTCGTGGCGGCGGATCCCGAGCCGCCCGAGGCGGTGCTGGCGACTGTTGAACAACTGAAACAGATCGCGCGTGATGGCTCGCCTTGGGACATGGCGCGGCTGGCCAGAGCTACGCCCGGGTTTCGCTCCAATGGCGGCGAGATGGAGCACGGGGAATACTGGTATCTGAAATACCGGTCCGGTGACTGGCCGATGGCGCACCTCGGCAAGGTGCTGGCGTATCGTCCTGCGATTGAGGAACGGGCGGACGGACTAGTTTACGTTTGGCCCTACATGGCGCTGGCGCGGCCTTACGAGATGACGCCGAAGACGCTGCGCGACATGGAAGACCTGCTGGGCAGGGAGGCCGCCGAGCGCGTCGCCGCTGGCGGTTCATGGCCGGGCTATCGTCTGGGCGTCGCCGAGGACGGGTCCTGGCTTTATTTCTATACTGGCGCGGACTGAGCCGCGGTCAGGCTCAAGCTGCTTTTTCGTCAGCCCGGCCGATACGCGGCGGGCCGCCACATGCGGCTTGCGAGGGGCCGAACGCGCGGTCGAGGATGCGGGTCGAATCCATCGACAGGTTGATCGCATCCGACAGGTGTTTGAGGATGACGAGGTTGTTGGACATGACCTGGAGCGCTTCGGGGCGGTGGTCGTCGGCGATGGCTTCGCAGCGGTGGATGATTTCGCCGCGCAGCGCGAGCAGGAGATCTTCCAGCTTGTAGCCTTCGGGATTCTTTTCCGAGCACAGGAAACGGGTCATTGCGTCCTCCTTGTCCAGGCGCTTTGCATGGACGGTCGCATAGAGACTGACACAAACTTCCTGATGTTTGGTTTCCCGATATTCGCCAAATTGGCAGGGTTAATATGGGATTCGACAAGGAGATCGATGGATGAGCAAGGCGATCGGGGCGGCGGCGGCCGTGGCGCGGCTGAATGGATGGGCGGTGGTGGACGGGCGCGATGCGATTGAGAAATCCTTTCGGTTCGCGGACTTCAAGGCGGCATTCGGCTTCATGACGCAGGTGGCGCTGAAGGCCGAGCAGATGGATCACCACCCGGAATGGTTCAACGTCTACAACAAGGTGGATGTCCTGCTGGCGACGCATGATGCGAACGGCGTCACTGAGAAGGATGTTGAACTGGCCGCGTTCATGGATGTGCTGGCCGGCTGAACGCTAGCCGTTGAAAATGATGACCGAGGCGAGCGTGACCGTGGCGACGCCGTCGCCGAGGATTTCGTCGACCGTGCGCTGCAGGCGGGCGCGAAGGATTTCAGCGTCGGGCCGCTCGTCGACAATGTAGGATTGTGACGCGTAGTTGAGGACTGCATCGCGCATGCCGTTGATGATGCGCGGGCGGAAGGCGTTGGCGCGCTCGCGGTTCTTCTTGTCCGGGATGTCGAGCCCTGCGTCGACGGCGAGGACGCCGGACACGCCGAAGCCGCGTGAGATCGAAGCGCGCAGGCCGAATGTCGGGACATAGCTTTCAGCGCCCGAAATCCGCCCGGCGCTGCGGTCGGGTTGGGCGGCCTTCGCGGCCGGGGGCGCGGCGTTTGCGACGCCTGACAGGGCGGCGGCCAAGAAGCAGGAAAGCAGGATCTTGCGCATGGGGTCAGTGTAGGCGGCAAGGTTTAACGCCCGATTTAGGCCCTGCTTGACGCAGGCGCGGCTTGGGCATAGCTAACCCGCTCCCAAATTCCCGGTTCGGGGCCATAGCTCAGTTGGGAGAGCGCGTCGTTCGCAATGACGAGGTCGGCGGTTCGATTCCGCCTGGCTCCACCATTTTTTTGATCTCACGGCAACTTGCTACGCTCGCGCCTCTGATGGGGCGGCCTGACCCGCCGGCGCGTGGTCGCGCGCTGATTCTTTCACAAGTAACGGCGCGGCTTTGCGCGAGGCCCGGTCGCGGCGGTTGCCTCGCGGGCCGGTCGCACGTTACATGCTTATAGGCATTCAGGTTTTTCGAGCAGCATTTTCAGGCCGCGTCATGGATCTTCTCTGGGCTCTTTATTTCTACTTCATGCGTCCGGTGCTGACGCTGTTGTTCTTCGTGTTCATCGCCTGGGTCATTGTCGGCTGGTTGGTGGCGTTCGGCGTGATCAATCAGTCGAACCCGAATGCGCGGGCGATCATCCGGTTTCTTGACCGCATCTGCGAGCCGATGTGCGCGCCGTTCCGGAAGATCATCCCCAATCTGGGCGGGCTGGACCTGTCGCCGCTGGCGGTGGTGTTGCTGATCGGGTTTGTGCGCGACTGGGTGTTGCCGACGATTATCCGCATGCTCGCGGGCGGGCCGGGCGTCGGCTATCTCTAGACATGGTTGCGCCTTGCTGGCGGCGTGTCGGAGATGAGTTCGAACTCTTCGTGCGGGTCAGCCCCGGCGCATCGCGCGACGCCATCGAAGACTGCACTGAAGATGCGGACGGACGCGGCGTCCTGAAGGTGCGGGTGCGCTCGCCGCCGGAGAAGGGCAAGGCGAACGCGGCGCTGGTCAAGCTGCTGGCGAAGGCGCTTGGTCAGCCGAAGTCCGCCATTTCCGTGGAGAAGGGGACGACGCAGCGGATCAAGACCGTGCGAATCCGCGCGGACGGGTCTATAGCGCAGGCACTGGAACAACTGGCGGGAGCGGCTCAATGACGGCGCAGCGGATCGACGGCAAGGTGGTTTCGCAGGCAGTGCGCGATCGCGTGGCGGCGGCGGTGCAGGAACTGCCCGGGCAGCCGTGTCTGGCTGTGGTGCTGGTGGGCGATGATGCGGCCAGCCAGATCTATGTGAAGTCGAAGGGCGAGAAGACCGAAGCGGCGGGCATGCGCTCGATCACGCGGCGGCTGCCGGAAAGCTCGACGCAGGAAGAGGTCGAGGCGGTGATCTCGGAACTGGTGGCGGATGAGGATGTTGACGGCGTGCTGCTGCAATTGCCGCTGCCGGGGCATCTCAATGAGGCGGCGGCGCTGGCGCTGATTGATCCGATGAAGGATGTCGACGGGCTGACGGAATTGTCGGCCGGGCGGCTGATGCTGGGCAAGCCGGGGCTGCGGCCATGCACGCCGTATGGCTGTGTGATCATGGCCAAGCATGCGCTTGGAGATGATCTTTCGGGCAAGACGGTGGTGGTGATCGGGCGATCGATTCTGGTCGGCAAGCCGGCGGCGATGTTGTTTCTGGCGGAGAATTGCACGGTGACGATGGCGCATTCGCGCACGGCGGACCTGCCGGCGCTGTGCCGGACGGCGGATATCGTGGTGCCGGCGGTGGGGCGCGCGGAGATGGTGCGCGGCGACTGGCTGAAGCCCGGCGCGGTGGTGATCGATGTCGGCATCAACCGCATCCCGGCGCCGGAGAAGGGCGAGGGGAAGACGCGGGTGGTTGGCGATGCGCATTTCGATGAGTGCGCGGAGGTCGCCTCGCACATCACGCCGGTGCCGGGCGGGGTGGGGTTGATGACGGTGGCCTGCCTGTTGCGGAATACGGTGCTGGCGGCGTGCGCGCGGCGCGGGTGGGACGTGCCGACGGCGCTTGATGGCGGGTCGTGACGCCGCAGGTATTTCAGGACTTGTGGAACGCGCAGTCCGGCCTGTGCGCTCTGTGCGGCAGGGCGATGCCGGCTTCGCGGTGGGATACGCCGCATGCGACGGTCTGGAAGAAGATGCGGCCGACATTTGACCACATCCGGCCACGCTCGAAGGGTGGGGATGATTCTGTCGGCAACCTGCAGCTGGCGCATGCGCGCTGTAACAAGATCAAGGGCAATGAATTCAAGGGGTAGGAGTTGGCGTGGGCAGCGGCGTTTGTGATGCCGCCCGAGTGCGCTAGGTTGTGCGGCGCAGTGAGATGGAGGGACCCATGTCGGGCGGGGTGTTGAGCCGGATGGCCGTTTCGATGGCCGCTGCAGTTGCGGGCGGGACGACGTGGCTGGTGGTGGAGCCGGGCGCGCGGTCGGTGGTTGCGGATTTCATCGGACTGGAGATCGGCGCGACGCGTACTGCGGTCGCCGAGGCGGCGTCGAGCGAGGTGAGTTCGCGGATGACGTATGAACATCATCCCGATGCGCAGCCGAGCTTTGACTGCGCGATGGCGACGACAACGATCGAGAACATGATCTGTTCAGACCCGACAATCGCGGAGGCCGACCGGGTGCTCAACAAGGTCTGGGCGACGCTGGGTTCGGAGGATCAGATCAGCGATGAGTTGCGGACCGAGCAGCGCCAGTGGATCAACCGCCGCGATGCTTGCCTGATCGACAGTGACCCGCGCGGATGCGTGCGCAAGGTGATGCTGGATCGGATTACCGAGCTGAGCGAGCTTTAAGCTGCGTTTTTGCCGGCGCGGGCTTCTTGCCGAAAACTGACCAACCCCATTTGCCGATCCGCCATGTCAGCAGGGCGGCGAGGATGGCGCCGTGGACCAGCGGTTCGGGCTGGTTGCCCTTGACCATGAAGAAGTGGTGCAGGACGGCGAGGATGGCCAGCGGGTAGATCAGGTAGTGCAGCCATTGCCACGCCTTTCGGCCCATCTTCCTGATCGCGCCGTTGGTGGAGGTGAGCGCCAGCGGCAGCATCAGCACGAAAGCCGCCATGCCGAAGGTGATGTACTGGCGCAGGAGGACGTCTTCCCACAGAGCGGTGAGCGACCACATCTTGTCGAGCCAGAGATAGGCGAGGATGTGCAGCGCGGCGTAGAAGAACGCGGCGAGGCCGATACGGCGACGGATCAGGATGATCGGCGCCCAGCCGAAGATGTCGCGGATCGGTGTGATGACCAGGGTGACCAGCAGGACGCGGATCGCCGTGTCGCCGAGGAAACGGTGCGTGTATTCGACCGGGTTGAAGCCCATCTCGTGCGGGAGATAGTTGAGCATCAGGATCCAGTTGCCGAGAATCCAGACGCCGGGCGCAAGCAGCGCGATCAGCGTCAGCGGCTTCATCCAGTACTTGCCGAAGATGCGCAGGGAGCGGCTGTGAATGGCCATTTTGCTTCGCGGTGCGGCTAGAAATTCTTCGTCAGGTCCATGCCCTCGTAGAGGTGGGCGACCTGGGCCTCGTAGCCGTTGAACATATCCGTGTCGCGGCGCGGATTGAAGCCGCGCCCGCCGATGATGCGTTCGGACGCCTGGGACCAGCGCGGGTGATCGACGTTGGGATTGACGTTGGAATAGAAGCCGTACTCGTGCGAATTGGCCTTGTTCCATGCCGTGCGCGGCTCCTTGTCGGTGAAGGAGATGCGGACAATGGATTTGCAGCCCTTGAAACCGTATTTCCACGGCACGACGGTGCGAAGCGGTGCGCCGTTCTGTTTCGGCAGCGCTTTGCCGAACACGCCGACGGCCATGAAGGCGAGGTCGTTGCGCGCTTCGTCGAGACGCAGGCCCTCGATGTAGGGCCAGTCGATCACGGGATAACGCACGCCGCGCATTTCTTCCTTGTTGAGATAGGTTTCGAACTCGACGTATTTGGCGTCGGCTGTCGGTTTCAGCTTTTCGATAATGCCCGCGAGCGGGACGCCGACCCAGGGCACAACCATGGACCAGGCCTCGACGCAGCGATGGCGATAGACGCGCTCTTCCAGTGCGTCGAAATCGATCAGGTCGGCGACGGAGTAGGTTCCTGCGGCGTCAGTCATTCCGGTGACCGAAATCGACCATGGCGAGACGGTCATGGCGTCTGCATAGCGCGGCGGGTCGGATTTGTTGGTGCCGAACTCGTAGAAGTTGCAGTAGCCGGTGACGGCTTCTTCCGGGGTTGTGGCGTCCTCGACTTTCCAGCGCGTCGTGGCGGCCGAGAGGTCTGCGCCGGGGGCCGGGTGGCCGGCCTTTGCGGCGGCGTTCTGGGGGCCGCCCTGTTGTGGTTCGGAGCAGGCGACGCCCGTTGTGAGCGCGATGCCGGCAGTGGTGACGCCTGCGGCCTTGAGGGCCTGCCGGCGGTTGAAGAAGGCGCGCTCGGAGGTGATCTCGCCGCGGAGGTCCTGATAGCGCGGGTTGGGCGTAAATTTCATCGTTTGCTCCCTGCGGCTGTTGCCGGGTTTGCTGTCTATTACGTAACGCATCAGCCGCCGGACCGATACCTCCTGAAACATTCACGCATTTGAGAGGCGTATTGCGTGACGGGTTCGCCGGTTAATTCGGGGCGGGGATGGGGGAAGTTACAGGCGCTTGACTGGCGAGCGGCGGCGCGGGCGGCGGGCCGCTTGGACACGGCGTCCATCGTCAGCTAAGCAGCCATCGTCTGGTGTGGCTCGGTAGCGGAATTTTCATGCGTCTTGCATTTTTTGGCGATGTGGTCGGTCGTGCAGGCCGCAAGGCGATCGCCGAGCACCTTCCCAGGCTGAAGGCCCAGCTGAAACTCGATTTTGTCGTGGTCAACGGCGAGAACGCCGCGGGCGGTTTCGGGATCACCGAGGCGACGGCGGAAGAAATTTTCGCAGCCGGAGCCGATTGCATCACGCTGGGCAATCACAGCTGGGACCAGGCCGAGGCGCTGAGCTATATCGAGCGCGAACCCAGGCTGTTGCGGCCGATGAATTATCCGCTGGGCCTGTCGATTCCGGGGCGGGGATCGCAATTGTTCACCACGCCTGACGGCAAGCAGGTGTTCGTCGCGCAGGTGCATGGACGCGCCTTCATGGATGCGCTGGACGATCCGGTGCAGGCCGTGGCGCGGGCGCTGGACGAGGCGCCGCTGATGCAGGTGGCGGATGCGGTGATTATCGAAGTTCACGCAGAAGCGACGGCGGAGAAATATGTGATCGGGCATTATGCAGATGGACGCGCGACGCTGGTGGTAGGGGCGCACACGCACGTGCCGACAGCGGATGCGCAGATCCTGGAGAATGGTACCGGCTATCTGACGGATGCGGGGATGTGCGGCGACTATGACAGCGTGATCGGGATGAAGAAGGAGCCGATCGTGCGGAAGGCGGCGACGCGGTTGCCGACCGAGCGCAAGACGCCGGCTGAGGGGACGGCG
>JBHIWT010000152.1:0-8661 GCA_041987265.1 Hyphomonadaceae bacterium
CTCTGGCACGCTGGAAATGGATCCGCTGGGATTAGATGGCGCAAAAATCGACTGGGGCGCCGGCGTGACAGGATCCTCGATTACCGATCAGGTGACGGGCGAAACGCGCACGCTCAATCGCCAGAACAAGTACCACTACAATTTCCGCTTCCGGCACGATGTTCCAATGACAGACTGGGCCTGGGGTCTGGGCTATGGAGTGGGACGCGGTACAGCGTTCTACCGCGTCACGCAGATCAACCGGCGAACCGATGATCCCGGCGATCTCAACATGTTC
Organism: Hyphomonadaceae bacterium; assembly: GCA_041987265.1. GTDB lineage: Bacteria > Pseudomonadota > Alphaproteobacteria > Caulobacterales > Hyphomonadaceae > IH12. The sequence goes on from JBHIWT010000152.1 coordinate 278, forward strand.
ATCCAGAACAAGGATGTCGCCGGCTTCAAAGCCAGCCTCAGCGTGCACAACCTGTTGGACCGTGAAGAAAGGTTCCAGCGCATTTCCTTCACCGGGACGCGCCTCGACCCCGTCGACTTTGTCGAACGTCGTACCCGCACCAACGGTCCAAACGTCAGGCTCAATATCTCCGGCAGTTTCTAGGCTGTCGATCAGTCGCTCGCGACTGGCGCGGCGCTGCGCGTACGCGCTCTGCTCCTGCGGCTGTAATTGTCCTAATGATTTAGTTGACAAACGTCACGCCGTGCTCTCCTATGATCCAAAACCGGGAACCCGAACGATATGGCCAGACCCAAGTCTGAAATTCTGACCGACGCTGAGCAACGCATCATGCGTGTCCTATGGGACCGCAAGGAGGCCAGCGTCAGAGAAGTCACCGAAGCGCTCCAGGATACTTATCCGGTCGCCTACAACACCGTGCTCACCTTGCTGCGCATCCTGACGGAAAAGAATTACGTCAAGCCGCGCCAGGTTGGCCGCGCATTCGTTTATCGCACGCTTGTCTCGCGCCATGAGGCGCGCACGCAGGCGATGAAAAAGCTGGTCAGCCAGTTTTTCGAAGGGTCGCCGACCGAATTGGCGCAGCACCTGATCAAGACCAACACACTTGGCATTGAAGAGCTGCAGTCCATTCGTGAGGAGCTCGAAAAGGACGACGATTCCGAGGAGGGGACAGATGACTGACATGGGCTGGCTGACGGCAATCGTCGGCGCACATATTGGCCACAGCGTAGCGCTGGCGGCGGTCCTCGCATGCAGTCTGATATTCGCCCGAAAGATGTCAGGTAGTGGCCGATACGCGTTGTGCGGCTTCGCCCTGCTTGCCGCCCTTGTACTCCCGGCCGTGGCGCTGACGCCGGGCGGCAGCATGATGAACCGCATTCTCGGCGCAATCGATGCGCCGATCGCCTTCTCCGGTTCGACGCAGGAAGCCGCCGCAGCGCAGCCAGCATCTCCATCCCTCACGATTCACGCCACTGTCTCCGGCGCAGAAGACGGGTCGGTCAGGTTTGCCGGAGCGGCCGATCTGGCCTTGCCGTCGCCTGCGTCTCCGCAATCGCTGCGCGAAACGACGCCCGCCCCGACGATTTTTGACCCCGGCGCTATTGATCGGGCAGGCGCGGTCGCCCCTGCGCCGCAAACGCCGGAATGGCTCCAGGGCCTTTTCGACAAGGCGGCCTCGCTCGTCGCCGGCATTCCGGACCTGACCCTGTTTCTCTTCTGCGCGTGGCTCGTTGGGTCGCTGATCCTGCTCGCCAAGGCCGGAAGCGACCTGCTGGCGTCACAGCGCATGGTCCGCAATTCCCAACCTATCCAGCTCCCGCCCGCCTTGGCGCGGCGTTTTGCAGATGTCCGGATCGCGACCAGCGAACAGGCGCCAGGTCCGATGGCCGCTGGCGTCGTCAATCCGACGATCCTCCTTCCGATCGGGTTCGAGACCGAACTTGAGCGTCCCGGCATGGTCGCCCTTCTCGAGCACGAGCGCGCCCACGTGGAGCGCCGCGACATGCTGGTAGCGCTTGGACAGAGGATCGCGCTCGCACTCCTCTGGTGGAGCCCCGCCATGCACTGGATCAGCCGCCGCATGGACGAGGAGCGCGAGGTAGCCTGTGATGAAATTGCGGTCGAACGCACCGGTGATCCGCGCGCCTTCGCGCTGACGCTGACCCATCAGGCCGAGTCGCAGCTCTGGGCCCGTGCGCCGCAACTCGCAGTCGGCGCCATTGGCGGCAAGTCGCAGTTCGGCAGACGTATTGGCCGGCTGGTGGAGCTGGCGCGCGGCGGCAAGACCGCTGACGCCGTCAATAGTCGCACCTCCGGCCGCTTTGCATTCACCGGCATGGCGCTGGTCGCGATCGCCGCCGCATGTCTGACCCCCGGCCTCGCGGCGCGGGCGCAGGACTCCGATGTGCAGGTGGCCGATGAGACCGAACGGGTCGCGCCACGCGTCGTGCGGATCCGGGCGGACCAGACCCCGCCCGCCCCCCCGGCGCCCCCTGCACCCGTAAGCGAACCACTCACCGTCACTCCCTTGCCCCCTGTGGCGCCCCTTCCGCCCGAAGTCATTGATTCATTGGATGAATTGTCGGCGGACATGGAAAGCCTCGGGATCGAGATCTCGGCGCTGGTGACCGACGAACTGCTCGACGACCTGCCAGACCTCCTGGAAGAAGTCTTTGAATCGATTGAGGAAACCGGCGTGGTCGGTGACGAATTCGCCGCCGAATGGCGCGCCGAACTCGAAGACCTCCGCCTCGAACTCCGCACCGAACTCGCCCCCGAAATCCGCATCCAAATCAAGGACGAACTCACCCGCGCCCAAGCCGAACGCGACCGTTCCCTCATCCGCGCGAATGCTGAGGCGCGGGCGGACCGCGAGCGCGCACTGGCGGAAGCACGGCGAGAAGTCGAGCGGGCGCGCGCCGAGATGGAGCGTGAACTGACCCGCGCCCGGGTGGAGATCGACCGTGCGCAAATTGAAGTTCAGCGAGCCCTCGCCAGCTCCGATGCGCACGGGCTTTCGGCCGAGGAACGCGCGGAACTGCAGGAGGAAATCAGGGAAGCGCTGGAAGAAGCTCGCCAGGAGATCGCCGAAGCGCGCGAGAACGCCCGATTTGACTTGGAAGTCGAGGAACCAGACGGTCAGTACGCGCCGGAAGACGGGCGCCTTGAAGGGGGCGAGGACGATGGCCGGAGGGGTCCCAATGCCGGAGACTTCTACCTTGAGTTCGACTACGATCACTTCCGCAATCTCTCCGGACCGCAGGTCAGCCCGCCCGAATTCGAGGATCACGCAGGCAAGGCGCCGCGCGCGCCGTCTCCGCTGGGAATTGGCCGGTATGACTGTCCTCAAAACGGCTGATCTGCATTCAACAGGGCGTTGGGGCGTCCTGTAGCTACCTGCACCTTGACTCTGCCGCTCTAATCGGGTCTTTGCGCTGTTTCGCGGCTCCTGGAGCCGGGAAACAAGACGGGTGGTGCGCCGCCGCCGTTGAGATCGTTGAAACCATGAGGGTTTCGACCGGAGCGCATCAAAATTGAGGTAATCATGACCAAGCGCCTGAAGGCGAAGTACAAGCTCGACCGTCGCGTCGGGGAAAACGTCTGGGGCCGCGCCAAAAGCCCCTTCAACTCACGCCAGACCCGCCCCGGACAGCACGGCGCTCGCCGCGCTGGCAAGCCGTCGGACTTCGGCATCCAGCTGATGGCCAAGCAGAAGCTGAAGGGCCACTACGGCGAGATGACGGAAAAACAGTTCCGTCGCACCTATGAAGAAGCCGCGCGCCGGAAAGGCAACACTGCCGAGCTGCTCGTCGGCCTTCTCGAGTCCCGCCTGGACGCGATGGTCTACCGCTCCAAGTTCGTGCCGACGATTTTCGCCGCCCGGCAATTCGTGAACCACGGGCATGTCACCGTGAACGGTCGCAAGGCCAATGTCGGTTCCATGCTGCTGAACCCCGGTGATGTGGTTCAGGTGAAGGAAAAATCACGCAATATGGCGCTGGTGATCGAGGCCATGGGCTCTGGCGAGCGCGACACGCCAGAATACCTGGAGATCGACCCCAAGGCGATGACGTCGACCTTTGTCCGCATGCCGTCTCTGGACGAGATTCCCTATGCTGCGCGCATGGAGCCGAACCTCGTGGTCGAATACTACTCGTCCTGATCCGGACACGCATCCAAAATTCAAGTCTGGAAACGGCCTCCTTGCGGGGCCGTTTTCTTTTGCGTGGCGCCCTTCATCGTCACATAGTTGCGGCTTGTGAAACGACCGGAGACCGAGGTATGGCGGCCCAGCCGAGTATAGACGACGTAGTGAAGTCCACGCTTGTCGAGCCGAAGTCGGCGAAACAGTTCAAGCTGAAAGACCGGAAGACCCGCGACGAAGAGATCTTCGACAAGAAGGACGACGCAAAGGATTCGCTCGAAGCGGACGCCCATGTGATCGACGAGCTGCAGGATGCGCTCTTCGCCGCCCAGTGCGGATCCCTGCTGGTCGTGCTGCAGGGCATCGATACCTCCGGCAAGGACGGCACCACCAAGGCCGTATTCAAATACACCTCGCCGCTAGGCGTACGCGTGCACCCTTTCGGCAAGCCATCGGATATCGAGTTGGCGCACGATTATCTCTGGAGGGTGCATCAGGTTGCGCCGCGCAATGGACACATCGCGGTGTTCAATCGCTCGCACTACGAGGACGTCCTGGTCGTGAAGGTTCGCAACCTCGCGCCAAGCGATCGGGTCGACAAGCGCTACGAGCAGATCAATCAGTTCGAAAAGCATCTTGTCGAGAACGGCACACGCGTCCTTAAACTGATGCTGCACGTTTCGAAGGAGGAGCAGGGCGCCCGATTGCGCGAGCGCCTCGAAGTGCCGCGCAAGCGCTGGAAGTTCAATCCGAACGATCTTGAAGACCGCAAACTGTGGGACGACTATCAGGACGCCTACGAGACCATGCTGCGCAAATGCTCGACGCCCTGGGCCCCTTGGTACGTCGTGCCTGCCGATAGCCGCTCAAGGCGGGCGGCGGTGGCGGCCAGGCTGGTTCGGCGGGAACTGGAGGCGATGGATCCGAAATACCCCGAGACGGAGTATCGACCGGAGCAGTTCGAGATCGATTAGGTTTCATTGTTCAGCTTGCGTTCATATCGAAAAACGATAAACAGATGGAACGCACTCAATCAGGGGCCGGACATGAACCTCAGACTTGCAACCTTCGCTGCTCTCGCATCCGCAACCGCTCTAGGCGGTTGTGTTGTGGTCGCAGGCGATTTTGACGACCACGATCACTTCACCTCGGGCGGCGACGTCATGGGCTCGGTGGTCGACTCACGCGGCGTGACGATTACTGCGCCATCCAACGGATGTACCGACAGGTCCTATTACGACGTCGATGTCGATCGTGACGACGGCGCGTACGAGGTCAGCTTTGAACGGGTCCGAGCAGACCATTGCCGCGCGCTGTTGCGTGATGGCGTGCAGCTGACCTGGTCGTTCAGCGAGCTGGGTATCCCGGAAGGCGCGCGCGTCATTGTGCGGACCCGCTCGGAGGGCTAGCGCCAATCCCGGCAACCTCGGTCGAGAAAACCAAAAGAGCGGCGAGATAGGATCTCGTCGCTCTTATTCTTGTCTGTCGAACAGGTTAGCTCGGACGGATTGACCCGCCGCTGGAGGTATTCCGCGTGATCGAGGCGGGCTGGCCGTGGACGTCGATGTCCCCGCCGCTGGACGCGCTTCCGACCACTGAACGCGCCGCCCAGACATTGGCGTCAGCGCCAGAGGAGGCGCTGGCGGTGACCGTCTGGCACCGGAGCTGTTCACCATCGAAGTCCGAGCCGGAGGACACGGATACCGTGAGGTCGTCACACGAGCCGGCCAGCTCGACATCCGCACCGCTGCTGACGCTGACCACAATGCTGGTAAGCTCAAGGTTGGCGCCGGCGACGTCGGCGCCTGAGGAGGCTTCAACCGCCTGATAGTCCGGCGCGGAAACGGTTACGGTCACCTTGCCGCTGGAGCCCCAGTTGAAGGCGCCGTTGCTGCGGCGGCCGATGTGCAGCGTGTCGCCGCGCTTTTCGACCCGCAGGCGCTCGAGCGCTTTTTCGGAGCCGTCGGCACGGATCGAGTAGCCGCCCTGCTTAAGAATGACGTTGACGCCCGCAGAGGCGTCGATTTCATCAAAGCCGGTGATCGAGAAGCTTTGTTCGTCAGCGTAGGCCGCCGTCACGGCTGCGGCGGCGATAACGCCGACGCCAAGAGCGGCGAGGAGTTTGGTCTGGCGCATCATCTGATTTCCTCTAACGGGATTTTGGATGACAACCGCCTAGCATGTTGTTTATCGAAAAACAATATTTAGTTGCTGGCGATCTCACCCCAGAGGTCACATTGCTCGGCCGCTGTAACTTTGACGGCGACGATGTCGCCGGGCCTGGCGTCGCCCGGCTCGTCGATGAACACCGCACCGTCGATCTCCGGCGCGTCCGCCTTTGTGCGGCCCGTGGCGCCGGCGTCGTCTACCGCGTCAATCAGGACATCGACGGTTTGGTCGATAAGCCGCTGCGAGCGGCTGTCGGACAACTCCGCCTGTAATTCCATGAACCGGTGCCAGCGCTCGTCGATCACGTCGGCCGGCAGCTGCCCGTCCAGTTCCGCCGATTTCGCTGTGGCGACGTTCTCATAGCGGAAGCAGCCAGCCCGATCGATTTCCGCCTCTTCGAGCCATTCAAGCAGATACTCGAAGTCCTCCTCCGTCTCGCCGGGAAAACCGACGATAAAGCTGGACCGGATCGCAAGGTCGGGAACCTGGCTGCGCCACTTCCGGATGCGTTCGAGAGTTTTTTCCTGATTGGCGGGGCGGCGCATCGCCTTCAGCACCGTGGGGCTTGCGTGCTGAAACGGGATGTCGAGATAGGGGAGAATGCGCCCGTCGGCCATCAGTTCCATCGCCGCGTCGACATGCGGGTACGGGTAGACATAGTGCAGCCGCACCCAGACCCCGAGTTCGCCGAGCCCTTCGCAAAGATCGATGAAACGGGTTTCCCGTTCGACGCCTTTGTGCGTGTAAGGCGCGTATTTCACGTCCTGTCCGTAGGCTGACGTGTCCTGGCTGATGACCAGAATCTCTTTCACCCCGGCGTCGACCAGTTGTTCCGCTTCGCGCAGGACGGCGTCGATCCTGCGTGAAACGAGATCGCCGCGGAGTGAGGGAATGATGCAGAACGAGCACCGGTTGGAACAGCCTTCCGAAATCTTCAGGTAGGCGTAGTGACGGGGCGTCAGGCGGATGCCGCTCTCCGGAACCAGCGACACGAACGGGTGGTCGGGCGCAGGCAGGTGCTGGTGGACCGCCTCCATGACCTGCTCGTACTGATGAGGCCCGGTAACGGCGAGCACGTCGGGGTGCCGCGAAGTGATGACCTCGGCCTCAGCCCCCAGACAGCCGGTGACGATCACCTTGCCATTCTCGTTCAGCGCCTCGCCGATCGCTTCCAGGCTTTCGTCGCGGGCGGAATCCAGGAACCCGCAGGTGTTAACCAGAACGAGGTCCGCGCCTTTGTAGTCCGGCGATATCGCATAGCCTTCTGAGCGGAGGCGGGTGATGATCCGCTCGGAGTCAACCAACGCTTTGGGACAGCCCAGCGAGACGATCCCGACCTTGGGTGTGTTAACGGTGGTTTGTTCGTTCATTACCGGCTCGTCCTCATCCCGCCCAATAGAACTGCTTGGCGTGGCGAGGCAATGGGCCTCGGCATACGACTTGCCTGCTGGCTGGTTATCATGACGCAGACTGCTCGCTCATCAGTTGAGACCGCCGCGCCAGGTCTGGCGTTTCCGGCGGAGCTGAAGGCCCTGACCTCGTTGAGGTATCTGGCGGCCTTGTGGGTCGTTGTGTTCCATTTCCGCCCTTACGCTGGCGTCGAGGCGGTCGGCGTGCCGGTCCTGTATAAGGGCTATCTGGCGGTCGACTTCTTTTTCATCCTGTCGGGGTTCGTGCTGGCCCACGTCTACCGTTCAAGCCTGCGGGATGGGACGTATTCGCACCGCGCCTTTGTGATCAAGCGTTTGGCGCGGGTTTACCCGATGCACGCGGTGACGCTGGCTTTCTTCGTCGCGCTCGCGCTGGCGGCGCCGGTGATCGGCCTGCAGCTCGATTCGGCCGAGAAGTTCGACATGAGCCAGATCGTGCCGCAGACCTTCCTGGTCCACGCATGGCTGGGGACAGGGGAGACGTTCAACTATCCCTCATGGTCGATCAGCGCTGAGTTCCTCGCCTACCTGAGCTTCCCGCTTGTGATGATACTCGCCGGGCGCCCACGCATGATGCTGGCGGCGGGGGTCATTGCGACATTTGGCTGGTATTTCGCAGCGCTGGAGGTCGCGGGCGATGTGTCGACCCATCTGCCCGACTGGCGCCCGCTGCGCATCCTTCCTGAATTCCTGCTCGGCGCGGGCCTGCGCGAGGTGATGGGACGCTACCGGGTGACGGCCCTTTCCAACACCTGGAGCGCGCCCTTGCTGATCCTTGTGGTGCTGGGGCTTGCGGCGATCGACATGCCTGACTGGGTCCTTCTGCTCGCCATGATCGCTCTGATCGCGGCTGCGGCCGAGCGCGGGCGTTTGGGCGCTGACGGTATCCTTGAGCACCCCTTCTCGACCTATCTGGGCGAGATCTCCTATGCGCTCTACATGGTGCACGTCGCTGTCGGCATGGCGATGTTCGAACTTGTCGGACGCGTGTTCGGCGAGGCCCAGCATGTCACCGCGTTCAGCTCGGCGATGATGGTTCTGGGACTGGTGGTCGCGACCATCGTTGCGGCGCGGGCTGAACGGATAATTGAACGTCC